>CAZRLO010000001.1:0-116071 GCA_964600965.1 uncultured Rhodobacter sp.
ATCAGTCGGCGCGCCTGCGTACCCTTGCCGGCACCGGGGGGGCCCAGAAGGATGATGTTCATCTGCGGGCCGGGCCTTTTTTGGTCTTGCGTCCTTTTCCACGCAATTTCGATTTCTCGATAAGCCCTTCGTATTGATGCGCCAACATGTGGCTTTGCACCTGATTGATCGTGTCCATGGTGACAGATACCACGATCAGCACGGACGTGCCGCCGAAAAAGAAGGGAATGTTGAATTGCGACCGCAGGATCTCGGGCAGCAGCGCGACCGCCACCAGATAGATCGATCCGACCGCCAGCAACCGGTTCACGACGTAATCCAGGTATTCGGCGGTTTTCACCCCGGGGCGAATACCGGGCACAAACCCGTTCTGGTTCTTCAGATTGTCCGCCACATCATCGGTCTTGAACGCGACATTGGCGGTATAGAAGTACGAGAAAAAGGCGATCATGCCGGAAAAGAACAACAGGTACAGCGGTTGTCCCTGCCCGAAATAGGCAAGTATGGTGTTCATGATACCGGAACTCTGCGTGCCCGAGAACGTGCTGATCGTCGTTGGCAGCAACAACAACGACGACGCAAAGATCACCGGAATGACGCCCGACGGGTTCAGCTTGACCGGCAGATGGCTGCTTTCGCCGCCATACATCTTCATTCCGACCTGACGTCGCGGATATTGAATGTGGATTTTTCGCAAGGCCCTTTCAACGAAAACGATGAAGGCGATCACCGCCACCACCATGATCAGAACGCCAACGATGACGGCGGGGCTGATCGTGCCGGCGCGTCCCTGCGCAAGGAACTGCGCCAGGGCGGCGGGAAGTTCCGCGATGATCCCGACAAAGATGATCAGCGAAATGCCGTTGCCGATGCCGCGCGCGGTGATCTGTTCCCCAAGCCACATCAGGAACATGGTCCCGCCCACCAGCGTGATCACGGTCGAAATCTTGAAAAACAGGCCCGGATCGGTGGCCAGGTCCCCGGCTTCGATGCTGGCGGCCAGTGCAAAGGCCTGACCGGTGGCCAGCAGCACGGTGCCATAGCGCGTGTACTGGTTGATTTTCTTGCGCCCCTGCTCGCCCTCTTTCTTGAGCTGTTCGAGCTGCGGCACCATGGACGTCATCAACTGCACGATGATCGACGCCGAGATATACGGCATGATCCCCAGCGCGAAAATCGCCATTCGCCCGATCGCACCGCCCGTGAACATCTGCAGGATGCCCCCGATACCCTGGCTGGCGCTGTCAACGAATTCCCGCAAGGCCACCGCGTCGATGCCGGGCACCGGAATGAACGTGCCCAACCGATAGACGATCAGCAGACCGATGGCGAAAAGTATACGCTGGCGCAGCTCTGTCGCTTTGCCAAAGGCGCTCCAACTCAGGTTGGCTGCCATCTGTTCCGCTGCCGAAGCCATGCGTGATCCTTTCGCGACAGCGCCGCAGGGCCCGGATTATCGAGGCCGCGCGGCGCGAAAATTCCATAGCGGGTTATGTAAGGAGCGCGCGGGCCCCTCACAAGGTTTATTCTGCCGCAGCAACCGGGGCTGTAGTGATCGTGCCACCCGCGGCCTCGACCGCCGCAACCGCCGATTTTGACGCGCCGGTGACCTGCAGTGCGACCTTGGTGCTGAATTCGCCTTTGGCCAGCACGCGCACCCCATCATGAATACGCCGCACCAATCCGCTTTCCAGCAGCACCGCCTCGGTGATCGGCTTCTTGGCGTCGATCTTCTTGGCGTCGATGAATTTTTGCAGGATGCCCAGATTGACCACGGCGTGCCGTTTGCGGTTGATGTTGTTGAAACCGCGTTTTGGCAGGCGCATGTAAAGCGGCATCTGGCCGCCTTCGTAGCCGTTGATCGCCACGCCCGACCGGGATTTCTGGCCCTTGATCCCGCGACCCGCGGTCTTGCCCGTACCCGAGCCGGGGCCCCGGCCCACGCGTTTGCGGGATTTGGTCGCGCCGGGATTATCCCTCAGTTCATGAAGTTTCATGTCGCTATCTCCTCTGGCCGGAACTGCCCCCCGTTAGCGACAAAAGGGGCAAACACGGCATTTGATTTTTCGTATTCCGCGCACCGGTCCGGTGCACCGGGCGCGTATAGCCCCGCATTCGGCGGGGTTCAAGCAAAAGTCTCGCGGATATGATCTACAAGGTGGTCGAACACCAGCCGGATCCGCTGGCTGGTATGCAATTCGCGGTGCGTCGTCAGCCAGATCGGGAAAACCACGCGCGGATCGTCGTTCAGCACCTCTTCGACACCGCTGGTCGCCAGTGCCAGCCGGTCCGACATCATCATGATGCCAAGCCCGGACTTGACCATTTCCCACGCGACGATCCCGCTTTGCGAACCGACCCGGAAATTGCCGGGCGCGATTTCAACGCCGTAGGGTGCCAGATAGTCGATCATCTGCCGGGGATCGCCGAAATGCACAAAATCGTGACGGGCGAGATCGGCCCTGGACCGGGGCCGGCCGCGTTTGTCCAGATACGCGCTGGCCGCATAGAAATGCGCCGACTCCTCTTTTACAAGGCGCGCGATCAGCGCGGGTTGTTGCGGCCGGACATGCCGGACCGCGATATCCGCCTCGCGCCGCTGCAAATCGCGGATGTTGTCGTCGGCCACGACATCCAGTTCCAGCCGGGGCGCAATTTCCCGCATTTTCCCAAGAAAGGCCGGCATCAGATAGGCCGAAAAAACATCCGAAGCCGTGATCCTTACCCGCCCGTCGATGGTCCGGGTCGCCGCCGTTGCCGCCAGCGAAACCCGGTTCGCCGCGTCGGCCATCGACCGGACGTGGTCCAGCAAATCCTTGCCGGCCAGCGTCAGCGCAAGCGACCTGCCAACGCGTTCAAACAGGGTCACGCCCAGCGCGGTTTCCAGCGCCGCGACCTGCCGGCCCAGCGTCGGCTGCGTCTGCCCCAACGCGCGTGCCGCCGCCGAAAGCGAACCTTCCTGCGCGGTGGCCAGAAACGCCCGCGCCTGGTTCCAGTCAAAGTTGATGCTCGCCCAATTCATGCATTAATGTATAACACAAATGCAATTTCCGGCAATTTATCTTTGATTTTCGCATAGGTATTGCGGCAACCAGAGGAGAAACACCATGACCGACGCCGCGACATTCTGGGACAAACACGCCAAGGGCTATGCCAAATCGCCGATCAGCGACGTGGCCGCATACGAGTACACGCTGGGCCGAACGCGGTCCTATCTTTCAGAAAAGGATCGCGTGCTCGAAGTTGGCTGCGGCACCGGTTCGACCGCCGTGCTGCTGGCCGCGAACGTCGCGCATATTACCGGCACCGATTTTTCCGAAGGCATGATCACGATTGCAAGGGGCAGGGCCGAAGGTGTCGCGAACGCGAAATTCACGCAGGCCGACCTGTTTGAAACCAACGTCGACGGCGGCCCGTTTGATGTGGTTCTGGCCCATAACGTTCTGCACCTGATCGCCGATATCGAAGGCGCGGTTCAGGTCCTGCGCGATCATGTTAAACCCGGCGGGTTGTTCATCTCGAAAACCGTCTGCGCGCCCGAAAGCCGCCTGCCGCTGAAACTGCGGGCGATCATGATGATCCTGCCGCTGATGCAATTCTTCGGCAAGGCGCCTTACGTGAATTTCATGAAGATACCGGCGTTTGACCAGTTGATCACCGACGCCGGTTTCAGGATCATCGAATCCGGCAATCACCCGGCAAATCCGCCCTGCCGTTATGTCGTTGCTCGAAAACTCTGAGCACCGCCATCAGCCATAGCTGTGGCGCAGTGACGGATCGTCGGACAGATACTGCACCAGTTCCCACTCCATCCCGGCGGAATCATAGAAATAGCGGCGGATTCGCGCAGGATGGATTTCGGGAATGTGGCCTTCGCGGTAGCCCCCGGCCTCAAGCCGCGATTTGGCGTCGGCAATATCGTCGACGACCAGGCCCACATGGTTGATCCCGTAATTCTGGTAACGCGCATTCAGCGTCGAGTCCGCGTTGCCGTCATGCGGCACCTCCAGCGCCAGATAGCTGCCGCCCGCGCCGAAATGCACCCAGCGGATATCGGCGTCTTCGCCCGAATCGTGAAGCACCCGGTATTCCGGTTCCACCGCCTGCAAAAAGTCGATGGCGGCATCGATGTCGGGCACGGTCAGGTTGGCGTGTTCAAGGCGGGCGGTCATTGCGGGTCATTTCCGGCGGGGGCAGAATAGCTGCCGTCTTCGTCATGGGTCTCGTGCCCCGACAGCGCCGGAGTGAAGATGCAGACGAAACGCAAGTCACTTTTGGTGGCGCGCACGATATGGGCGTCGTTCCGGTCCAGCACATAGATCGTCCCCGGCGAGACCGGATAGACCTGTCCGGTGGCGACATTCTCCACCTCGCCCTCGCCGGCGATGCAGTAATTCGCCTCGATGTGGTTTTTGTAGTGCAGGCGCTGGTGCGATCCCTTTTTGCAGATCGTGTCGTGCAGCGAATAACCCAGCCCGTCCTTTGCCAACAGCAGGCGGCGGCTATCAAAGGCGTCTCCGGTCACGTGGTCACGGGTGTTCAGAATCTGGTCGAGGGTCTTGACGATCATTTCAGGTGGCTCCAATTGGACAGGGCGCAAACGTACGCCAATCCCCCGCCTTTTCAAACCACGCCGCATCGCGGCCCGGGCCGACCGGGGCGAGTGCGCGCAAACGCCGCCGTCAACCTTGAGACGGCGCAAAGCCCGGATGCTGCCAACGTGGCATCTCAGGCAGGGCGGTGTTGACATAAAACCGCCGGCCCGAACCACCGAACCAGTTCGCATGGCAGGTATCGGCTGCGCATCCGTGGACCGTCGGTTGGCACGGCGATTGGCGTTTGACGTGACCCGATTATGGCGGCACCATCGCCGTAACCGAAGATTGGGATCAATGGTGCATCTGCGCAAACTGACCGGCCCGCCTGGGGCCGGGATCGCCTCGTCCGACTGGCCCGCCAATCGGCAGGCATCGCCCGATCACGGGGCCATCGGGATCTGCGATCAGGATGTCACACCCGATCGGCATCTGGCGAATGCCTGTTGCCGGGGCAACATCGACATGAACCGATGGCATGACCATTTGGAACGACCGCGCGACATGGCACAAGGTAATCAACGATTATCCCGGCCAGCGCGGCGGTATCTGCACCGGGTGACCGTCGATGGTCGCCCCCTGAAAGCCGCCTGAGCAGGATGACACGATGACCCAGCTAACCGGAAAAACCGTCTTCATCACCGGCGCGTCGCGCGGGATCGGCGCGGCGGCGGCGCGGGAATTCGCGCGTCTCGGGGCCAATGTCGCGCTGGCGGCCCGGTCCTCCGACGCCGTCCGGGACATCGCCGCGGATATCGGGACGAACGCGTTTGCCTGCCCTTGCGATGTCAGCGACCCCGACGCAATGGCGCGCGCAATCGATCAGGCGGTCGAAAGATTTGGCCGTCTGGACGTGTTGGTGGCCAATGCGGGTGTTCTGGAACCCGTGGCCCGGATCGCCGATCTTGCGCCCGCCGATTGGGCGCGGGTGGTCGATGTGAACGTGAACGGGGTTTTCTATGGCGTTCGGGCGGCGCTGGATCACATGAAGGGCGGGGGCGACATCCTGATCGTCGGGTCGGGCGCGGCAAGTTCGCCTCTGGAAGGTTGGAGCCATTATTGCGCCTCCAAGGCTGCGGTTCACCAATTGTGCGCCTGCATCGACACCGAATACCGCGCCCAAGGCATCCGGGCACTGGTGCTTTCGCCGGGAACCGTCGCCACGCAGATGCAGCGGGTCATCCGGGCCTCGGGCGTGAACCCGGTGGCACGGCTTGACTGGTCCGACCACATACCGCCCGAATGGCCCGCGCGGGCGCTGGTCTGGATGTGCAGCGCGGATGCGGACGGGTTTCTTGGCCGCGTGATTTCCCTGCGCGACGAAGAAATTCGCACCCGAATCGGGCTGGTCGCATGATCCGCGTGGACAAAGAGGGCCCGCGTTGGACGGTGACCCTGAACCGGCCCGGGAAGGCCAACGCGCTGACCTTGTCGATGCTCAAGGAATTGTCGCAGACCTTCGCAGACGCCAGGCGCGATGCCGGATTACGGGTGCTGGTGGTGACTGGTGCGGGCGAGCGGGCATTCTGCGCCGGTGCCGATCTCGCACAGGCGGCGGGTGACGACGGTCTGACGATCAGCCCGATATGGGAGCAGGTCTCGAACCGTCTCGCCCGATTGCCGGTGCTGACCATCGCGGCGCTGAACGGCACCGTCGCGGGCGGGGGCTTTGGCGTGACGCTGGCCTGCGATTTGCGTGTGGCGGTTCCCGGCGCCGGATTTTTCTATCCGGTCCTTGCGAACGGATTTCTGCCGCAGCCTTCGGATGTGCGCCGGATGTCGGAACTGATTGGCCCGGCGCGGGCCCGGATGATCCTGATGGCCGGCCAAAAACTGAAATCGGATGAAGCACTGGCCTGTGGGCTGATCGACCGGATTGCGCCACGCGGCCAGATGGCACAGACCCTGACCGATCTGTCCGCCGCCGCGCTGACCGCCAACAGGGCGGTTCTGGTGGCGATCAAACGGATGAACAGCGCCCGGTTGTCGCCCACGCAATTGCAGGACTGTTATCGCGCGGTATATGACGACGACGCCGAGGCGCTTCAAAGGCTGGTGCAGGTCGATGCACGTTGACGTCTTACATTAGCTTTGCCTGATAATACATTGTTATATCATGATTTTCACCAATACCATTGGCAATCATCCAATCGCGCCCAGTGTTCGTTTTACCGCGTCTTTCCAGCCGGAATACGCAGCATCGCGCTGTTCGGGGTCGATGTTCGCCTCAAACCTGCGCGCCACCCGCCAACTCTTTGAAAAATTGTCGATATCCGGCAACAGGCCCACATGCCGCCCGGCCAGATAGGCGGCCCCCAATGCGGTGGTTTCGGTAATGGCCGGGCGGTCCACCGGCGCGCCGATCTGGTCGGCGATGGCCTGCATGGTCCAGTCGCTGGTGGCCAGTCCGCCGTCGACCCGCAACACGCCATCCTGTTCCTGTGGCCAGTCGGCGTGCATGGCTTCCATCAGGTCGCGGGTCTGAAACGCGACCGATTGCAGGGCCGCCCGCGCGATCTCCGCAGGCCCGGTCGCGCGGGTCAGGCCATATATCGCGCCGCGACTTTCCGCATCCCAATGCGGTGCACCAAGCCCGGTGAAAGCCGGAACCAGATAGACGTTCTGCGCCGGATCCGCCAAGGCGGCCAGCGGTCCTGACTCCGCAGCATCGGCGAGAATTCCCAATCCGTCGCGCAGCCATTGCACCGCG
Organism: uncultured Rhodobacter sp.; assembly: GCA_964600965.1. Taxonomy (GTDB): domain Bacteria; phylum Pseudomonadota; class Alphaproteobacteria; order Rhodobacterales; family Rhodobacteraceae; genus UBA5972. The sequence goes on from CAZRLO010000001.1 coordinate 7,306, forward strand.
GAACCGGCAACAAAAATCGACCCCTCCAGCGCATAGGTCACCCTGCCGTCGATCTGCCACGCGATGGTGGTCAACAGACGGTTGCGCGAGGCGACCCGCACGGAACCGGTGTTCATCATCGCGAAACATCCGGTGCCATAGGTCGCCTTCATCATGCCGGGGGAAAAACACGCCTGCCCGATCGTGGCGGCGTGCTGGTCACCTGCGACCCCCGTGATCGGGATTGCGTGGCCGAACAGCGCGGCGTCGGTCTCGCCAAACCCGCCCGAGCTGTCGCGCACCTGAGGCAACATGTTTTCCGGCACCCCGAACAGGTCCAGCAGGTCCCGGTCCCAGCAGCCGCGAGAAATATCGTAAAGCATGGTACGCGCCGCATTGGTCGCGTCGGTGGCATGCACCGCCCCGTTTGTCAGCCGCCAGATCAGAAAACAGTCGACGGTGCCGAACAACAGATCTCCGGCTTCGGCGCTGGCGCGCGCGCCCGGCACGTTGTCCAGAATCCAGGCGATCTTGCTGGCGGAAAAGTAGGGATCCAGCAGCAGTCCGGTCTTTTCGGAGACCATCTTCTGGTGCCCTGCCGTACGTAATGCGGCGCAGGTATCCGCGGTCCGCCGGTCCTGCCAGACGATGGCGTTGCAGATCGCCTGATGGGTGTGGCGGTTCCAGACCACCACGGTTTCACGTTGGTTGGTGATCCCGATCGCGCCGACCGACCCGGGCGAGGCGGCGGCCATCGCCTGTGCACATGTGGCCAGTACGGATTGCCAGATATCGTCGGGGTCGTGCTCTACCCAGCCCGAGCGCGGAAAATGCTGGGTGAATTCCTGTTGACCCGTGGCCACCGGATTGAGGTTTTGGTCGAACAATATGGCCCGGCTGGACGTGGTGCCCTGATCGATCGCCAGAATATGTTTCATCAAAGCCGTTCCCTGATGGCCGCCCGCAAATGGATTGTCGTCGGAAATCGACACCAAGCAAAGGGCAAAAGCAGCGAAAATTCACCCCCGGCCGGGCAATCCCACCGGGCTTGTCAGGACGCGGCGGTCGTCATGGGTCGCGATCTGCCAGCCAGCCCGCGAGCCGCGTGATTTCATCGGCGCTCATTCGCAGGCCGCATTTGGTGCGCCGCCAGATGACGTCGTCCACCGTTTCGGCCCATTCGTGATCGCAGAGCCAGCGCAGTTCGGCCTCCAGCAATCCGCCGCCGAAATCTTCGGCCACGTCGTCGATGTCGCCAAGCACGCGCCAGGATTGCGTACCGTAACCCGAAAAAAGCCTCTCGGCGTTGCGACGGGTCAGGAATGGGTAATCCGCATGCAACCGCACGATCTGCGCCTCGCGCTGGTCGATCATGAAATCACCACCGGGCAGCGGCGCGTTGCTGGTCCAGTCGGCGGCATTCAGCGGCAGATACCTGCCCAATGCACCAACGACCTGTTCGGCCAGTTTGCGGTAGGTGGTGATCTTGCCGCCATAGACGCTGATCAATGGCAACGCGCCGTCGGCGTCCGCGATCTCCAAATGATAGTCGCGCGATGCCTCGCTCGGATTCTTGTCGCCTGCATCATCCAGTGGCCGGACCCCGGCGAACGACCATACGATATCGTCCGCGCGGATCGGTTCCCGAAAATATTCAGATGCCGCGGAACACAGGTATTCGGCTTCGCTGGCCGTGCAGGTCGCCGATGCCGGGTCGCCCGCGTGATCCCGGTCGGTCGTGCCGATCAGCGTGAAATCCTGCTGGTACGGGATGGCGAAGATGATCCGGCCATCGGCGTTCTGAAAAAAATATGCCCGGTTGTGATCGAACAATCGCGCGGTGACGATGTGCGAGCCGCGCACCAGACGGATCGGATCGTTGGCCGGCTGACCGACCGCCGCTTCCAGCACCTGATTGACCCATGGCCCGGCGGCGTTGACGACCGCCCGCGCCCCGAGAAAACGGCGCTTGCGGGTGCGCCGGTTCTCAACCTCGACCTGCCAGCGTTCGCCGTCGCGCCGCGCCGCGATCACTCTGGTCCGGGTCAGGATCGATGCGCCCCGGTCCGCCGCGTCGCGCGCATTCAGCACAACGAGGCGGGCGTCATCGACCGCCACATCCGAGAACTCGAATGCCTTCCTGAAACCGGGGCGCAAAACCCTGCCCGCCGGGTCCACCGTCAGATCCAGGGTTCTGGTCGGTGGCAGCAACCGCCGTCCGCCGAGGTGATCGTAGATGAAAAGCCCCAGCCGCAACAGCCAGGCCGGTCGTGCGCCCGGCGTGAATGGCAGCACGAACCGCATCGGGCGCGCGATATGGGGCATGTTGCCCAGCAGGACTTCGCGTTCGCGCAACGCCTTGCGAACCAGCCGGAACGCATATTGCTCCAGATATCGAAGCCCGCCATGAAACAGCTTGGTCGACGCAGACGACGTGGCGGATGCCAGATCGTCCATCTCGCACAGAACCACATTCAGGCCGCGCCCGGCGGCATCGCGGGCGATGCCGGCACCGTTGACCCCGCCGCCGATGATCAGCAGGTCGAATTCCTGTTCGTTTTCACCCACCTGAATCCCCGGCGCAAATCATCGTGCCAGTTAAGGGCAATGGTTTGCGACATCAACGGTGATTTGGGATTGCGGGCATTCCTCGGCGATTGCATCGTCGGAAAATTTCGCCCAAAGTCATTTTCAAACCGGGTATCGGCAAGGGGATGGATCGATGAAGACTCAGGCAGCGGTAGCGTTGGAAGCGGGCAAAAAGCTGGAAGTCATGGAGGTCAATCTTGACGGCCCGCGCGCGGGCGAGGTGCTGGTGGAAATCAAGGCGACCGGCATCTGCCATACCGACGAATTCACGCTGTCCGGGGCCGATCCCGAAGGGATGTTTCCCGCGATTCTGGGGCACGAGGGCGCGGGCGTCGTGCTGGAATGCGGCCCGGGCGTCACCTCGGTGAAACCGGGTGATCACGTGATCCCGCTTTACACGCCGGAATGCCGGGAATGCGAATACTGCCTGAACCCCAAGACCAATCTTTGCCAGTCGATCCGCGCAACGCAGGGGCAGGGCCTGATGCCCGACGGCACGTCGCGGTTCTCGATGCCGGACGGCACGCCGATCCTGCATTACATGGGCTGCTCGACATTTGCGAACCACACCGTTCTACCGGAAATCGCGCTGGCCAAAGTGCGCAAGGACGCCCCGTTCGACAAGATCTGTTATATCGGCTGCGGCGTAACCACCGGGCTGGGGGCGGTGATGAATACTGCAAAGGTCGAACAGGGATCAACGGCGATCGTTTTCGGGCTGGGTGGTATCGGGCTGAACGTGGTTCAGGGCCTTCGACTGGCGGGTGCCGATCAGATCGTGGGCGTCGACCTGAACCCGGCCAAGGTCGATATGGCGACCAGATTCGGCATGACCGATTTTGTCAATCCGGCCGAAATTGACGGCGATCTGGTCGGTCATCTGGTCGAACTGACCGGCGGCGGCGGCGATTACACGTTTGACGCAACCGGCAACGTCGGCGCGATGCGCACCGCGCTGGAGGCGGCGCACAAGGGTTGGGGCGAAAGCGTGATCATCGGTGTCGCCCCTGCCGGTGCCGAGATTTCCACACGACCCTTCCAACTGGTCACCGGGCGGGTCTGGCGTGGCACGGCGTTTGGCGGCGCAAGGGGGCGGACCGACGTGCCGAAAATCGTTGACTGGTACATGCAGGGCAAGATCGAGATCGACCCCATGATCACCCACAAACTGTCGCTGGACGAGATCAACAAGGGCTTTGAGCTGATGCACGCGGGCGAAAGCATTCGGGCAGTCGTGGAGTTTTGAGGGCAGCGCCCGCCGTCGTGCCAGCGGCACGTTTTCTGCGTGACGGGCAGGCAGGCGCCGACAGGTGATGCCGCCGGGCCTGATGATGAAAGTGGCGTGCCACAGATTGATGCGGGCCGGTGTCATGCCGAGGCCACTAAAGCGAAGTCGGAAAGTCATGATCGTTTGATCGCCATCAAATTGATCCCGCCGAGATGCTGGTCGGCGGGGCGTCAACCCGCACCGCCAATCCGGCAATCAGCAATTGATTCCACGTCGGATTCTGTTTACGCGAATGGTGTAATCCGGGGGGCTGGTCCATGAAAATCATCTCTGAAAACAGGTGCTTTGGCGGCGTTCAGGGGGTCTATTCCCACGCTTCGGCATCCTGCAAATGCACCATGACCTTCGGGTTGTTCCAGCCGGCCGAGGCGCGGCATCGCAAGGTACCGGTGCTGTGGTACCTGTCCGGCCTTACCTGCACGCACGAAAACGCGATGGCCAAGGCCGGGGCGCAAGCCTGGGCGGCACGCCACGGGATCGCCCTGGTTTTCCCCGACACCTCGCCGCGCGGCGGCGGCGTGCCCGATGACGAGGATTTCGCCCTTGGACAGGGTGCCGGGTTTTACGTGAACGCGACGCGGGACCCCTGGGCGACGCATTTTCGGATGTGGGACTACGTCACCATGGATTTGCCGGACCTGCTGTTTGACGCATTCAGGCTCGACCCGGCGAGGCAGGGCATCACCGGCCATTCCATGGGCGGGCATGGCGCGTTGACGATCGCCATGGCGCACCCCGATCGGTTCCGGTCCGTTTCCGCCTTTGCGCCGATCGCGCATCCCACGGCAACCGACTGGGGCCGAAACCAGTTTTCCGCCTATCTTGGTGCCGATGAATCCGATTGGGCGCGACATGACGCAACCCTTGTGATGCAGGAATACGGGTTTGCCGGCCCGATCCTGATCGATCAGGGCACCAACGACCAGTTTCTGGAAAATCTGCGCCCCGAATCCCTGGCGGACGCAATGGCGGCGCGGCGGCAAAGCTCGGTCCTCCGGATGCAAGACGGGTACGATCACTCGTACTTTTTTGTCGCGTCCTTCATGAGGGACCACGTCGCGTTTCATGCGACGGCCTTCGCGGACGAATGATGGGCGCGATCTACGTCGACGCCGATGCATGCCCCGTCAAGGCCGAGGCCCTGAAAGTCGCGGAACGCCACGGCATCGAGGTGATCATCGTTTCCAATGGCGGTATCCGACCAAACCCGCATCCGCTGGTCAGAACGGTCGTCGTCGATGACGGCCCGGATGTCGCCGACAAGTGGATCGCCGATCGATGTGGCCCGGGCGATATCGTGGTTACCGCAGATATTCCGCTGGCGGCGCGGTGCCTTGAAGCCGGTGCGGCGGCCATTCGCCACGACGGCGAATTGTTTACCGATGCCAATATCGGCAACCGGCTGGCAATGCGCGATCTGATGGCCGACCTGCGGGCCGCCGACCCGTTTCGGCAGGGCGGTGGCCGGCCATTTTCACGCGCCGACCGGTCGCGATTTCTGGGGGCGCTGGAACGCCAGATCAACGGTCTGCGCGGGAAATAGGGGGCTCCCGACCCGCACCCTAGCGAATGGCGTAACCGATGGCGGGTTGATCCGATCATCGCGGGCTGGCAGGAAGGTGTGCAGCAACCCTCGGCCTTTGACACCGGCGGCGCCGGGTCCGAGGATGCGCTGATGCCGATGCACCGCGACGGGCGGCGACGGCACGAGATCGGGGCGTGATGGCTGTTTGGGTTCACTATAAAGACGCGGCAACACAAGCCCAAAACCTTGCCCGGGTCGTGGCCGGAAAATTGGCTGGGGTGCTGGCGGCAAAGGGCCGGGCCACGCTGGCAGTTCCCGGCGGCACCACACCCGAGGCGTTTCTGCGCATATTGTCCGGCGCGGATATCGGCTGGGACCGCGTGTCGGTCCTGTTGACGGACGAACGTTTCGTGCCCGAAGATTCGGATCGCTCGAACACCCGGTTGCTGCGCAGCACCTTGATGCAGGGGCCGGCGGCTGCGGCCGGTCTGGTACCGCTATACCGTCACGCGCCGCAGCCCGAGGACGTGCTGGCCGCCCTGGGCCAAGGTATTCGCGCGGTATTGCCGCTGGATATCTGCGTGCTGGGCATGGGGGCAGACATGCACGTCGCCAGCCTGTTGCCCGGTGCCGACCGGCTGGCCGAGGCGCTGTCCCCGGAATGCAACGATGTTTTGCTGCCCATGCGCGCGACCGAAACACCCGAACCGCGTCTGACGCTGACCGCATCCGTTTTGCGGGCCGCGCCATCGCTGCATCTGCTGATACAGGGCAAAGACAAACTTCGCGCACTGAAAAAGGCCGAAAGGCCGGGACCGGCAACCGAGTCCCCGGTGCGCTCCATCCTGACCGCATCCGGCGAGGTGACGGTCCATTACACGGCAACAGCGGGGGCGGCATGAAGCTCAACCAGACCATCCGGCGGGTGACCGACCGGATCATCGAACGCAGCGCCGACACCCGTGGACACTATCTGGCACGGATGGGCGACGCTGGCCGGAAAGGTCCGGCGCGGGCGCATCTTTCGTGTTCGGGTCAGGCCCATGCCTATGCGGGTGCGGGCGCGGATCAGGCGTCGCTGGCCACGCAATCGGCGGGCAATCTTGGCATTCTCACCAGCTATAACGACATGCTGAGCGCGCATCAGCCGTTTGAGCGCTTTCCGGATCTCATCAAACAGGCGGCCCGCGAGGCTGGCGGCACGGCACAGGTTGCGGGCGGGGTTCCGGCGATGTGCGACGGGGTTACCCAGGGCGAGACCGGGATGGAGCTGAGCCTGTTTTCGCGCGACATCATCGCGATGGCGGCGGGCGTTGCGCTTTCGCACAATACGTTCGACGCTGCGGTCTACCTTGGCGTCTGCGACAAGATCGTGCCGGGACTGGTAATTGCCGCACAGACTTTTGGCCACCTGCCAGCGGTATTCCTGCCTGCGGGGCCGATGGTCTCCGGCCTGTCGAACGAGGAAAAGTCCGAGGCGCGCCAACGCTTTGCTGCGGGCCAATCCACCCGCGCCGAACTGATGGCGGCGGAAATGGCGGCCTATCACGGCCCGGGCACCTGCACGTTTTACGGCACCGCCAACACCAATCAGATGCTGATGGAGCTGATGGGCCTGCACCTGCCGGGCGCCAGTTTCGTCAATCCGAACACGCCGTTGCGCGATGCGCTGACGGTCGCGGGGGCCAAACGGGCACTGCACCTTTCGGCGCTTGGCGACACGTATGTTCCGGTCTGCGATATCCTGATCGAACAGGCCTTCGTTAACGGGATTGTCGGCCTCAACGCTACCGGAGGGTCCACCAACCTGCTGATCCACCTGATCGCAATGGCGCGCGCGGGCGGCATACTGCTTGACTGGGAGGATTTTGCCGACATCTCGTCCGTCACCCCGCTGATCGCGCGGGTCTATCCCAACGGGCTGGCCGACGTGAATGCGTTCCATGCGGCGGGCGGGCTTGGCACGATGATCGACGGCTTGCTTGACGCGGGACTGCTGCACGAAGATGTGGCCACAATCGCGGGGCACGGCCTGCGGCATTATACCCGGGAACCAAAGCTGAAAGATGGTGTGCTTTCGTGGGAACCCGGTGCCCGGAAAAGCCTGAACCGCAAAATCCTGCGCGCGCCGTCGGACCCGTTCCAGTCAACCGGCGGTCTGGCGCGGCTTGCGGGCAATCTGGGCGCGGGGGTGATGAAGATATCGGCCGTTGCCCCCGAACACCGGGTGGTCACGGCCCGCGCGGCGGTGTTTGACGATCAGGCCACGGTCAAGGCCGCGTTCAAGGCCGGAGAACTGAACCGCGACGTGATCGTCGTCGTGCGCTTTCAGGGCCCCAGGGCCAACGGCATGCCCGAGCTGCATTCGCTGACCCCGGTTCTGAAACTGCTGCAAGGGCGCGGCCACAAGGTGGCGCTGGTCACCGACGGACGCATGTCCGGCGCATCGGGTTCGGTCCCCGCCGCGATCCATGTCAGCCCCGAGGCACTGGAAGGCGGGCCGATTGCCCGGCTCAGGGACGGCGATCTGATGCGTGTCGACGCCGATGCCGGCACGCTGGAGGTTCTGGGCAAGGACGTGCTTGACCGCCCCGCCGCGACGGCCGATCTGGCGGCCAACGAAACCGGCACCGGACGCGAATTGTTCGCGCTGTTTCGCCGCAACGTCGGTTCCGCCGATTCCGGTGCCTCGGTGTTTGGAGACGGATGATGCCGAACGACATCAGCAAACGTGCCCGCGAAATCTGCCTGCTGGCCCCGATCCTGCCGGTGCTGGTGGTAAGGGACGCGGCGCATGCCCGCCCGCTGGGCGAAGCGCTGGTCGCAGGCGGGTTGCGGGCGCTGGAAGTGACCCTCAGAACCCCCGCGGCGCTTGAAGTCATCGGCAAGATGGCGGCGGTCAGTGGCGGAATCGTCGGCGCGGGGACACTGATTACGCCGCAGGATGTTTTTGCCGCGAAAGACGCAGGTGCGGTATTTGGCGTGTCGCCCGGTGCGACCGACGAATTGCTGGCGGCGTGCCGGCAGGCCGATCTGCCGCTTCTGCCCGGTGCTGCGACCGCGACCGAGGCGATGCGATTGCTGGCGCTTGGATATGACACGCTGAAATTCTTTCCCGCCGAAGCATCCGGCGGCGCGCCCGCACTGAAGGCCCTCGCCGCGCCCCTGCCCCAAATCGGCTTTTGTCCGACCGGCGGCGTCACCGCAGAGAACGCCGAGACCTACCTTGGCCTGCCGAACGTGATCTGCGTGGGCGGTTCCTGGGTCGCGCCGCAATCCCTGATCCGGGCGGGGAAGTGGGACGAGATAACGGCCATGGCCCGCCGCGCATCATCGAGCCGCCCCCTGACGTGAAGATTGGGCGATTGGCCCGCAAACCATTGGGTGCGCGCAGATTTTGCCGGGGCAAGGTGGTGGCAAACCGCGCCCGTCCATCGCATCATGGCCGGTGATTGCCGGGCTCTGTTTGCGTCAGCGACAAGGTCCGCCAGAAAACCTGTGACGTGCAGCGGAAAAAGGCCAGTCTTTGGGTCCGCTATGACTATATCGAAGCAGAAGGGGGCAATTTCCAAATTCGGTGCTTGCCGGGGCGATTGTTTTGGTCGGAGTGAGAGGATTCGAACCTCCGACCCCTGCCTCCCGAAGGCAGTGCTCTACCAGGCTGAGCTACACTCCGTGACCAACGGTCTGGCGGATACACTTTGATGCTGCGAATGGCAAGCGAACAAAGAAGTCAGGCGCGCCGGTTTTCACGCCACATGATGAATCCGCCGCTGGCGATGATGATCACCGCGCCGACGGCCGTGTTTGCGTCCGGTTTCTCCGAAAATATCAGGGTGCCAAACAGGATGGCCCACAGGATCTGCGAATATTGCATCGGCGCGACGATGGCCGCAGGCGCGCGGCGATACGCCGAAACCATGCACAACGCCGCCAGAAATCCGAACGTCGCCAGCAACGCGCTCCAACCCAGATCGGACGCCCCCATCGGCCGGTAGATCGCGGGCAGGAACACCGCCATCGCCAGCAGATTGGCCAGACGCGGGTAAAACAACATGACGGTCATGGTTTCGTCGCGCCCGATTTTCCGCATGACGATGAAAACCAGCGCGCCGCCGGTGGCACCGGCAATCGCCGCCAGATGGCCGGGTCCGATGGGGCTGATTCCGGGTTGCAGCACGATCAGCACGCCGACAAACCCGGTGGCGACCGCGATCCAGCGCCAGCGACCAACCTGCTCTTTCAGGATCGGTGCCGACAACGCGGTCACAAGCAGCGGCGTCGCAAACAGGATGGCATAGGTTTCCGCCAGTTTCAGCTCGGCAAAGGCGAAATAGATCGAAACCGTGACCGCAATGGACAACGCGGCGCGCAACACCATCCAGCGCGGGTGACGTGGGCGCAGATTGCGTTGCGAAGGTGTGAAAATCATCAACGCCGCCACCCAGGGAAGGGTGAACAGCGCCGCAAAAAACACGACCTGCACGGCCGGAAACGCGGACCCCAGCAGTTTGATGATCGCATCGTGAACAGAGAATAACGCGCACGCCAGCAACCCGAACAACGCGCCGCGCAGGGGTTGCGGGATTTCACGCCCGCTCAACAACCGCCCTCTTGGTCGTCGATGGCATCAGGTCAAGCTCCATCCGCGTTGCGCTGCGAAATCCGAATATCCGGTGGAACGGCACCAGGGTCTCGACGGCAACCGCGCTGAATCCTGTCCGCTCGTACAGTGCCCGCGCGCGGGGGTTGCGGTCGATCACGTCCAGCGCGATCCGCCGATACCCGTTGGCCCGTGCGTGTTGGCAAAGTGCCTGCAACAGCGCCGATCCGACGCCCGCGCCCCGCGCTTCTTCGGCCACGCAAATGCCATCCATTTGCAGGGTTTCCGGCGCTTCTTTGCGTTCCAGCAGCATCAAGAGCGGCAATCGCCAAAGGGAGCCGATCCAGCCGTAATGGCGGGCAATGTCGGCAGTGCCGCCGTTCAGGAATCCGGTGTCGCCGGTCTTGAACCCGGCCACGCCGATCAATTCGCCATTGCCGTCAACCGCGCATAGCGCGTTTTCCAGCGACATCGTGGCGGCGAAATAGGGCACCGCGCGGGTCTCGGGGCCAAGAACCATGCCAAGTTTTTGCGAAAACGCCGACCAGTACAGGTGCGCGGCGCGCCGGGTCTGATCAGGTGCAAGCCCGAATTCGATGGAAAAGGCAGGGCCCGTTTCGATCAGAGGCTCGCCTCCAAGGCGGCAACGACCGCATCGCCCATTTCAGAGGTCGAGACCGCCTTGCCCCCGTCCGCCTGCATCAGATCGGGCGTCCGCACGCCGTCGGCAAGCACGTTTTCAACCGCCGCTTCCAGCCGGTCCGCCTCGGTCGCCTGATCGAACGAAAAGCGCAGGGCCATTGCAAAACTCAGGATAGAGGCGCAGGGATTGGCCTTGCCCTGCCCGGCAATGTCGGGCGCGGAACCATGCACCGGTTCGTACAGCGCCCTGGGCCGTCCGTTTTCCATCGGCGCGCCCAGACTGGCCGACGGCAGCATTCCCAGCGACCCGGTCAGCATGGCCGCGCAATCACTTAGGATGTCGCCAAACAGATTGTCCGTCACGATCACATCGAACTGTTTGGGCCAGCGCACCAATTGCATCGCGCCGGCATCGGCGTACATGTGGGAAAGTTCGACATCGGGGTATTCGTTGTCATGCACCCACTGCACCTCTTCGCGCCACAGAATGCCGCTTTCCATCACGTTGGCCTTTTCCATCGAACAGACCTTGCCCGACCGCCGCCGCGCCAGCTCAAAAGCCGACCGCGCCACCCGTCGGATTTCGCTGGTCGTATAGCGCTGGGTATTCACGCCCATGCGCTGACCGTCGTTCATTTCGGTGATCCCGCGAGGCTCGCCAAAATAGACGCCCGAGGTCAGTTCGCGCACGATCATCACGTCAAGGCCCGAAACGATCTCGGGCTTCAGCGACGAAAACCCGGCCAGCGCGTCGAAACATTGCGCCGGGCGCAGGTTGGAAAACAGGTCCATCTCCTTGCGCAGCGCCAACAGGCCGCGTTCGGGTTTGACGCTGAAATCCAGATCGTCATAGGCCGGGCCGCCAACCGCCCCCAGCAGCACCGCATCGGCGGCCTGCGCGCGGGCCAGTGTCTCGTCGGTCAGGGGCGTGCCGTGGGCATCATAGGCGCAGCCGCCGACCAGATCCTCGGAAACATCGAAATTGAGCCCACGATTGTCGCCAAGCCAGTCGATGACCTTGCGCACTTCGGCCATGACTTCCGGGCCAATACCATCGCCGGACAGGATCAATAAAGAAGGGTTGGGCATCGCGTCGGCTCCTGCGGTCACGTAAAAATGCGACCTAACGCGGCGCTTGGCTGCGGTCAAGCGGCGGGTGCCATCACTTGATATCCACCCAGACGATCCTGTGGTGCGATCCGACTTTGCCGTCGGTGCCAACCAGATCAAACCCCGCCTCGCCCGGCGCGGGCCAGAACACGCCCGCGGCCACGACGTTCAGTTCGACCGACGGCAAGACATAATCGACGCGCAGGTTGCCCGGTGTCCGCGCCTCGTCCCAGTCGACGGTATCATGCCGGGGGTCGCTCTTTTGGGTAAGGTTTCCGCCGCCCTGCACCTTGGTCGCCACCACCGCGCCACGGCTTTCGGGCAAGGGGTCGCGCAGACGCGGATGCGCCAGCAGCGAACGGATCGCACCGGTCGAACCCTCGCCGTCGTGCGGATCGGCGTTCAGGTCGCCAAGAACCACGAACGGCGATGCGGGCGACAGTTTTTCGTCAAGCGCGCCATCCAGAAACAGCGTCCAGAACCGGATTTCATCGCGGTTGCGCAACCCGTTGCGATCCTCTGGCCCGTCGAAAACCGGGGGCGTGGCATGGGCGATCAGCAGGTGCAGCACGCGGTCGTCGGGCAGTGCCACGGGCACGTCCCAATGGCCCTTGGACGACAGGCGCTGGACATCCCAGGCGCGGGCCGACGGAAACGGCTGGCCGTCGATCACCGGCAACCGGGCGCCCGGCAGATCGCGCCACAATCGGCCCGAGAAATCCCGGACCTGCCCGGCCAGCACCGGAAAGGCCGACAACAGCGCCATGCCCTCGGCACCTGCGAACCCGCCAAAGCCCTGCGCGTCGCCGGGGCCACCGGTGCGGCCGTCTCCGTCCAGATCGATGCCGGTCGCCAGACCCGCATTGGAGGGCCGCGCAAAGCGAAACGGATAATGCACCCCGAGTTCGGACAGTTGATCGGCAAAAACGTCCAGCGCCTGCCCGCCGAAATCATAGTCGAAATCGTTCAGCAACAGGATATCCGGCGCAACGCGCGCGACAATCCGCTGGACCGCCAGAATTTGCGGATCGTCCGCTTTTTCAAGGTCGCGCAGCAGCAAGCCCGGCCCGTCGCGGCCCAATGACACGTTGAATGTGGCGATGCGGAGGGTTTGGGAAACCGCCGGCCCGCAGGCCAGCAGCCAGATCAGGCCCGCGCAAATCCCGCAGAATGTGGTGCGTGCAGGTGATCGCGCTTGCGCCGGATCAGTTGCGCGATCTTGCCGATGGCAATGCCGCGCATGAACAGGCTTGCCGGTAAAAACGCCCATACGGCCACCGTCCAGATCAGGGTCTGGTTGCTGTCCAGCGTCGAGAAATCGTAATAGGCCGACGACACCTGCGCAACCAATGGCAACAGGAATGGCAGGGTAAATCCAAAGATTACGTTAACGCGGGCATCGCGGGTCAACCGGTCTTCGACGTCAAATCCCGATGCCGGGTCAAATGTCGGCAGGTTGACCCACACATTGAACGAACCGTGCCCAAGCGGCCAGGACAGCAACCGCATCACCACGGCGAATATCGCCAGCGAAATCAGTGAAACGACATAGCTGATGCCGGCAGCCGAACGGATGATCGCCGTGTTTTCAGACGCCCCGTCGCCCGACAGCAAGGCCGTCAATATCCGCACCGGGCTGAAGGGGAAATCCATCGCCGCGCCGATCAACGAACCGATTTCAGGGACTTGGTGCAAGAACGCCCCATTGCTGCCGGTGCCCCGGAACAGGATTGTCAGCAACAAAACCGTCACGAACAACGAAATGAAGCGAATGCGGTTGAATGGCGGCGCAAAACGGAATTCGACCAGGCCGGGATGCGACGAGCCGTATTCGAACAGGGTCAGCGCCGCGCCGACCAATGCGAATACCATCGAGATGTCGCGCGCGTCCCGCCCGATACCCGGCAATAGCAGCGTGGGCAGCGCGATCAAAAGCGCCACGAGTATCGCCCGGACAAATGCCCCGATTAGCTGGGAAATCACTGCCTTTTAACCCTCGATCTGGCCGGGCCCGGTACTTTGCCGTGCCCTGTTCCGTCCTGATTCCCCGCGAACGAGGTGCCTCATTTTCGCCTTAATCCTGCCTTTTTTCGTCAGAATCCGTCAAGTGCTTGAAGAGTCACAAGGTTTTTTTGTCCGATTAGGAAACAAAGTGTTTCCCGAATGCATCAATGGTCAAGATATGGCCCCGGAAACCGAATTTGGAACCATCGATGGTGGCCCGAAATCGGTCAGACCCAGGGGTTCTGCGCCTGATATTGCTTTTCGAAGGCGTCGATTGCCCCGGATTTTTCCATCGTCAGGCCGATATCGTCCAGCCCGTTCAGCAGACAGTGTTTTTTGAACGGATCCACCTCGAAGGTGAATTCGGTGCCGTCGCTTGCCGAGACGGTCTGGGTTTCCAGATCAACCGTGATCCGCGCGTTTTCGCCCCGTTCCGCGTCCTCCATCAGGCGGTCCACCTGTGCCTTTGGCAGGACGATCGGCAGGATCCCGTTCTTGAAACAGTTGTTGTAGAATATGTCGGCAAAGCTGGTCGAGATGACGCAGCTTATGCCGAAATCCAGCAACGCCCAAGGCGCGTGCTCGCGGCTGGAACCACAGCCGAAATTGTCGCCCGCCACGATGATCTCGGCCTTGCGGTACGCGGGTCTGTTCAGCACGAAATCCGCAATCTCGCTGCCGTCGTCGCCAAACCGCATTTCGTCAAACAGATTGGCCCCCAGACCCGAACGCTTGATCGTCTTCAGGAACTGCTTTGGGATGATCATGTCGGTGTCGATATTGATCAGCGGCATGGGGGCGGCGATGCCTGAGAGGGTGGTGAATTTGTTCATTTCTTGGATCCAGTCAAATTTGGTCGGTTGCGTCGTCTTGCCTGCGCATGAATTCGGCAAAAAGCGGTACTGTGAACGCCAGATATCCATGTTCTGCGCTGTAAATCATGCCCTTGTGGATAATATTGGCGCGAGTTGGCCCGATGGACTGAGTTCTTCGTCCAAGCGCATTTGCAATATCGGCAATTGGATACGGCCCGTCGCCCAGATTTGCCATGGCGGAAACAAAAACTGTTTCAGCCCGGGTCAGCCGATCCATTCTTACCTTGAAAAATCCATTGTCCAGAGAAGAAATTACAAGACCATGTGCGTTTTCGACATCGGCCAAGGTTATTTCCGGGTCTCGAGCAAGATCCCAGGATTGCGACCCCCATTCCTGAATGAAAAAGGGATAGCCCCGCGATGATTCAACGATCAATTCGATCGCTGCCTCGCCGATTTTCGCTCCTTCATTCTCAATCGGTCTGCGCACGGCCTGAGCCGCTGCATCACGTTGCAATGCGCCGACTGGCGGGTAGCTGAACAGGCGTTCCGCATAGGATTTTGCATCGCCCGCGAGGCGGGCGACCTGTGGCAAGCCGGCGCCGGCAAAAACGATTGGCATGTTGGATTGCGATACCCGGTGCAGCGAAACGATCAGCGCACTCAGGTCCTCGGAATTCAGATACTGGACTTCATCTATCAATAACAGCCAGGCTCGATTTGCCCGGGCGGCGGCTGTGCCGACTGCCTCGAACAAATCCGGCAAATCGAATTCGATGTCGCCGCTGTCTGCAAGCCCAGGCTCCGGGTCGGAGGCTCCTTCAATTCCTACACCAATCCCCGCAATCTCCAGGTTGAATCCCGCTGCAAAGTTGCGAAGGCCGCGAAGGCCGCGCAGCGCGATTTCCCTTGCCGCTTCAGCACCGGAAAGTGAGCGCAGAACTTTTCTCATTTCCGGTACGATCAATCTGGCCAGAGATGCATTCTCCGGTGCTTCAATGCGCGAGACCGTCAATCCTTCGGCGTCGCCAATCTTCTTGAATTCGTTCAGCAACACAGTTTTTCCCGTGCCCCTGAGGCCAAGCAGCATCGTGGGCCGCGCGTACCTGGCAGACATTGCACGCCTGCAGGCAGTTGTCGCGGCTTCAGTGATTTCGTCTCGCCCTGCTAGTTCTGGCGGGGGGTGCCCGGCGCTGGGCGCGAATGGATTTTGAACTGGGTCCAATGCACTCTCTATTCATATTTAGCAATGTATAGCGTAAGATAGCAAAATTCGCTATACTCTGCTCGCTTTTGCTATTCTTACATCATCTCCCGTATATCCGTCAGCCGCCCGGTCACCGCGGCCGCCGCCGCCATCGCCGGGGAAACCAGATGCGTGCGTCCGCCGCGCCCCTGCCGCCCCTCGAAGTTGCGGTTGGAGGTCGCAGCGCAGCGTTCGCCGGGGGCCAGTTGATCGGGGTTCATCGCGAGGCACATCGAGCAACCGGCCAGCCGCCACTCAAATCCGGCATCGATGAACACCTTGTCCAGGCCCTCCTCTTCGGCCTGCGCCCGCACGAGGCCCGAACCCGGCACGATCATCGCCCGCATCCCCGCCTTGATCCTGCGGCCCTTCAGAACCGCCGCCGCTGCCCGCAAATCCTCGATCCGGCCGTTGGTGCAGGAGCCGATAAAGACCGTATCCACGACCACATCCGTCAGCTTCATGCCCGCCGTCAGACCCATATAGTCCAGCGAGCGCTGCGCGGCCTCGACCTTGCCGCCCTGAAAATCGTCCGGGCTGGGTACATTCGCGGTGATCGGCAGCACGTCTTCGGGCGAGGTGCCCCAGGTCACCACCGGGGCAATATCCTCGCCCCGCAGCGTGATCACCTTGTCAAATTCGGCATCCTCGTCGGTAAAGAGAGTCGCCCAATGGGCCATCGCCGCGTCCCAATCGGCATCTTTGGGTGCATGCGGGCGACCGCGGACATATTCGAACGTCTTTTCATCCGGCGCGATCAGCCCGGCCCGCGCGCCGCCTTCGATCGCCATGTTGCAGACGGTCATGCGGCCCTCCATCGAAAGATCGCGGATCGCCTGACCGCAATATTCGATCACAAAACCGGTGCCGCCCGCCGTGCCGGTTTCACCGATCACCGAAAGCGTGATGTCCTTGGCGGTCACGCCCGGCGACAGCTTGCCGGTGATTTCAACCTTCATGTTCTTCGATTTCTTCTGGATCAGTGTTTGGGTGGCCAGAACGTGCTCTACTTCAGACGTGCCAATCCCGTGGGCCAGCGCGCCAAATGCCCCATGCGTTGCCGTATGGCTGTCGCCGCAAACCACCGTCATGCCCGGCAGCGTCCAGCCCTGTTCCGGCCCGACGATATGCACGATCCCCTGCCGCACGTCGTCAACGGGGTAATAGTGGATGCCAAAGTCGCGGGCGTTCCGGTCGAGCGCCGCCACCTGAATGGCGCTGTCCTGCGTCATGTTGGCCGGATTTTCGCGACCCGGGGTCGTTGGCACGTTGTGGTCCGGAACCGCGATGGTTTTTTCCGGCGCGCGCACTTTGCGGCCCGCCAGTCGCAGCCCCTCAAAGGCCTGCGGGCTGGTCACCTCGTGAACCAGATGCCGGTCAATATACAACAGGCTCGTGCCGTCGGCATCCTCGTGCGCCAGATGCGTGTCCCATATCTTGTCGTAAAGCGTTCTTGGTGCGGTCATTTCGATCTCCCGCGGCTGGATGTTCAGAATGTTCGTGACGCCGGGCCGGTGTCAGGCGCGCGGACCCGCCGACAGCTCCAAAGATTCGCCGTGAAATCGCCAGGGCAGGCGGGCGCGGTCATCCATGTCGAAAACTGGTTTCATGACGCCCACATATCGCGAAGCCCGCCGTCTCGCAAGGCCGCACGGCAACGATGGCACGCTTGATGCAATGTCG
This sequence comes from uncultured Rhodobacter sp., assembly GCA_964600965.1. Taxonomy (GTDB): domain Bacteria; phylum Pseudomonadota; class Alphaproteobacteria; order Rhodobacterales; family Rhodobacteraceae; genus UBA5972. The sequence continues at coordinate 24,790 of CAZRLO010000001.1, forward strand.
ACGCCTGTGCCACAGTACCGGCACAAAAGGAGCCGCGATTGGAATACATCCTCGATCCTGAAACCCTCGCGCAGTTGCAGGCCCTGATCGACGAAACGCTGAGTTTCGGCACAAGCCTGTTCCGGCGGCGGCAGCTTTACCAACTGGCGCTGCTGGCGGTGTGTTTCGGTGCCGCGCAGATCATCACCGTCATTCTGGCACCGCGCATGGCCCGGTGGATGCACACGCTGGAGGGCTGGCCGAAATGGCGTCTGCGGGTGCTGGTGCTGGTCCATCAACGCATCCGGCTGAGCGCGTTCGTGGTGATCACCTGGCTGGTTTTCCTGACCCTGCGCGAGGTCACGTGGCATTCGTGGTCCAACCTGCTTGGGCCGATTGCCGAACTTGCGACCGCGTGGTTGTTCGTCTCGTTCGCGTCGCGGCTGATCCACAACCGGACGATGCGGCGGACTGTGCGCTGGGGGGCGTGGATATTCGTAACCCTCAGCATTCTGGGCCTGACCGGATTCGTTTCCCAATTGTTCGACCGGTTTGCCATCGATATCGGCGAATTTCACCTTTCGCTGCTGGTGGTCATCCGGGCGGGCGTAACACTGGCGGCGCTTTTGGTGGCCGCGCGCCTGATCAGCTCGGCCGCCGCGACCCGAATCAATCAGAACGACGATATTTCGCCGTCGATGCGGGTCCTGTCCGTCAAGGCGGTGCAACTGGCGCTTTATGGCGTCGCGATTTTCATCGGGCTGCAAACCGTCGGGTTCGACCTGACCAGCCTGACGGTGTTGTCGGGCGCCATCGGTCTGGGCCTTGGGTTCGGGCTGCAAAAGGTGGTTTCAAACCTCGTTTCCGGCGTGATCCTGCTGCTCGACAAATCCATCAAACCGGGCGACGTGATTTCGCTGGGCGATACGTTCGGCTGGATCAGCTCGCTGGGTGCGCGGTATGTTTCCGTGCTTACGCGCAACGGGACCGAGTTCCTGATCCCGAACGAGGACCTGATCACCAACCGGGTCGTCAACTGGTCGCATTCCAGCGATCTGGTCCGGCTCGATATCAGGTTCGGCGTCAGCTACGACAGCAACCCGCACGAGGTAAAGCGGATATGTTCCGCGGCCCCTCTGACGGTGGACCGGGTGATTTCCACCCCGCCGCCGGTTTGCCACGTCACGGGTTTTGGGGATTCTTCAATCGATTTCGTGCTGCGGTTCTGGATACGCGATCCGACGCGGGGGCTGACCAACGTGCGCGGCAACGTCTATCTGGCGCTGTGGGATGCGCTGAAGTCGGCGGGGTTCGAAATTCCCTATCCCCGCCGGGATATCACCATTCTGTCCGAGCCGGATCCGCGATCAACCACCGCTCAAAGCGGCGCGCCGTCCTGAAACAACGCCGAGGTCGGGCGAATTTCGCCGGTGCCCAGGCCTGCGCGATTTTTCACGACCGGGTTCAGGCGTTTCCTGACCAGAGGATGCCCGGCATCGGCGGCCCCCAATCGCACCAGCAGCGCGGCGATGGCGGTTTCCGACGCGCGGGTCGCGCCGTCTTCGATTTTCAGGGCAACGCCAAGTCCCCGATCCGGCAAAATCGCAACAAAGGTTGCTTCGGCGCCCGTCTTGACGACGCTGCGCCCACCCATCGCCTGCATCAGCTCCGTACAGGCGCGCTTGTTTCCCGCGACCAGTTCGGGGTGCGCCGCCATGGCCGAGATCAGGCGGTTGCCGGCCTGCTCCCGCAAGTCACCGGCGCCATCGCGCGCAACCGCCATCCGCGCCATGGCCGTGGCCAGACCGGACAGCGAACAGGCGAAATTCGGGGCCGAACAACCGTCGATGCCGTAGCCCGGCGAAGCCGCGCCGGTCATGTCCTCGAACGCGTCGCGCACCGCAAGTTGCACCGGGTGAGCAATGTCGACATATTCCGGCCCCGCGCCCAGATGCCGCCCGAGCGTCAGAAATCCGGTATGCTTGCCCGAACAATTGTTGTGCAACTGGCACGGCGATCCCCCGCTTTCATACATGGCGATCCGCGCCGCCCGGTCCGACGGCAATTGCGGCCCGCATCGCAGGTCGGATTCGCCAAGTCCCAGCGCGTGCAGCCAATGATCGACCCGTTCGGTATGAATGGTCGCCCCCTGATGTGAAGCGCAGGCAAGCGCAAGGTGTTCTGTTTTCAGTCCGAAACTGTCTGCCGCGCCGCTTTCGATCAGGGGCAATGCCTGAAGCATCTTGCAGGACGAACGCGGCAGAATGATCTTGGCCGGGTCGCCCCAGCTTGCAACGATATCGCCATCCGCGTTGCAGATGGCGGCGTGGCCGCGATGTGAACTTTCCATAAACGGCCCGCGCCGGATTTCCACCAGAAGTTCAGCAGATGCCATTATTTGCTCCGATCGGGCCGGTTTTCGGGATCGCCCGTCAGCGGATTTCCGCGAATGGGGCTGGAAAACGGGTAATTCTGCGTTAGACTGCGCCGACAGGTAGTCGTAATGATGCAGGACTGTCCAGAGTTCCAGTGAATGAACCATGGGTCCGGACGAGACAGAGGCAGCAAACAGCTTGGAGGCTGTGAGTAGAATGATCAAATTCGCAGCGCGTTTAACAATCGGATCGGCCATTCTGGCGGCGGTCGCCATGGCCGGGCAGGCGCAGGAATCCACCAATCGCGTGGACGCAAAAACCGACTGGTCCGTTTTCGTCGAGGATGACCCGACCGAATGCTGGGTCGTGTCGGCGCCCAAAAGCACGGTCAACACCCGCGACGGCAAGGTCGTTGCGGTCAATCGCGGCGACATCCTGATGTTCGTGTCGTATCGCCCCGGCACCGAGGTTCAGGGCGAGGTATCGTTCACCGGCGGTTATCCCTTCAAGGAAGGCACCACGGTCAATCTGCGCATCGGATCGGCCAGCTATGAAATGTTCGTGGACGGCGAATGGGCATGGCCCGCGTCCGAGGCCGAGGATGCCAAGATCACCACCTCGATGAAACGCGGGGCATCGGCCATCGTGTCCGGGGTTTCGTCGCGCGACACCAGGACCGAGGACACCTTTTCCCTGTTGGGCTTCACCGCCGCGTTGGAAGAGGCCGACAAGCGTTGCGGAACGCAATAAAATCACGGCAGAGATACCCAAAATGTCGGCGTCATGGCGCAAGAGGTTCTTGAACGCCAGCCGCTTGCGGTCGGCGTCAGGGCAGAAGGCTATTACCGCGTGGATTACCCGGCGCTGGGTTTCGATCTTGTCTCGGGCCACGTAACCCCCTAAATCCGGCGGATCAAAACGCCGAAAGACAATATCATGACCAACCGTACGGCCGCGATCGTGCCGGACAATCTGACGGTGCCGCGCAAGCAGGCGACCGGCGGCAGGTTGAACCTTGTCGGTCTGTCCCGCGATGGGCTGCGCGACGCCCTGGTCGCGCAGGGCACGTCGGAAAAACAGGCGCGGATGCGGGCCGGTCAGATCTGGCAGTGGATTTACCAAAAGGGCGTTTCCGATTTTGCCGCAATGACGAATCTTGGCAAGGAATACCGCGCGGCACTTGATCGGGATTTTGTGGTCGCGCGGCCCGAGATTGTGACGCGTCAGGTTTCGGCCGACGGAACGCGCAAGTATCTGCTGCGCATTGCCGGCGGCCACGAGATCGAGACGGTCTACATCCCCGAAGCCGATCGCGGCACGCTGTGTGTCTCGTCGCAGGTTGGTTGCACACTGACATGCTCGTTCTGTCATACCGGCACGCAGAAACTGGTGCGCAACCTGAACCCTGCGGAAATCGTCGGTCAGATACTGGTGGCGCGCGATGATCTGGGGGAATGGCCCCGGCCAGGTCGCAACGCCAACGACGAATCCCGGCTCTTGTCCAACATCGTGCTGATGGGCATGGGCGAGCCGTTATACAACACCGACAACGTGCGCGACGCGATGAAGATCGCGATGGACCCCGAGGGGATATCGCTCTCGCGCCGCCGCATCACGCTGTCGACTTCGGGCGTGGTGCCAGAAATCGCACGGGCCGGACGCGAAATCGGATGCATGCTGGCGGTGTCGTTTCACGCGACCACGGACGAGGTTCGGGATGCTCTGGTGCCGATCAACCGGCGCTGGAACATCGAAACGCTGCTGAACTGCCTGCGGGAGTATCCGCGGCTGTCAAACTCTGAACGGGTGACATTTGAATATGTGATGCTGAAGGGCGTGAACGACAGCGACGACGACGCACGCCGGCTGGTGCGGCTGATCGCGGGCATTCCCGCCAAAATCAACCTGATCCCATTCAATCCCTGGCCGGGCGCGCCCTATGAGCGCTCGTCCAACAACCGCATCCGGGCCTTTGCCGACATCGTTTTCAGTGCAGGCTATGCCTCGCCGGTCCGCACACCGCGTGGCGAGGATATCATGGCGGCCTGCGGACAGTTAAAAAGCGAGACCGAGCGCGGGCGCAGGTCCAAGGCCGAGATTGATCAAGAGGCCGGTCTTCACGGATAGCAATAGACCTGGCCGTCTCCCTGCAGCTCGACCGAATTTCCACCGCTGGGGCAACTGACGCAGACATCCCCGCGCGTCAGGTGAAAGGGATAATACCCGTTCTCGCAATCCTGATAGCACTGGCCGCGCGACAAATTCGGATACCCGGAGGGGCAACCGGAAATTGTCTGCCCCACATGGCCCCAAGCATACCAGTTCGCAACATACGCACCCGTCGGCACGGAATTGGAGCCGGAATCGGATGTGACGGAATACCATTTGTTGGCGTGGGCCGAATCGTAGTCACGGTCGTACGCGCCAGCCACCCAGGCCTTGCGTTTCTCGGAATTGTCGGGGCCGCATTGGTCTTGCACCCGCCTGTCATAGGTGGGATCGCTGTCCTGCGCTGCCTGTAATCCCTTGAGATAGCAATTGTATTCCGCCTCTCCGGCTGAAACGGCCGCAGGGGCCAATCCAATAAGGCAACCACAAATTATCCCGGGTATTCTGGTAAAGTGGGCCATCAGGTATTCCTTCATTTTCATTGGATCGCGACTCGGTCCTGACAAAGGTAGGACGCGCGCCCCGGTCTGACCAGCATGTTGTCGCCCAGACTGCGCCGCCGGATAGCAAGATCGATCGAAGGTTGCGCAAAACTGCCACGAACGCTTGCCCGGTGGTTGGCGCCATCTGCAGACACTACTGTACGATAAACTCCGCGTGCAGCGCCCCCGCCGCCTTGATCGCCTTCAGGATATCGATCAAATCGCGCGGTGACACGCCCAACGCATTCAGACCTTCGATCAGTTCGGACAACGAGGTTTCGCCGCTGACTTCGGCAAGGCCGGTGCCCGGTTCCTCGGTGACCGCGACTTCGGTGCGTGGGACGACCAGCGTCTGTCCACCGGTGGAAAACGGATTGGGTTGCACCGCAAGCGGCGTTTCGCGCACCCGCAATGTCAGGTTGCCCTGCGAAACCGCCACTTTGGAAATCCGCACTTCGGCCCCCAGAACGATGGTGCCCGACCGCTGATCGACGACGACCCGCGCCCGCTGCTCGGGGTCGACTTCCAGATTTTCGATCCGCCCGATCAGATGCGCGGGCGAACGGGCGCTGGCGCGGCCCAGATTGATTTCCACGGTGCCCGAATCAAGCATCAGCGCGACGCCTTTCCCGACGCTGCGGTTGATCGCGTCCTCGATTTTCAGGGCGGTGGTGAAATCCGGGTTTCTGAGCGCCAGTTGCAGAACCTCGAGGTTTTGAAAATCAAAGTCGATTTCACGCTCTACCCGCGCACCCGCCGGGATCGAACCCGAAGTCGGAACACCCATCGTGACCTTTGCGCCAGCCCCCTCGGCGGCGGCGCCGCCCGCGATGACCGGGCCCTGGGCCACGGCGTAAATCTGCCCGTCCGCCCCGTTCATCGGTGTCAGGATCAACGTGCCGCCCAGCAGGCTTTTGGCGTCCCCAATGGTAGAGACCGTCACGTCGATGCGTCCGCCCGAGCGGGAAAACGGTGGCAGCGCCCCGGTCACGAACACGGCGGCGACGTTCTTGGGGCGGAATTGCTCGCCGGTCACGTTCACCCCCAGGCGCTCCAGGATATTGGACATGGTTTCTTCGGTGAACGGGGAATTGCGGATGCCGTCGCCGGTGCCGTTCAGGCCGACCACCAGCCCATAGCCGACCAGATCGTTGCCCCGTACACCGCTGAATTCCACCAGATCCTTGAGCCGTACCGATGCCCCGGAAACCGGAGCGGCAGCCGCCATCGCCAGCACCACCGCCGAGGCCGCGATGCGGGCCAGCGCCTTTGATCGAATTCGCGTCATCGCAGGTAATTCACCATCGACAGTTGCGAAAGACGCGCGGTGGCGATGTACAGCGCCTCCAGTCGCAGCTCTACCGCTTTCAGGCTGGTGGCGGTTTCATAGCCGTTGACGCCGGTCATTTCGTCCAGCATCACGCCAAGGCGGGTTCTGTTTGCGGCATTGGTGGCTTGCACCACCTCGATCCGGGCCTCGGTCGCGCCAAGACCGGCCTGCAATCCGATGACCGCATCATTGGCGGCGACCAGCGTTTCGCCGGAACCGGTCAGCAACCGGCCTTGTTCGTCGGGCTGCCCGGCCAGAATTCCACGCGACAACAGCGCGGCAACGCTCAGTCCTTCCAGCGATTTGCGCAGGGCCGGGTCACGGGCGGTCAAGGAGACGGTGGCGCTTTCGGTTTCCGCGATGCCAAGCGGACCGGGGGCTTGCGTCGATCCCCGATACGCCGATGTTTCAAAGCCGCCGCCGGGCAGATTGAAATAGTCGCCAACGATGGTCGCGACCTGTGCTGCGGATGTCGCGCCGACCGTCAGGATTGAAAGCTGATCCAGAACCTCCGTCGCCGAAACCATTGCCGGGCGGTCGACCGCGGTCCCGGAAAACAGGCTCTGCCCCGCCAGATTGGCGTTGAGCGCACCAATCGCGGTCTCCAGACCGGCTTTGGCGCTGGCCGCGGCCGCGTCCACATTCGTCCGCGTCGGCGTGGTCGCGGCGGCCAGCATTTGAACGCCGGTGCGCGAGGCGACGCCGCCGATGGTTTGCAACGCGGCCTGCATGCCGCTGATCCTGTTCTGGATTTCGTCGGCGTTCACGCGATATGCGTCGGTCATGGTTGCGGCGCGGCGCACTGCCGCCAGACGGTCCAGCCCGCCATGCAGTTGTTGCGTGACGTCGGCACTGCGACCACTGGCGAGTTCACCGCCCAGCCGGTTCGCCGCCTTTTTCAGGTCGGCGTTCAGATATCTCAGCCGGAAAGCCCCGGCCAGATCGCCAACGGGTTGAAAGCTCATGTGGTCAAATCTCCAACAAGGTTTGCAGCATCTGATCCAGCGTCGATATGACCCGAGCGTTCGCGGCATAGGCCTGTTCGACCAGCAGCAGTTTCTGCATCTCCTGATCGGTATCGACCCCGCTTTCGGCCTCGATCAGTTTCAGTTCCTGAAATCGCGAACGGGCGAACGCCTGGGATTGCTCGGCATTCAGGCGCAGACCGGCATTCGCGGCGGTCAGTTCACCAGAGGTTGCGCCAAAGGAATTCAGGCTGGCCGAGTACTGCCCGGACATGGCAACGCGACCCTGTGTCAGCGTGTTTCGGAATGCGCCAAGCAGGGTGTTGTCGCCGGGATCGGCGGGCATCGCCGCGCCCAGACCATCGCGCAGCCGCCAAAGTGCGCCGCCCTTGTCGGGGTCCACCGCAAGGTTGACACGCAACCGCTCTGCCAGCCCGGTTTCCAGCGATATGTCCAGTGCGGCGGCGTTGTCGGTGAACAGGCCCGGATCGCCCGGTGCCAGGGTGGGGTCCAGCGCCGGATCCTCGAACCGCTCGATCAGGTTGCGGGCGAGCGCGTCGATCTGCGCACCGGCAGCGGGCGCGTGCTGATCGCGAATGGCGAATTGTGCCGCCAGCGACCCGCCTTCCAGCAGGCCGGTCCCGGAACCGATGCCGATCGGCTTGCCGTTGAGTTGCAGACCGGACAGCGCGCCCGAGGCAAGGGTCATGTCGGGCGTGATCAACCCGGTGGCGGTGAATCCGAACTCGGCCGGCTGCCCCGCCAGCAGAATCGCGCCACCGGCCGTTGCGATGGTGATTTGCCCGAATTCCTGTTGCGTGGTCCTGATCGGCAGAAAGTCGGCGATACGGTCGACAAGCACCTGACGTTGATCCATCAACCCGTTGATGTCCCGGCCCTTGCCGACATGCAGGCGGATGGAACGGTTAAGCTCTGCAACTTCGGACAGCGTGGTGTTCAGGGTATCGACCTGCCGCGCGATCTCGGAATCCGCGGCCATGCGCAGGTTCTGAACCTCGTCGAATATCCGGTTGATGTGACCGACAAGGTCGCTGGCGGCATAAAGCACGTTCTGAAGCCGCAACTGCGAATCGGGTCGGCTGGCCGCCGATGCCAGTGCCGCCTCGAACGCGTCCGCCATGTCGGTCAGCGCGCCGTTTTCGCCCGGCACACCGATGGCCGATTCCAACCTGCCGAAAGCGCTGCCAAGGGCCGACCGATGTCCCAGCGCCGCTTGCGCCAGACGCCGGTCGGCGATGGCGATCTGGTCGGTCTGGCGCTGGATGCCGGCGACGCGAACGCCGGCACCGCGCCCATTCAGCGCGGCGGCGGACAATTCCGCCTCGCGCCGGCCATAGCCTTCGGTCAGGGCGTTGGAAACGTTCTGGCTGATCGCGCCGGCCGACCGTGATGCGGCGACCAGACCGGAATAAGCGTTGAACAGGGAACCGGAAATGCTCATCTCGGGTCAATCCGTCTCGCGGTATCTCAGCGTTTGATATTCGTGGTTTCCTGCAACATTTCATCCACCGTCTGGATGATCTTGGCGTTGCTGGAATAGGCGCGCTGGGTCTGGATCAACTGCGTAAGCTCGGCGGCGACATCGGTGGTGGATTCCTCGCGCGCGAAGCCGATCATTTCACCGGCGGGGCCGTCGCCTGCCTCCCACAGAAAGAAGGCACCGCTTTCCGGCGAAATCTGATAGGTCTGATTGTCCAGCGCGTTCAACCCGTTCGGATTGGGCACGTCGACCAGCGGCACCTGATAGATGGTGCGCGTGAACCCGGCATCATAGATCGCGTTGACATAACCATTGGCGTCGATCTCCACCGAGGTCAGATTGCCCACGGGCGAGCCGTCCTTGGTGATCGCCACCGGCGCGAAACTGCCGGAAAGCTGGCTCATGCCGCCGGCAATGCCCGGCATTCCGATATTCAGGCTCATCGGGCCGCCCGCGACGGTCAGCGCAATCTCGCCGGTTGCGGAATCGTAGGCCCCGCCGGAAACCGTCACGACCGAGGCAATGGTGCCCCCGTTGCCGCGCGTATCGTCAAAGGTAATCGTGTACTCCCCGACGCTGGCCCCGCCCGAGGCCGTATCGCTGACCACCATCGTCCACTGGTTGGACTGGCCGGTCGCCGGAACCGACGGGGTGAACGTCACATCCAACGCCTCGGACGTGCCGAGATTGCCAAAATATTCGATCGACAGATCCAGAGGGTCGCCCGCCGCCCCGGCCTGTGTCTGGGTGGCGGGCAGGTTCACGCCCATGTTGATCGCGGTGGTCGGGTCGCCCGCAAACTGGTTCAGGTCCACCGCCACCGGTTCCAGTCCGGCGATGGTATCCCGGGGATAGGCGGGAATGGTTCCGTCGCTGATCGCGGGCCAGCCCATCAGCACCAGACCGCTTTCGGTGCGCAAAACCCCGCCGCTGTCCGGGCGGAACGAGCCGGTCGTCGCCAGCATCAGCGGCAGCGGCGAAGACGTATCGTCCAGCGCCGATGCCGGCGTGACCGGCAACATGCCCCGACCTGCAATCGCGATATCGGTGGCGTTGCTGGTGGTGATCAACGGCCCCGACGCATCAATCTCGCGGTGGGTGGTCACCCGGACCCCGCCCGCCGAATAGGCGCCGTTGCCATTGTTCAGGACCAGCGAGTGAAAATTGGCGACCGCACGTTTATACCCGTAGGTCGAGGAATTGGCGATATTGTCGGAAATCGTCGCCAGGCGGCTGGCATTCACGTTCAGCCCGGCCACCCCGGCAATCAGCGAAGAGGAAATGGTCATTCATGCGCCTTTCTGCAGCATCGGAATTTGATGCCGACTATCCGGGCACAGGTTTAAGAACCCGCTAATGAATCAAATCCAATCCTTATTCTCCGGTGCGGGTCGGGTTGTGGCGCAGCAGGATGATCTCCAGCCGGTCGTTGCGTCGGGACATCGGGTTGCTGTGCGCCGGTTTGCGATCCGACCAGCCGACGACACGTTCAATGCGCGCCTGCGCCAACCCGTCGCTTTCCAGCATCCGGCGAACCACCTGCGCCCGTTCGGTCGAGCGGTCCCAGCCGGGATCGGATTTCAGCACCACCGGATAGGAACGGGTATGGCCGTTCACCGCGACCGAATTCGTGGTTGCCCCGAATATCCGCGCAATCATGGCGGTCAGTTGCCGCAAGATCAGCGATGGATCTGCACCGTCGGCCAGAAAAAGCGGATCACCGGGCAGATCATAGATTTCAACGATCAGCCCCTCGTCGGTGACCCGTGTCAGAATGTGTTCCAGCAAATCGTCCGCGACCGAGCTTTCCCCGCTGTTTCCGGCCAGTTGCTCGGAAACCTGCAGCATCTTGCGATCTTCGGACTCTTCGCGTTGCACGTCGGAAACGTCCACGCCGGAATTGCCGCGCGCCTGTCTTTCCTGAGACGGCGTCGACTGACTGCCGCCGGTGCCGTTCTGCGGCAGGGCGTCCTCGGAAAAGACGCTTTGCCCGCCGAACACGCCCTCGCCGCCGCCGGATATCCGGTTCACGGGAATCGTGGGGTTAAAATAGTCGGCGATGCCTTTGCGCTGCTTTTCAGTGGTCGCGTTCAACAGCCACATCAGCATGAAAAATGCCATCATCGCGGTCACGAAATCCGCGTAGGCAACCTTCCACGCGCCGCCATGGTGTCCGTCACCGGCAACCACCTTCTTGCGCTTGATGATAACAGGCGCTCTGTCGCCCGGCGCGGCCATGCCGATCCCCAATTTCCATCCACTCCGCGACCAGCCCTAGCAGACTTGGGTGAATCCGCCTTTAACCGGTAAAATGCTCGCGATATTCCGCCGCGCTCATTCCTGCCGGACAAATCGGATCGACAATTCCTGAACCACCGCGTTATCCGCCAGATCAACGATCGGGTTTTCCAGCAGGATATCGCCGCCATCGACAACCGTCAGGCGCAGGGTCGAAGTCAGCGTTCGCCCGCGTTCGATCAAGGGTTCGCTCTGGACCAGCGCGATGGTGTTTTCCTCGGCCCGCCCGGCATAGGCGACCTGGCCCTCGCGGTTTGCCAAACTCGCCCGCGCGGCGAAATTCCGGCCGCTGGCATCGCTGGCGATCAACAATCTGAACCCGCCCGCGCCCGAAGTCGTTGCGCAGCGCCCGGCAAAACTGATCTGCATATCGGACATCTCGTGGCCTTCGACCTTGCAGCGGATCTTTTGCCTAGAGTCCGAACGCGGCGGCTTCAGATAGCCGTCACCGGTCCAATGGCCGAGGAAGCTTGGCAAAAGCCCGGCCGCATGCAGTGGTGCGGCGATCAGAATGGCGCTCAGCGCAAGGATTGCCACCCTCATCGGCTTGCCCCTCTGGTCCCGCTGATCCATGTCACCAGGGCGGGCAGCAGGATCAGGTCACACAACAGCGCCAGAAAAAACGTGGCAATGCACAAAATGCCGAAGAACCGGATCGTCGGCATCTCGCTTGCCTGCGTTGCCAGAATGCCGGATGACAGGATCAGCGTCGTCGTGATCAAGACCGGCGAGACCTGCATCATCGCGCGCCGCACTTCGCTGCCCCGGGGCACCGTTCGGGCGCGGCCCGCCTGCAAATGCAGCCGGTTGAAAACATGAATGCTGTCGTCCAGCGCGATGCCAAAGGCGATGGTCAGCGCAAGCGCGCTGGTGAACTGGATGCCCGTTCCCATCACCGTCAGCCCGGCACCGACCAGCGCGATCGGCAGAATATTCGGAATGGTTGCCGCCAGACCGAAATCGAACCGACGATACCACAACCCGATCAGCAGCGGACAGGCCAGCGCCGCGAACAGGAACGAGACCGTCAGTTGCCGGATCATTCGGTCAGACAATGCCCCGGACATGACGAGAAATCCCGTCGGCTCGCCGGTTCGAACCGCGTCCAGACGCAATTGTACAAGGGCCGCGTCGATGGCCCGCACCAGCCGGGCAACCCGCCGGGAACCCCTGTCCGGCACCAGCAGCATGATCTGAAGCGAACGTGCGTCGTCGCCGATCAGCAGTTCGCGAAACCGGCCGGGCAGCGTGTCCAGCGTGCGGCTCAGCGCCTCGGCGGTCGATTCGCCGGTCTGCGCCACGCTGAGCGGCAGCAGATTGCGAACCGACACCACCGCGCGGACATCCGGCAGATTTTCCAGCGCACCGTGAATCCGGGACAGATCGGCAAGGACCTCGGGGTCGGCAAATGCATGATCGCCCACCAGCCGCAGCGGCAGGTTGATGGCGGTTACTGGTCCGGCAAAGGCCTCGACCCGGACCAGCGATCGGGCAACGGGAAAGGTCGGCTCGATATTCTCCATGAAGCGATAATCGGTCCGGATCGGCAACAGCACCAGCAGCGCCGCAATGCACAACGCAATGCCACCCAGCGCCACGATCCTGAACCGTGCCGTCGCGCCAAGGATCATCCGCCCGGAAAAGAAGTGTCGCCGCCGCGACGCAGGCTCTGGCATGGCACGCAGGACCGGTGTAAATCGGCACGCCAGCGCATAGACCAGCGGATGCACGACCAGAACCACAAGCAACGCGATCAACACGCCCGCCGCACCGGAATAGGCCAGATTGCGAATGATCGGCGAATCCGAATATGACAGGCTCAGAAACGCCAGAATGGTCGTGAGCGAGGTCAGAACACAGGGCGGCGCAATGTCGATCACCGCGTCGGCAATCGCGTCGCGCGGCGCCTGACCATCGGCCATTCTGCGTCGGATATCGTACGTGATGTGAATGCTGTCCGAGCTTGCCAGCACAAGAATCAGCACCGGCAATACGTTTGTCAGGGCGTTGATCGTCAGCCCCAGCCAGCCGAACCCGCCCAGACAGAACAGCAGCGCCACAAGCGGTGTTACCGTATTCAGGCACGCGACCCAGAGGCTGCGGAACATCAGCAGGGCGACGGCGAATCCCAGCACCGCACCGATCAGGTTGATGCGCATCTGGTCCAACCGCAGACCCTGCACGATCCGTTCCCGCACCGGCAGCAACCCGGTGACTGCAAAATCCAGCCCGTCTTGCCGCGCCGTCTGACCGGCAAGGTCCCGGATATTCCGCACGATCCCGGCGGTGCCCCCGAATTCCGAGGTTGCCCGCGCCAGCGACAGCACCACCAAAGTTTCGCGCAAATCGGACGAGACCATCGAGATCCCCGCAGGCGATTGCCGTGTGGCACGTTGCAATCCGGCGCGAACCGCGTCGGCGTCCGTCAGGTCGTCCGGCAGGACCGGTGCGAGGGTTCCGTCGTCGGTGGGGTGGCGCAGGCTGAACGCGGAATAGACCGCCTGCACGCCCCCCAGAAACTGCACATCCAGAACAAAGTCCTGCAACCGCGCCAGCGCCGGGCCATCCAGACCATCGGCGGCGGTGACAAGAACCGCGATGTCGGTTTCACTTTGCGCAAATCCGCGCGCATGTCTGGAATACGCCTGAAACTCGGCGCTTTCGGTGGCAAAGAGCGCGCGCAGCCCGTCCTCGTAATCGATCCGCATCAGACCAACAGCCGCCAGTACCAGCACCGGACCAAGAACCGCCAGCACCACCAGCGGGCGATCGACCGACAACGCAACGATCAAGCGGGTCAGCCGGTTCATCCGGGTCGCGCCACCCGCCGGCAGGTTCCGCGCTCAGCCACCGCGCGCCACGCTTTCAAACCAGCCGACGATTCGCGCCCGCTCGCCCGGTTCCATGAACGAGACGTTGCCCGGCGGCATCGCATGGCTGCGCCCCGCCTGCAGATAGATCGATCGGCCCCGCGATGCGATCTGTGCCCTGGTTTCCAGCAGCACGCCCTTGGGCGGCGAACGCATGCCGTCCCACACCGGTTCGGCGCTGTGGCACATCGAACAGCGGCCCAGCACGATATCGGCGATGTGGGGAAATTCCGGCGCGGCAGCCAGACGGTTGGCAAAGGGCGACAGGCGGGTTTCCTGCGCTTCAGTCAACACTTTAGGAACCGTCGACAGCCACATGATAACAATAAATAAAAATGCAGTCGCCATCCACGTCCAAGTCGGGTTGCCGCCGCGCGCATGGATGGTGTTGAAATAGTGCCGGATCGTCACGCCCATCAGAAAGACGAGGCTGGCGATGATCCAGTTGAACTCGGTCGCGAAGGCAAGGGGATAGTGATTTGACAACATTAGGAAAATTACCGGCAGCGTCAGGTAATTGTTGTGGGTCGACCGCTGCTTGGCGATCCGGCCGTATTTGGCATCGGGCACCGTGCCGGCCACCAGATCGGCCACCACGATCCGCTGGTTGGGAATGATCACAAGGAACACGTTCGCGGTCATCACCGTGGCGGTAATCGCGCCCAGATGCAGAAACGCGGCGCGCCCGGTAAAGATCTGCGTGTACCCCCAGGCCAGCGCCACCAGCATCGCGTAAAGCAACAGCATCAGCCGGGTATTGTTGTCGCCGAACCTGCTTTTGCAAATTGTATCGTACCCCAGCCACGCCAGTGCAATGGAACCGAGCGAGGTGGCAATTGCCGCCACCGGTCCCACGTCCCACTTGTTGGCGTCGATCAGGAAAAGATCGGCCCCCGCGTAATAGACCACGAACAACAGGGCAGCGCCCGACAGCCAGGTTGCATAGCTCTCCCATTTGAACCAGGTCAGATGCTCGGGCATTTCGCTGGGCGCGACCAGGTATTTCTGGATGTGATAGAACCCGCCACCATGGACCTGCCACTCTTCTCCATGTGCCCCTTGCGGCAGGCCCGCATGTCGCCGCAGCCCCAGATCGAGCGCGATGAAATAGAAGGACGAGCCGATCCACGCGATGGCCGTGATCACATGAACCCAGCGAATGGCGAATTCCAGCCATTCCCAGATGATTGCAAATTCGTTCATGCGGTCTCCTGTCGTGGCGTGCCGGGCTCGGTGATCGATGCGCCGGCCCCGTCAATAAACAGGGGATGATCGGTGATGGCAATGGCCGCATTTTTCGCGAATGTCCGGCAAGGCCGATCGATGGCGCTGTCGCCCGAAAGAACTGACAACGGATTGGAACATTGCCTTTTTTTCGGCCCGGTTTATGTGCAACACTCGCGCAACGCAGGCGCTCGGGACAGGTAGATGATTTATCCGATAATATTATGTGGTGGTTCGGGGACGCGGCTGTGGCCGCTGTCGCGCAAGAGCTATCCCAAGCAGTTCTCGCGTCTGACCGGGCGGGAAAGCCTGTTTCAGGCCTCGGTCAGGCGGCTGTCGGCGGACGGGTTTGCCGCGCCGGTCATTCTGACCAACGCCGATTTCCGGTTCATCGTCGTCGAGCAATTGGCCGAAGTCGGGATCGATCCCGCGGCGGTGCTGATCGAACCCGAAGGCCGCAATACCGCGCCCGCGGTTCTGGTTGCGGCGCTGTGGCTGGCCGAAAAGGATCCCGATGCGAAGATGCTGGTCGCACCCGCCGACCACGTTGTCCCCGATGCCGAAGCCTTTCGCCGCGTGGTCCGGTCCGGTCTGGAGGCCTGCGCGAACGGAGATTTGGTGACCTTCGGAATTCGCCCCGACCGGGCCGAGACCGGTTATGGTTATCTTGAACTTGCGGATGGCACCACCGCCGATGCGTCGACGGCGCAGCCCCTGAAACGTTTCGTCGAAAAACCCGATCCGGCGCAGGCCGCTGCGATGCTGAAGGCCGGCCATTACCTGTGGAACGCCGGAATATTCCTGTTCTCGGTCCGCGATATACTGGCGGCGTTCAAGGCGCATGCGCCGGATCTGTCCGACCCTGCCGGAAATGCGCTGGCTCAGGCCTCGGTCGATCTGGGATTTCTCAGGCTGGCAGCGAAGCCATGGAACGAAATGCGTGACATCTCCATCGACTATGCCGTCATGGAGCGGGCGCAAAATCTTTCGGTCGTGCCCTTTGGCGGCGGCTGGTCCGATCTTGGCGGATGGGACGCGGTCTGGCGCGAAAGCGACGCAGGTGGCGGCGGGGTCGTGACCCAGGGTCAGGCAACCGCGATCGATTGTACCGACAGCTTGCTTCGCAGCGAGAACGCCCACCTGGAGATCGTTGGAATCGGGTTGAAGAACATCGTCGCGGTGGCCATGCCCGATGCGGTCCTGGTCGCCGACATGAACCGCGCACAGGACGTCAGGATCGCGGTCGGCGCCCTGAAACAAAAGGGCGCAAAGCAGGCCGAACAATTCCCGCGCGACCACCGCCCGTGGGGCTGGTTCGAAACCCTGTCACTGGGAGAGCGGTTTCAGGTAAAACGCATCATGGTGCATCCCGACGCCGCGCTCAGCCTGCAAAGTCACGTCCACCGATCCGAGCATTGGATCGTGGTCGCGGGTACGGCGCGCGTGACGGTCGGCGATACCGTCAGTCTGGTTACCGAGAACCAGTCGGTCTATATCCCGGTCGGCAGCAAGCACCGGCTCGAGAATCCGGGAAAGGTCGATCTGCACCTGATCGAAGTCCAGACCGGCACCTATCTAGGCGAAGACGATATCGTCCGCTACGAAGACATGTACCAGCGCGGTCAGGCCTAGCGGATCGAACGCGACATTGCAGCCCCAGCGGAAAGCACCACGCATTTCGCCCTGGCAACTCGGATATCGTGACTGTTTGATCCCTAACGCAAAATTCCAGGGCACCGCCCGTCAATCCTGCAACAACGACACAAAGGCCGCGCCAGAGGTCTGTTATTGCGTTAAAAACCATACTGTTACACGGAAATCCGTTTGTCTAGCCGGCTAGACGACCAGACGGTTCGACGGCCAGACGGCCGGTCGGCTGACCGTCGCGACGGCTGGTCGGCCAGACCGATGGACGAACGCCTGAATCGCCGTCGTCCTGCACGGTTCACCGTCGCATTTTCCGGCGCGGCTGGAATTTTCGGATTAGGGCGTGATCGTGATGCCCAACGGTTGCAGCCCCGCAATCCGGACATCGCACGTATCGCCCGGCGCCAGATGCCCGACTCCGGCGGGCGTTCCGGTATAGACCAGATCACCGGGCTGAATCGTGACGGATTGCGACAGGAACGAAATCACCTCGGGGATTGGCCAGATCATCTGGCCAAGGTCCGAGTCCTGCCGCAGATCACCGTTGACGAACACCTGAATGACGCCGCTTTGCATGGTGCCAACCATCTGGGCGCGGTGAACCGGGCCGCAGACCGCCGAATTATCAAACGCCTTGCCCCAATCCCACGGATGCCCTTTCGCCTTGGCCTGGCGTTGCAGGTCGCGCCGCGTCAGATCGATGCCGGGCGCAAACCCCCAGATGTGACTTGTCGCGTTTTCCGGTGGGATATTCCGCCCGGCCAGACCAATGGCAACGACCAGCTCGCCCTCGAAATGCAGCTCATTCGTCAGCGGCGGATAGGCGATGTCGCCGCCCGCCGTCACCGCATCGGCGGGTTTGGTGAAAAAGAAAGGCGGTTCGCGGTTCGGGTCCTGACCCATTTCGCGGGCGTGGGCGGCATAGTTCCGCCCGACGCAGAAAATCCTGCGCACCGGAAACCGCTGGGCACTGCCGTCAATCGCAAGCGACGGTCGGTCCAGAGGGGGAAATGCAAACGCGGTCATCCGGTTTCTGTGCCGCATCCGTTCGCGACTTGCAATGCGGGTTCGGTCACCCCGCCACAACGGCCCTATTCAGCGCGGCGGCGCATCCGCCAATTTCAAATGGCATCGCCACGCTTAACGGCGTACGCTGACCCGAACGCAGCTACCCTGATCACGAGGCGGAAACTTGATGGCGCAGGCCGCTCAGTCCATGGCGCAGATCCTGACCGGGCATTCCACGGGTGCAACGGTTCAGGTCGTGATCGATGTCCTGTTCGCCCGCATCAACTCTGAAGAATACCCGGTTGATTCCCGCCTGCCGTCGGAACGCTCGCTGGCATCAGACCTGGGCGTGGCACGCAACACGGTTCGCGAGGCGCTCGACATCCTGGAGACCCACAACGTGATCCGCCGCCGCGCCGGTAGCGGCAGTTTTGTCACCTACCGTTCACAGGACCGGCAAAACCGCTCGATATCCTCGGTCGCGCAGGACACCAGCCCGCTGGATCATCTGGCGGTACGCGGTATTCTGGAACCCGAAATGGTGCGGCTGGCGGTCATCAACATGTCCCCGCGCGAGATTGACGAACTGGATCAGACGCTTTCCCGGATCGAAGGAGTCGCGACCGATGTCGGCCGTTTTGTCGATTTCCAAGAGCAGTTCTTTCGCCAGATCGCCGCCGGCACCGGCAATCCGTTGTTGGCCACGTGTTTCGGTCTGACGCTGGAAGCCTCGCGCCAGAACTTTCGCACGACCCTGCTGCGCCGCCACCTGACGCCGCGACGCATTCAGGACACCCAGCAACGTTACAATTCCCTGTTCAACGCCATCGCCGCGCGCGACGTCGAATCTGCTGTCGAGTTCACCAAGCTGAACCTGATTGAAGAACAGAAACTGTTGTTGCAAGAGGGCTGAAATCGACGGTCCGCGCTGCCGCCATGTCGCTGCCCTCGCCGCCTTCGTTTCCGCATCGCCCCCAAATAGGCAGAATTCTGATGCATTGTTAACAAATTGCGCGGTATTCTTGGGCGCGTGCCGACAAAGGGCGGTGTGTTCAGGTGTGGTGCAGGTTTCATGACCGACGGTGCGGACAAGATTGAGCTTGACGGGTTGATGGCCCCGCGCTGGCTGGCGGAAATGCGGGCCGGCTCGGCCCATGGCGAAGCCGTGGACAAGCCGCGGGGCTTTTATGTCAATTACCGCCATTTCGCCGCGGTCCACGTAGCGCGCGGAACCAAGAAACTGATCGTCGCCTTTGACAACCTGTCGTCGGTCAACGATCCCAGCCTTGGGCGCGAGGCGTGGGGCGACAAGTTTTATGGCGAAAACAACTGGTCCAGCCTTGGCATCATCTCGTTCAAGGCAAACTGGTATCGCGACGAAACGCTATTCGACTACCTCGAAGGCCTGAAACGACAGGGGTTTTTTGCCCAGTACGAACACGTCGTTTTCACCGGGACGTCGATGGGCGGGTACGGTGCCTGCGCCTTTTGCAGCCTCGCGCCGGGTTCGACCGTGATCGCGTTCTCGCCGCAATCGACGCTTGGCAAGGCGCTGGTGCCGTGGGAAACCCGGTTTCATCAGGGACGCAAACAGGATTGGTCGGGCCGCTACGGCGACGCCGCCGCGCATTGCGCCGCGGCCAGTCGGGTCTATCTTTGCTACGATCCCTACATGCCCGGCGACAAGGGTCATGCCGATCGGTTCACCGGGCCGAATATCGTGCATTTGCGCGCCAATTTCGTCGGCCACAAGACCGCGTTGTTCCTGCGCCGCGCCGGTATCCTGAAAAAGGTTACCGCGACCTGCGTCCAGAACAATATGACCGAGGCGCGGTTCAGCGCCCTGTTCAAGGCCCGGCGCGCACTGCCTTGGTATTATTTCGGCCTGATGGACATCGCGCTTGAACGCGGCCACACCACATTGACCGACCGGATCATCCACGGGGCCGCGGCCGAAAAGGTCGGCCCCAACCTGCCGCGTTTTCTGGAAAACCGCCGCGCCAAGTTTCTGGAAGGTCAGGGCGAAAAAACCGCCTGATCAGCTCTGATTTTCGATGTGCTGCGCCAACGCATAATAGCCGAGGCGCGAAAAGTGCATCGCGTCCACATGGTGTTCTCTGGCGATCAGTTCATCCACGTCCAGAAAGACGAATCCTTCGTTTTCCTCGCAATACTGCCGGGTGATTTCGTTGTATCGCGTTCGAAACCGCATGGTACGTTCGGTATCGCCATGCAGCGTGCCCGCACCGATCAGAAACACGGTCGATCCGGGGTTCCTGCGGTCGCGAACCACGTCATAGCTCGCCCGGATCAGACCGGCCTTGTCGTCCAGTGAATAATCCCGG
This sequence comes from uncultured Rhodobacter sp., assembly GCA_964600965.1. GTDB lineage: Bacteria > Pseudomonadota > Alphaproteobacteria > Rhodobacterales > Rhodobacteraceae > UBA5972. The sequence goes on from CAZRLO010000001.1 coordinate 44,983, forward strand.
TGATGGAATTTCTTGGCAAAAAACAGCGCCTTGTCCGAGTTCAGCACAAACCTCAGCGCTTGCGGCGGCATGTGGATCAGATACTCGCCGCCAAATTCCTTGCCACCGAAGGTGAAATAGTTCTGCCCGCCCATCGCCTGAAACAGCGAAATCACGATCCGGTCGCTGTCGCCCAGCGCCCGGTCGAATTCCAGCATGTCGGCGTGGGTCCAGGTCGTGATGGCCGAAAGGATCGGCTCGGATTTGATCCGGTCGCGCGGGTTGATGAAAAACCCCGGATCGTCATAGCGGATGATCGACCCGTCGCGCACGTAATTGACGAATTCCTTGCGCTCCGCACCCAGATAGAACGACGTTTGCAGCAAATCGCAACCGCCCAGCAGGCAAACGCTGGCGGTCGAGGTCGCGGCCCCCATTTCGCTTGCCTTGGCAAAGGAGATCCAGTCCACCTGATCAAAGGATTTGATGTCATTGGCAACCGGGTTCGAAACCTTGATCGCCGGTTCCTCCAGAAATTCGTAAACGAACTGCTCGACCCCCATGTTCAGGGTCCGGCAGGAAAACGCGAAATGATCCAGCCGCGTGCGGTTGGCACGAATGACCGACATGAAAAATCCGACAAAACCATAATCGCCGAACTTGTCGGCGGCATGAATCAGCCCGGCATGAACACCGGGCATCTTCAGCATATCCTGGAATTCCTGCTTTTCCGCGTCGGTTTCCAGGCGTTTTTTGGTATAATTCAACTGATTGGTCCGGTTGATCAGTTCGTAAACCCGGTCCATCTTGTCGCTGAAATCGGCGACGATGGTCAGGCGAATTTCGCTCTGCCGCAGAAACTCGACATTCGACATGCCATCGGATGCCTGGCTTTCGGTCTTGTCCTGCAACATGCGGTACTGGTTCAGTCGCGAATGTGATCGGTCATCCTTGCCTTTCAGGTTTGGATGCGAAAGCAACCAGTCCAATTCCTGATCTCCGGCAACGCACATCAGCCGTTCGTTGAAAAAGGCCGCCTCTTTCAGGTTCATGTGATTGTCGTCCAGAAACAGCACATTCTCGTCGCGCAGCCCCATCGCGCCGATCATGGAACTGATCGCCTGTCCTTTTGGCGTCCAGTCGATATGCGGAAAGACAAACAGGTCGAAAACCCCCAATTCGGCCAGTTTTTCGCGCGCTTCGGCAAAATCATTTTTCGAGCAGATGGAGCACATGATCCCCCGGTCGACCAGGGTTCGCACGATTTCGATATTGGCCTGAACCGGTTCGATCCCGCCTTCGGAAAGCGTGCCTTTCCAAAAGGTCTCGTCAAGGTCCCAGATCACCAGCTTGACGGCGGCGCCAATCGGATCAAATCCGTCTTTCATCGTCTGCCTGCTCTTTTTTTCTGCCTCGATCATAATCTTAGGCCAGACTTGCTGAAAAAGAAAGAAAACCGGTCAATCCAAAATTCAATGTTGAGATCGCGCCGCCCGGCTGAAACAATCCGGGCCATGAGGGACGTTCAGAAATGTCGGTGATCCGGCGCATTGCGAACGGTGTGGTCGTGCCGATCCCCGCCGACGTCACAACGCCCGAGCATCTGTGCACCGGCGTTCTGACCGAGGGATTTCAGGACGTACCCGAAAGCATCGTCTGGCGCGGCACCGAAAGATGGACCGAACCGCCGCGCCGACCCGAACCCGGCGAAATCGGTGAAAGACGCGGCGACCACATGTTCGCGGGGCTGTTATACGGCCACTTCGGGCATTTTCTGGTGGAATCGACCGCCCGCCTCTGGGCGCTGGAAACGCTGGGCTCAAAGCTCGACGGGATCGTTTTCGTCCCCAAGGCGCAGGTGCGGCAACAGCAGGTGCTGGCGCGCTATCAGGTGTTTCTCGATCTGCTGGGCATCGATCTGCCGGTGGAAAACCTGACAGAACCCGCGCGATACGATGCCATCCATGTCCCCCGGCAGGGGTTCGGCATGTTCGGCATGATCGAGGGCATACCCGAATACCGCCACTTCATGCGCTCGCGGCTGGACCGGCGAATCACCGCCAATGGCCCGCAAAAGCTGTATGTATCCCGCTCGGAACTGCCACATATGCGCGGCGGTCTTCTGGGCGAAAAACTGATCGAACAACACCTGATCGCCGAGGGCTACCATATCTATCACCCGCAAAAGCACAGCTTTCACGACCAGCTTGCCGCCTACAAGGCCGCCGATTTCATCGTTTCGCCGGACGGTTCGCCGCTGCATATGGCGGCACTTGTGGCGCGACCCGGCACCAGGATCGCGGTAGTTGCCCGCCGTCCGAACGTCGCCCTGCAATTCGTGTTCCAGTTCCGGGCCTTCTGCGACATCGAACCGGTCATCGTGAATGCGCTGCGATGCCACTGGATTCCGGTTGCCGAGGTTGAACCCAACCGGCTTTCGCACGGTGAACTGGACGTGCCCGCCGTGGGTCGCCAGCTTGCCCAAGGCGGTTTGATCCGCGCCGGGACCGACTGGCCGGAAATGACCGCCGACCAGCGCGACGGGCTGATGACCGCATTGACGGCCCAACAGCGGACCCGATTCCGGCGGTACCGGCACCCGACCTGAAGCCGAATTCGCACATCACCGCTTGTTTCACCTGCGTTGGCCTTCCATATATGACCGCAGAAACGGAGGGGCGCATGTCCGACAATCCGAAATTTCCCGGCTGGCACGGCACGACCATCATCGGGGTCAGAAAAGACGGCAAAGTAGCCGTGGTCGGCGACGGGCAGGTCAGTCTGGGCCAGACGGTGATCAAGAGCTCGGCCAAAAAGGTCCGCCGTATATCGCCCGGCGGATTTGACGTGGTGTGCGGCTTTGCCGGATCGACGGCGGATGCTTTCACCCTGCTGGAACGGCTGGAAGCAAAACTGGAGGCCGCACCGGGCCAGCTTGCCCGCGCCAGTGTCGAACTGGCCAAGGACTGGCGCATGGACAAATACCTGCGCAACCTCGAAGCGATGCTGATCGTCACCGATGGCGCGGATCTTTTCGTGATCACCGGGGCCGGCGATGTTCTGGAACCCGAACACGGCATCGCCGCGATAGGCTCGGGCGGCAACTACGCGCTGGCCGCCGCGCGGGCGATGATCGACGGCGAGCTATCTGCCGAGGATATCGGCAGACGCGCGCTGGAAATCGCGGCCGAGATTTGCGTCTATACCAATGGGAACATCAGCGTGGAGGTAATCGGTGGCTGAACTGTGGATAGCCGTCATCGGTGGCCTTGTCGGGGCGGCAATATCGCCGATCATCGTCACGGAATTTTCCCGATGGCGCCGCGAACAAAGCTGGGCAAAGCCGCGCAAGGTGCTGCTGCTGAAGATGCTGAACAACCCGAAATGGAAGCGGCGCTCGCTGAAATGGCTGACCACCGTGACCGGCACCGCCGACGAGGATTGTCGTACATTGCTGATCGAACTGGGTGCGCGCGGCACCATCATGGATGATAAATCCGAGGGCTGGGCGTTGATATCGCGCCTGCCGCTGACGATGTTTGACGACAAGGACGATCTGAACGAATGACCAACCTTACCCCCCGCGAGATCGTCAGCGAACTCGACCGCTTCATCATCGGCCAGAAGGACGCCAAGCGCGCGGTTGCCGTGGCGCTGCGCAATCGCTGGCGACGCAAACAGCTTGGTGACGATCTGCGCGACGAGGTTTACCCGAAAAACATCCTGATGATGGGCCCGACCGGCGTCGGCAAGACCGAGATTTCGCGCCGTCTCGCGCGTCTCGCGCAGGCCCCGTTCATCAAGGTCGAGGCCACCAAATTCACCGAGGTCGGCTATGTCGGGCGTGACGTCGAACAGATCGTGCGTGATCTGGTGGACAGCGCCATTCTGATGATGCAGGAACTGCGCCGCGAAGAGGTCAGGGCGGGCGCCCATGGTTCCGCCGAGGAACGCGTGATCGACGCGCTGGCCGGAAACGACGCCCGCGATTCCACGCGCGAGATGTTCCGAAAGAAGCTGCGCGACGGGGTTCTGGACGACAAGGAAATCGAGCTGGAGGTCGCCGACACCTCGAACCCTCTGCAAATGCTCGACATTCCCGGCCAACCCGGCGGCGGCATGGGGATGCTGAACCTTGGCGACATGTTCGGCAAGGCGATGGGCGGGCGAACCCAGCGCCGCAAGATGAGCGTAGCCGACAGCTATGAACTGCTGATCAACGAAGAGGCCGACAAGCTGGTCGACCACGAAGCCGTGACCCGCGAGGCGATCAAAGCAGTCGAAGAAAACGGCATCGTGTTTCTGGACGAGATCGACAAGGTCTGCGCCCGCAGCGATGCCCGCGGTGCCGATGTTTCCCGCGAAGGCGTGCAGCGCGACCTGCTGCCCCTGATCGAAGGCACCACCGTTTCCACCAAACACGGCCCGGTCAAGACCGACCACGTCCTGTTCATCGCCTCCGGCGCCTTTCACATCGCCAAACCGTCGGACCTGCTGCCGGAACTGCAGGGCCGCCTGCCGATCCGGGTCGAGCTGCGGGCGCTGACCGAAGAAGATTTCGTGCGCATTCTGACGGAAACCGACAACGCCCTGACCCGGCAATATACCGCCCTGATGGCAACCGAAGAGGTGGAAGTCACATTCACCGAAAACGGCATCAGGGCGCTGGCCCATATCGCGGCCGAGGTGAACGGCACCATCGAAAACATCGGGGCGCGGCGGCTTTATACCGTGCTGGAAAGGGTGTTCGAAGAGCTGAGTTTTTCCGCGCCCGACCGCGGCGGCGACAAGGTGGTCGTGGATTCGGCGTTCGTTGACAAAAACCTGGGCGAACTGATGAAATCAGCGGACCTGAGTCGGTACGTTCTGTAGGTCGGACAATTGTCCGACCTACCCAAGGCTTCCACCCGGACGCACGGACTCCAGCCCCGAACCAAACCGCAAGCCTCGCCATGAATCACCGCATTTCCTCGGGTGATATCATCGTGTTAGGATGACGTCCGCGTGTCTAGTCGGTTAGACGGCCAGACGGCTGGTCCTACAGACTTTTCGGCCCCTGCCACGCACAAAACCCCGGCCCGTATCCGGTTCTTACGGTCCTTTCGGCAACTTGGGGCGTGACCCGGCAACGAAACCCTGTGCAAACTCCGCCTCATGCGCTTTGCCGAATTCCTCGCCCAAAACAAACGCTGGCTTTTCGCCGGCGGCCTGATCGCACTCGGTTCGTCCTTTGGGCAGACGTTTTTCATCTCGGTTTTCGCGGGCGAGATCATGGCCGGATTTCACCTGACCGACGGACAATGGGGCGCGATCTATTCGCTTGGGACCACGGCATCTGCCATCGTCATGTTATTTGCGGGCACGCTTTCCGACCGGCTGCGGGCGCGAACGCTGGCTTCGGCGGTATTGCTGCTGATGGCGGGCGCCTGTCTGCTCATGGCGAATGTTTCTGCGGTCTGGGCCTTGCCGGTCGCAGTGTTTGCGCTGCGATTCACCGGGCAGGGGATGCTCAGCCATATTTCCGTCGTCGCCATCGCCCGCTGGTACTCCGCCACGCGCGGCAAGGCTCTGGCGGTTGCCAATCTGGGTCTATCCCTGGGCGAGGCGCTGCTGCCGTTCGGGTTTGTCGCGATGCTGGCCTACGTCTCGTGGCAGACGCTGTGGTTGGTCGCGGCCGTCGGGGCATTGGCACTTATTCCGCCCCTGAGGATCCTGCTGAAACGCGAACGCACTCCGCAATCCATCGTTGCCGAACAGAATGTCACCGGAATGAACGGCCACCACTGGTCACGACGGGACGTGCTTTCGCACTGGCTGTTCTGGGCGCTGATCCCGGCAATTACCGCGCCCGGAATTTTTTCCACCGCGCTTTTCTTCCAACAGGTCCACCTCAGCCAAAGCAAAGGCTGGGAGCATACCCATTTCGTTGCGCTGTTTCCGGTCTATACCACCACCCTGATGATCGGCCTGTTCGCCTATGGCTGGGCGATCGACCGGATCGGCTGCCTGCGTCTGTTCGCGATGTTTCAGGTGCCAATGGCGTTGGCATATCTTGCCATGGGGCTGGGCGGCAGTCTGGTCTGGGCGGCGGTCGGCTTTTTTCTGCTGGGGTTGATGCAGGGCGGAGGCTCCACGTTGTTCGGCGCGATCTGGCCGGAACTTTACGGCACCAGACATCTGGGCGCGATCAAGGCACTGGCGGCGGCGCTGATGGTTTTCGGTTCCGCCATCGGGCCTGGCATGACCGGGGCGCTGATCGATCTTGGCATTCCGTTTCAGGACCAGATGGTCGGTTTCGCCGCGTACATTCTGGTGGTCTGTTTTCTGACATGGCTGGCGATGCGCCGCGCCCTCGCGTCCATTCGCGTCAGCGCCGCCGTCTGAGAAAAACGTAACACGCACCTTCGCCGCCGTGGTAACGATGCGCGGGAACGACCTCGGACACCACTTCACGCAGCGGGGCCGACGCCAGCCATTGCGGAACCTGCTGGCGCAGAATGCCGCGACGCGTGGGAATGACGTCAATGTCCGGTCCGGATTTCCCCTTGCCGGTGATCACCAACAGTACCTTTTTCCCCGCCGCGTGGGCGCCAAAGACAAAGTTGTTCAAAACCGGTCGCGCTTCGGCCAGGGTCAGCCCGTGCAGGTCGACACGGCGGTCGACCTTCAACTGCCCTTTCTTGAGCCGCCTCAACCGGTTCTTGTCGGTGTTCGCGGGCATGGTCGCGCGCGGCACGGCCTCGGTTCGCGCGGTCGATTTTTCGCCGATCACGAACGGCCTGATCGGGGCCGGGGCCGGAAGTGGCCGGGGCTCCGATCTGTCGGGCGTCGGCACAAAGCCGGAATCCGGGTCCAGCGGCAGAACCTTTTCAACCACCTTTTTCCAAAGTGCGGTTTCCGCTTCGCTAAGCCTGCGGTTCCGTTTCATCGCGAAGAGATACCCGCCAGCCGGTTCGCGATCCCGATCGGCAACAGCACCACCATGCGCCCGCCGTTTCGGGTCTGCCCGGCCATCTGCCCGGCATCGTCCCCCGTTCCGAAGAAGATATCGGCCCGCTGCGGTCCCTTGATCGCCGCGCCGACATCCTGTGCGACCATCAGGCGGCGGAGCGCTGCACGCCCCCCCTTTTCGACCCAGACCGGTGCGCCCATCTGGGTATACTTCGGATCGACCGCGATCGTACGCATTGCCGTGATTGGACGGTCCAGCGCTCCGAACGGCCCCTGTTGCTGCGCGGCATCGTTCAATTCGCGAAAGAAGACGTATGATGCGTTATGTTGCAGGATCTTGCGGCCCTTCAACGGGTTCTTGCGCACCCATGCCCTGATGCCCGCAATCGACGATTCGGAAAACGAGACCTGACCCTGCCGGATCAGTTCGCGCGCCGCCGACCGATAGACATGCCCGTTCTCGCCGGCATACCCGACCCTGATGGACGCGCCGTCCGGCAGATTGATCCGCCCGGAACCCTGAATATGCAGGTAATAAGCCTCGACCGGGTCGTCGACCCACGCGATTTCCAGACCCTGATTACGCAGTGCCCCATTGTCGATGGCCGCCCGTGTCAGTGCCGGATCGCCCGGTTTCATATTCTTGGGTTTTCGGTAGATCGGGTACTTGAAAGTGTCGGTCCGCACGCGTGATCCGCGCAATTCGGGCTCGAAATATCCGGTGAACAGCGCCTTGCTTTCCGGGTGAATGATCACCGGCGTAAAGAAGGATTCAAAAAACGTTCTGGCCGCAACGCCGGTTTCGGCAAACGCGCAAATCGGTTGCCATTCCGGCGCGCGGATATCCCGGCAGGATTTGGTGAACGCGCTCAGGGCCGCCGCATGATCATCGGCCTCCCATCCCAGCAACTGATCGAAACCGATGATCTGGTGAAACGCATCGGCCCTGCCCGGAACGGCCCCCAGGATCTCCATAGCCGCCACCGCAGCACAGGCTGCGAGGCGTGGAAAATTCATCCGCCGGTCGCTACCAGTTGCCAGTTCGGATCATCGCTGCCCATGATCCGGGCAAAGGTCCAGACATCTTTCTGGCGCTTCACCTCATCGGGGTTGCCTTCGACGATCTCGCCGGCAGTGTCGCGCACGACCGAGGTCAGCTCGCCCACGAACTTGATCGTGACCTCGCCCTCGCCCGACTTCTTGTCGAACGTGGCGTCGGTAAGTTTCAGTTCGCGCACGCCAACGAAATTCGCGTCGACTTTCAGGCCCTCGGATTCGCGGGACTCGACCACATTTGCGAAACTGGTGAAAACATCGTCCGACAGGAATTGCCGCAGCGTTTTCAGATCGCCGCCCTCGAATGCCATCAGGATCATCTCGTAGGCGCCGCGCGCACCGTTCAGAAAATCGCTGACGCCGAAATCCGGTTCGGCCACTTTCATTGCCGCAAGGGCCTTGCCCGACGCGCTTTTGACATCGGTGTGATCGGCGATATCCAGATCGACCCCGCCCTCGATCACCGCGAATTCACGACGCGGCGCAACGGGTTTGCCCGCCGGTTCGTTCGCCACCGGGGGTTTTTCGAACCCCTCGCGGGTTCCCAGCACGTTTTTGAGCCGCAGAATCAGAAACAGGGCAATTCCTGCCAGCACCAAAAGCTGTAGAACAGCGGAATTCATGAACGGTATCTCCAGAATCTTTGCATGCAGGCTTGGAACCCGCTTCGATTTGCACATATGTATGTCAGGGTTGTGGTCAAGTCTACCACGCCACGGCGCGAAAGGACCGGAAATCACCATGTGGCTGTTTTTGCTGTTCGTCGCGGTGCCGATCATCGAGATCGCGTTGTTTATTCAGGTTGGCGGCTTTATCGGGCTATGGCCGACGCTGGCGATTGTTGTTCTTACCGCGATGATCGGGACGGCCCTGATGCGCACGCAGGGCATTCAGGCGCTGAACCGGCTTCAGGCCGCGGTTTCCACGGGCGGCAATCCGGCGGACCCGATGATTCAGGGGGCCATGATTCTGGTCGCCGGGATCTTGCTGCTGACGCCCGGATTTTTCACCGACACGGCCGGGTTTCTGCTGTTGTTGCCGCCGTTTCGCCGCGCCCTGATCAGGTGGGGTGCCGCGCGCATTACCACTGGCGGGTTTTCATTTTCGGCCACACCGCCCGCGCCCGAACCGCGATCCGGCAATCGTGGTGACGTGATCGATGGCGAGTATTCGGTGGTCGACGATTCAACCGGGCCCCGCCCCGAAAATCCATCTGGCTGGACAAAGCATTGAAACAAAACGGGTTTCTCTGATTGTGGCAGCGGGATTGACCTGCTAGTCATGGCGCCGGACACACCACCCCATTCAGGAGCTTTCCATGGCTGAAGAAACCGCCGCCGCGAACAACGCGGCGCAGCAACCCCGGATGCAGATCACCGGTCAGTTTATCCGTGACATGTCATTCGAAAATGTCGCCGCGCAAAAATCGCTGACCGGGAACCTCAACCCCGAGATTCAGGTGCAGGTCAATCTCGACGCCCGAAAACGCGAGAATGACTCCAATTTCGAGGTTCTGATCAAGCTCAACATCGAATCCAAAAGCAAAGAGGCGGACGAGGTTCTTTTCATTCTGGAAATCGAATATGGTGGCCTGTTTCAGATTGAAAACGTGCCCGACGATCAGATGCACCCTTTCCTGTTAATCGAATGTCCGCGGATGATTTTCCCGTATCTGCGCCGGATCGTCAGCGATGTCACCCGCGATGGCGGTTTTCCGCCGCTGAATCTGGAAAACATCGATTTCATGAACCTGTACCGCCAGGAGGTGCAGCGCCGCGCCGAGGCCGAGAAGGTCGGACAGCCCATCGTCTGATCCGGCTCAGTTCGAACCAAATTTCGACCATAGCGGCGCCTTGCCCAGCGACTTGACGAATTCGGCGTGCCGTTGCAATTCGTCCGGGGTCAGGCGCGGTGGCAACGCCTTTTCGCGCTTGCTGGTTCGCTCGGTGTCTTCGGGCGTACCGGCGTGCGACGTGCCCGCGAGATGCGCCGCGTCCAGCCCGAAATCCGGTTGCCTGCCGCCGATCAATTCCAGATAGACCTCGGCCAGCAACTCGCTGTCCAGCAACGCGCCGTGTTTTTCGCGGACCGAGTTGTCAACGCCAAAGCGTCGGCACAGGGCATCCAACGAGTTCTGCGCACCGGGATACTTGCGCCGCGCGATTTCCAGCGTGTCCAACGCCTGATCGGGTGGCAGGCGGTCGCGTTGTGCCCAGACCAGCTCGGCGTTCAGAAACTTCATGTCGAACGAGGCGTTGTGAATCACCAGCTTGGCGTCGCCGATGAAGTCCAGAAATGCCTGCGCGATACTGGCAAAGACCGGTTTGTCGGCCAGAAACGCATCCCCCAGACCATGCACCGCAAAAGCGCCTTCGGGCATCGAGCGTTCGGGGTTGATGTACTGGTGATAGACCTTGCCCGACGGCATGTGGTTCAACAACTCGATCGCGCCGATCTCCACGATCCGGTCGCCGGTCGCGGGGTCCAGTCCGGTCGTCTCGGTATCCAGTACAATCTCACGCATCGGGGCCTGTCCCGTCTTTCAGTTCCGCCAACAGCTTTGCCACGGCGGTGCGGGCCGGGGCAAGCGATGTGGTCTGGATGACGTAATCCGCGCGCGCGCGCTTTTCCGGATCGGGCGTCTGGCTTGCAAGAATCCGCGCAAAATGCGCCGGCGTCATTTCCGCGCGCGCCAATACGCGCTGGCGCTGCACGTCGGCTGGGGCCGAAACGACCAGCGTTGCATCCACACCCGACTCGCCGCCGGTTTCAAACAACAGTGGGATATCGACCACGACCAGCCATTCGCCGCTTTTCCGTGCCGCCCGAACGAATTCGGCCCGGTCCCGTGCGACCAGCGGATGGATCAGCGCCTCGATCCGGCCCATCGCGGTCGGGTCGGTGGCGATGATGTTCCGCAAGGCGGCGCGATCGACCCCACTGTCGTTGATCGCTTGCGGAAACAGATCGGCGATCCGCGCCGTTCCTGCCGCCCCGGAGGCGTACAGACGATGTACCGCTGCATCAGCATCCCATACCGGAATTCCGAATTCGCGAAAAAACCCTGCCGTGGTCGATTTTCCCATACCGATGGAACCGGTCAGCCCCAGAACAAAGGGTCGGTTCCCGGTCACGGCTCCAGCACCCAGTCGCGCAGCGCCTGATCGACAGTTGGTTTCTTGCGGAACCACGCCTCAAATCCCGGCGCTGCCTGATGCAACAGCATTCCCAGACCGTCCACGGTTTTGCATCCGGCGTCGCGGGCGGACTGCAACAATGGGGTTTCAAGCGGCGCATAGACGATATCGGTCACCAGTGAACCCGCCTTGATGGCCGCCAGATCAATGCTCAGCGCCGGTTGCCCGTTCATGCCAAGGGCGGTGGTGTTGGCCAACATCGCAACATCGCCAAGATGCTTGGCGACCGCATTCCAGCCAATCACGCGGGCGCGGGCGCCCAGTTTTTCCTGCAGGTTTTCGGCCCGCGCCGTGGTTCGGTTGGCCAGGATCAGTTCCGGCACGCCTTCGGCCAACAAGGCCGAGGCGACCGCTCGCGCAGCCCCCCCGGCACCCAGCACCATCGCCGGCCCCGATGTCGGATTCCAGTCCGCCTGAAATTGCCGGATATTGGCGATAAACCCGTATCCGTCGGTGTTGTCCGCATGAATGCGCCCGTCCTTGCGGAATGTCAGCGTGTTGGCCGCCCCGATCAGCGCGGCGCGATCCGTGACGTCATCTGCCAGTGCCAGCGCCAATTCCTTGAACGGAATCGTGACATTCACACCGCGAAAACCCAGTTGCGGCAAGGATTTCACCCCGGCGTCGAACGTGTCCCGCGTCAGCTCGATGGGCACATAATACCCCTCGATCCCGTATTTCCGCAGCCAGTAACCGTGCAGTTTGGGCGAAAGCGAATGGCCAACGGGCGCGCCGATGACTCCGGCCAGGGGAATGCGTCCTGTGCTCATGACTCTATGTTTCCCGTGTCGCTCAGGTAGTTCAGAACCTCGATCAGCGGCAGTCCCAGCACGGTGAAGTAATCCCCGTCGATTTTCGAAAACAACCGCGCACCTTCGGTTTCCAGTTGGTAACCGCCAACGGACTGCATCACAACCCGGCCGTTCCGCGCCAGATAGGAACGCTGGTAGGTCTCTGACAGATCCCGCATCCAAAGCCGGGCCCGGCCAATGTGCCGCCACAATGGCTGTCCGTCGCGCGCAATCACGGCAGCGGAAAACAGCGAGTGCTGCTGCCCGGCAAGCTGGCGCAGATGTTCGCGGGCTTCGTCGATATCGTTCGGTTTGCTCAGAACCCTGCCGGCGATTTCCAGCACCTGATCGGCGCCGATCACGATCGCACCCGGATTTTTTTGCGAAATCCGAACCGCCTTCACCTCGGCCAGTGCGTCGGCAAGGTCACGCGGCGATGTTCCATCAGCCAGCAGGGATTCCTTAACCGCGTCTTCATCAATTCGCGCGACGCTGGTTTCAAAGGCCACGCCCGCGGCCGCCAACATCTGCTGTCGGACCGCCGAACCCGACGCAAGGATGATCGGTGCTGTCATGGGGCAAGTCTGTGGATATCAGCGCGCGATGGCAAGGGACGAACCGTGGTTCATCCCCGGCAATTCCCGCGGGGCGGTGAATTCTCCTCGATTTGCCGAAATCGTCCCGGATTTTCGCACAGGGAACCGAATTGTCCCACGTTGTGGAACATTCATGCAAGTTCCGTCTCCAAAAGTTATCCCGATTCACTTCAGCCATTGATGCCCGGATAATGCCACCATAAACCGTTGATATATAGCAATTATACTGTAACACTCAACATCGGTTCGGAATTTTCCCTCTCGCAATCCCTTTTTCTAACCGCCAAGGAACAAGTGTGTAATTGCGGGATATCCCCTTTCGCACCGTGCCTACAGAATCTACAACTTTCTCTTTCTTATATTATTGGTAAGATGAGCCGAAACCCAAGCACCGGAGCCCCGATGATGAGCGATATCCTCGCGTTGATTTATCCCTGGGTCAAAAGCCTGCACCTGATTGCCGTGATAAGCTGGATGGCCGGATTGCTGTATCTTCCGCGGCTGTTCGTCTATCACACCGAGGCGGCGGAGAATGATCCGCAGCGCGCGGTTTTTTCAAAGATGGAAACCCGCCTGCTGCGGATGATCATGAACCCGGCCATGATCGCGACCTGGGTTTTTGGTCTGACGCTCGTACTCACGCCCGGCATTGTCGATTGGTCAGTGGGCTGGCCCTGGGTCAAGGCGGCGATGGTGATCCTGCTAAGCTGGTTTCATCATTGGTTGGGCCGACAGCGGTCGATGTTGGCCAAGGGCACCTGCGCCGTCCCGGCGCGCCGGTTTCGCCTGATGAACGAACTGCCGACCGCCGCGATGGTGGTGATCGTGGTCATGGTCATCGCCCGCCCGTTCTGACGCGCGGTTTGACATTCTTAACCCAACGCGTGTAAAGCAGCGCCAGTCTGGCCATTCGGCCGCCAAAGACGTCTCCGAACCGAAAACCTTTAATCCGCCGGGCGTGGTCCGGCGTCGACGCGAAAGTACCCATGTCCCAGGAAAAATTGTTCCTTTCGGAACTCAAAGCCACCAGCCCCGCCGACCTGCTTAAAATGGCGGAAAAGCTTGAGATCGAGAATGCGTCGACCATGCGCAAGGGCGACATGATGTTCGCCATTCTGAAGGAAAACGCCGAGGACGGGGTCGAGATTTCAGGCGATGGTGTGCTGGAAGTCATGCAGGACGGCTTCGGCTTTCTGCGGTCGCCCGAGGCGAATTATCTGCCCGGCCCGGACGACATTTACATCAGCCCCAGTCAGATCCGGAAATTCTCGCTCAGAACCGGCGATACGGTCGAGGGGGTGATCAGGGCGCCGCAGGAAAACGAGCGCTACTTTGCGCTGGTCAAAGTCTCGCAGATCAATTTTTCCGACCCCGACAAAGCCAAGCACAAGGTGCATTTCGACAACCTGACCCCGCTTTATCCCGACGAGCGGCTGATCATGGAGATCGAGGATCCGACCATAAAGGACAAGACCGCGCGGGTAATCGATCTGGTCGCCCCCATCGGCAAGGGCCAGCGTTCGCTTGTCGTCGCACCGCCGCGGACCGGTAAGACGGTGATCCTGCAAAATATCGCCCACTCGGTAGCCATGAACCACCCGGAGGTCTACCTGATCGTTCTGCTAATCGATGAGCGGCCGGAAGAGGTGACCGACATGCAGCGCTCGGTCAAGGGCGAAGTCGTGTCTTCAACCTTTGACGAACCGGCAACCCGCCACGTTGCGGTCGCCGAAATGGTGATCGAAAAGGCCAAGCGGCTGGTCGAACACAAGCGCGACGTGGTGATCCTGCTGGATTCAATCACCCGCCTTGGTCGCGCTTTCAACACGGTCGTCCCGTCGTCGGGCAAGGTGCTGACCGGCGGTGTCGATGCGAACGCCCTGCAACGGCCAAAACGCTTTTTCGGCGCGGCCCGGAACATCGAGGAAGGGGGCTCCCTTACCATCGTCGCAACTGCGCTGATCGAAACCGGCAGCCGCATGGACGAGGTGATCTTCGAAGAATTCAAGGGCACCGGCAACAGCGAGCTTGTGCTGGACCGCAAGGTTGCCGACAAACGGGTTTTCCCGGCCATCGACATTCTGAAATCCGGTACCCGGAAAGAGGAATTGCTGGTGGAAAAAGGCGACCTGACCAAGACCTTCGTTCTGCGCCGCATCCTGAACCCGATGGGCACGACGGACGCTATCGAATTCCTGCTGGGCAAACTGAAACAGACCAAATCAAACAGCGAATTCTTCGATTCGATGAATACCTGATTTGCGGATTCCTCGCCGGGTCCGTAGTTTCTGATCCGGGAGCAGCGTCATGGACACGATCTTTGCACTCGCCACCGGGCCGGGTATTGCCGGGCTTGCGGTCATTCGGGCGTCAGGCGGCGATAGCTGGGCCGTGGCGGCGAAGCTGGCCGGGCCCCTGCCCCCACCTCGCCAAATGGCGCTGCGCCGGATATCCAGCCCTGCCCGCGGCCCTTTGGACGACGCGCTGGTAGTCTGTTTTGGCGCAGGCAACAGCTTTACCGGCGAAGATGTGGTAGAGTTTCACCTGCACGGTTCCCCCGCCATCGTTGCCGCGATGTTGGCCGAGCTTGGCGAACAAAATGGCCTGCGACTGGCTGAACCCGGCGAATTTACCCGACGGGCGCTGGAAAACGGTTGCCTCGATCTGGCGCAGGTCGAAGGGCTGGGCGATCTCATCGCAGCCGAGACCGAGGCGCAGCGCCAGCAGGCCTTTCGCGTTTTCGACGGCGCGTTGGGTGCCAGGGCAAATACGTGGCGCGAGGCTTTGCTGAGGTCGGTTGCCCTGCTCGAAGCGACCATCGATTTCGCCGACGAAGAGGTTCCGGTCGACGTCACGCCGGAAGTGGGCGCACTTGTCGGCAATACGTTGACGTCCCTGCGCGCCGAAAGCGCCGGCAGCCACGTTTCGGAACGTATTCGCGATGGTTTCGAGGTCGCGATCGTCGGGCCGCCGAATGTCGGCAAATCGACGTTGCTGAACCGTCTCGCCGGGCGCGACGCGGCGCTGACCTCGGAAATCGCCGGCACCACGCGCGATGTGATCGAGGTGCGCATGGATCTGGGCGGGTTGCCGGTCACCCTGTTGGACACGGCGGGGATTCGTGAAACCGGGGACCCGATCGAAGGTCTGGGCGTTGCGCTGGCGATCAGGCGGGCCGAGGCGGCGGATTTGCGGGTCTTCCTGGTCCAGCCGGACGGGCCCGAGGCGTTCGGCACGGCGCGGCAACCCGACGATCTTGTGGTCACCGGGAAATCCGATATATTGCATGATTTCAAAGGCTTGGCTATTTCCGGGCTTACGGGCGACGGGATTTCGGACCTGATTGCCGCCATCGGACAGAAGCTTGGCCAAAGGGCTTCGCGGGCCGGGCTTGCGATCAATCTGCGGCATCGGCTTGCCATCGATCGCGCGATTTCGCGTTTGGAATCGGCGCAGGATGTAGTATCAGGCGGCGCGGAGTCGGTGGAACTGGCGTCGGCCGACCTGCACCACGCGATCCGCGCGCTTGATTCGCTGATCGGTCGGGTGGATGTCGAGGATGTGCTGGACGAAATCTTTGCCCGGTTCTGCATTGGAAAATAGGGAATGTTTCACGTGAAACGCGCTGGATTTGATGTGGTGGTAATCGGCGGCGGTCATGCCGGCGTCGAGGCGGCGCATGCCGCCGCACGGCTGGGGGCCACCACCGCGCTGGTCACCCATGCCGCCGCGCGGATCGGCGAGATGTCGTGCAACCCGGCAATTGGCGGATTGGGCAAGGGTCATCTGGTGCGCGAGATTGATGCGCTCGATGGTTTGATGGGGCGGGTGGCGGACGCTGCCGGCATTCAGTTCCGGCTCCTGAACCGCCGCAAGGGTCCGGCGGTGCAAGGCCCGCGCGCCCAGGCGGACCGTGGGCTTTACCGTACGGGAATGCAGCGGGAAATTGCCGCCACAAAAAACCTCACCGTGATCGAGGCCGAGGTCAGCGATCTGCGCATCGTCGGCGATGCCATCACCGGTATCGTTCTGAGCGACGACTCCGTGGTCGCGGCGGCGCGGGTGGTCCTGACCGCCGGGACTTTTCTGCGCGGAGTCATCCATGTCGGGCAACAGGCGACCCCCGGCGGGCGTATGGGCGAAAGCCCCTCGGTTCCGCTGGCAGAGCGGATCAGTGCGCTGGGCCTGCCGCTTGGCCGCCTGAAGACGGGCACACCGCCGCGTCTGGACGGGCGAACCATCAACTGGGACGGGTTGGAGCGGCAACCGGGCGACGACCACCCCACCATGTTCTCGTTTCTGTCAAAACGCCCGTTGGTGCGGCAGATCGATTGCGGCATTACCCACACCAACAGCCGAACCCACGAAGTCATCGCGGAAAACATCGGAAAATCAGCGATGTACGGCGGAAATATCCAGGGAGTCGGACCGCGATACTGCCCCTCCATCGAAGACAAGATCGTGCGTTTCGCAGACAAGGATTCGCACCAGATCTTTCTGGAGCCCGAGGGGCTGGATGATCCGACGATCTATCCGAACGGCATTTCGACATCGTTGCCGCCGGACGTTCAACGCGAATATGTCCGGACGATCAAGGGTCTGGAAATGGTGCGCATCCTTCAGCCGGGCTATGCGATTGAATACGATTACGTCGACCCGCGCGCGCTGCGCGCCACGCTGGAGCTCAGGGAAATTGGCGGCCTGTATTTCGCGGGTCAGATCAACGGAACCACCGGGTATGAAGAGGCAGCGGCGCAGGGTCTTGTCGCCGGGTTGAACGCGGCGAGGTCGGCCCAGGGCCGGGAGCCGGTGATTTTCGACCGGTCCACGGCCTATATCGGGGTGATGATCGACGACCTGATCACGCGTGGCGTTACCGAACCTTACCGGATGTTCACATCGCGCGCCGAATTTCGCCTGTCGCTGCGCGCGGATAATGCCGATCAGCGCCTGACCCCGACCGGCATCGATCTGGGATGCGTCGGACCGACGCGGAAAATGCATTTCGACGCCAAGGCCGCCGATCTTGACAGCGCCCGGCAGCGCCTGACCGGCCTGACGCTGACTCCGAACGAAGCCGCCAAATTCGGAATCGACATCAGCCAGGACGGCGTACGCCGCAACGGGTTGGAATTGCTAAGCTTTCCGGATATCAAGCTCGTGTCGCTTGTAAATGTATGGCCGGAAGTCGCTGATATCAAACCCGAAACCGGCGACCAATTGGAAAGGGATGCGCTGTACGCCCACTATATCACCCGCCAGCAAAGCGACGTTGACGCCCTGAAGCGCGACGATGCGCATGTGATCCCGGATGGGTTTGAATTCGCGGCCGTTCCCGGATTGTCGGCGGAGCTGATCGCGAAGCTGGCGACGGTCAAACCGCGCACGCTGGCGCAGGCGGGCCGGGTCGAAGGGATGACTCCCTCGGCGCTGACGATGATACTGGGGCGATTGCGCCGCGATTCCCACGCTCTGCGCGCCTGATGGCGGCAAAATCCCCCAACAAGATGCTTCAGGCGATGCTCAATGTTTCACGTGAAACAATTGAGCGGCTGCAAAAGCTGGAAACCTGCCTCGCCACCTGGAATCGCAAAATAAATCTGGTCTCAGCGACCACGCTCGATCAATACTGGGTTCGCCACGTCTCCGATTCAGCACAATTGTGGGATCTGCGACCGCCAGGCGCCCAAACCTGGGTGGATATCGGCAGCGGTGCGGGATTTCCGGGTCTGGTCATCGCGGCCCTGGCGGCAGAGCAATCGCCGGAATTGACGGTAACCCTGATCGAAAGCGACCGGCGAAAGGCGGCCTTTTTGCATCATGCCAGCCAGGAAATGAACCTATCACCCCGAATCCGCGCCGAAAGGGCAGAGGATTTGGCGTCACTCGGCGTCGACGTGGTATCCGCCCGCGCGGTTGCACCATTGGCGAAATTGATCGGCTATATGCACCATCATGGCAAAAGCCCCACGGTGGGGCTGTTTCCTAAGGGGCGGACCGTCGAATCTGAATTGACCGAAGCGCGAAAATATTGGACATTCGAAGTCCAAAAAACGCCCAGCACAACCGATTCCGGCGGCGTTATCGTACAAATTCGGGACATCAGGCGTGTCTGACCAAGATACCAGCGGCGATCGGCCGAAAATCATCGCGATCGCCAACCAGAAGGGCGGCGTTGGCAAAACCACCACCGCCATCAACCTTGGCACCGCACTGGCCGCCGCTGAAAAGCGGGTCCTGTTGATCGACATCGACCCGCAAGGTAACGCGTCAACCGGATTGGGCATAAAGCCGGAGCAGCGCGATCTGACAACATATGATCTGCTGCTGGAGGGTGCCGACTGGGAAAACGTCATTTGCGAAACCCAGGTGCCGAACCTGATGATCGCGCCGGCCACGACCGATCTCAGCTCGGCGGACATACAGCTTGCGGGGAACGATGACCGGGCCATCATGCTGCGAAAACTGTCGCATCACAGCAGTTTGAGGGCGTTCAACCTGGATTACATCCTGATCGATTGCCCGCCGTCGCTCAACCTGTTGACGGTAAACGCCATGGTCGCGGCGCATTCGGTTCTGGTGCCGTTGCAGGCAGAGTTTTTTGCGCTCGAAGGGCTGTCGCAACTGATGCTCTCCATCCGCGAGGTGCGGCAAACCATAAATGCCCGTTTGCGGTTCGAAGGGGTCGTGATCACCATGTACGATTCGCGCAACAACCTGTCGCGGCAGGTCGAACAGGACGTGCGGGGAAATCTGGGCGATCTGGTCTATTCGACCATCATACCGCGAAACGTGCGCCTGTCCGAGGCGCCGTCGTTCGAAATGCCGGCGCTGCTGTATGACCACACCAGCAAGGGCAGTATCGCTTATCAGAAACTGGCGGCCGAAATGTTGCGGCGTCACGCGGATCAGACAACATAAATTCACCCATGTAAGGGGTTGATAAAAATGACGAAACCAAAATCCGACAAACGTGGTCTTGGCCGGGGTCTGTCGGCGTTGATGGCCGATACGGGCGCGCTGGATCCCGTCGGTGAAACCGGGCAAACCGCGGACGCGCCAGAACGGACGCGGGCGCCCGACAGTCTGATCCCGATCGAAAACATCCACCCGAACCCCGACCAGCCTCGCCGGGATTTTACCCAGACCGATCTGGACGAGCTTGCCGCCTCGATCCGGGAAAAGGGCATCCTGCAACCCCTGCTGGTTCGCGCCGACCCACAACATTCCGGCCATTTCCAGATCGTCGCGGGCGAACGCCGATGGCGGGCCGCGCAGATGGCGATGTTGCACGAGATTCCGGTCCTGATTCGCGATCTGGACGATTCTCAGGTTCTGGAATTCGCGATCATCGAAAATATCCAGCGCGCTGACCTCAACGCGGTCGAAGAAGCGCAGGGATATCGTCAACTGATGGACAAGTTCGGCCATACGCAAGAGCAATTGGCAACCGTTCTCAGCAAAAGCCGCAGCCACATCGCCAACCTGCTGCGACTGTTGAACCTGCCGCCCGAAGTGCAGGAAATGCTGATCGCGGGAAAACTGTCGGCAGGGCACGCCCGAACGCTGGTAACGGCCGAAAATCCGATAGAGCTCGCCAAGGCGATTGTGCGTCGGGGCTTGTCGGTGCGCCAGGCTGAAAAGCTGGCCAAACCGGCGGCGGAAAAACCGAAACCCGCCAAACCGGTCAGCATATCCAAGGACGCCGATACCAAGGCGCTGGAGCTTGATCTGTCCGCCAATCTGGGAATGAGCGTTTCCGTTGACCACAACGAGGGCGCGGAATCGGGCACCGTGAAAATCCGCTACGATTCCCTTGACCAGCTAGACGAGCTTTGCCGGATTCTGACGCTGTCTCGGGGCGAGTCAGCGTAGAGACGCGTTGGAATATCAAATAACCCGCTGATTTATATCCTGTTTTCCGGGTATGCCTACAATCCGGCACAAAGCTCCCGCAGAACGCTGTTCAGCACCAACCGCCCCTTGTCGGTCGCGATCAGCCGTTCGCCTGATCGCATCAGATGCCCGGTATCCACCAGCTCCGCAACCGGCCCTTCGGCCATCACGGTCCACGCCTGCGGTTCCAGCCGCCGAAGCTCCACACCCTCAGCCATGCGCAACCCCATCATCAATGCTTCGATCGTCTGGTCGCGCTGGGATAGCTGGTCGCGGGACTTTTCACCGCTGCCGCCAGCGACATTTTTCAGCCAGATCGACGGCGCGCGCCGGGTTTCGGTCGCGAAACGCTGGCCCGCGATCGACAGCCTGCCATGCGCGCCGGGGCCAACCCCCAGCCAATCGCCGCCGCGCCAATAATTCAGGTTGTGGCGCGATTCAGAACCCGGCTGCGCGTGGTTCGAAATCTCGTAGGCCGGAAGCCCGCGTTCACCACAGACCTGCTGCGTCAACTCGTACATGTCCGCGGCCAGATCGCCTTCCGGCAGGCCGCCCAGCTTTCCCGCCCTGTGGCGGTCGCCAAACGCCGTGCCGTCCTCGATCGTCAATTGATAAAGTGAAAGATGCCCCAACCCGAAGCCCAGCGCACGCGCAAGCTCGCGGTCCCACTCTGCAAGGGATTGATGTTGGCGCGCGTAAATCAGATCGATGCTAACACGCGCAAAGATATCTTGCGCCATCTCGACCGCCCGCAGCCCCTGCGCCACGTCGTGCAAACGGCCAAGACGGCGCAGATCGGTATCGTTAAGCGCCTGAATGCCCAGCGACAAGCGGTCGACACCGGCGTCCCGGTACGCCGCAAAGCGCCCGGCGTCCGCCGAAGAGGGGTTGGCTTCGAGCGTGATCTCGACATCGTTGGCAACCCGCCAGCGGCTTTGGATCGAGCGCAGCAGGGAACGCACGGTTTCGCCTTCCATGAGGCTGGGGGTGCCACCACCGAAAAATATGGACTTTACAGTACGTTCCGGGACCTGGTGATGGTAACGCGCGAGCTCTTGGTCAAAGGCCTCGGCCCAGTGGGTCTGATCGATATTCGCCGCGACGTGGGAGTTGAAATCACAGTAGGGGCATTTCGCCGTGCAAAAGGGCCAGTGCAAATAAATGCTCAACCCATCTGATCGCAGGGCGTCAGCCATTTCCCAGATCGGCAAGCAACCGTCGGAAAGCCACCGCGCGATGGCTCATCGCGTGCTTTTCGGCAGGTACCATTTCCCCAAACGTCTGGGCGCGACCGTCGGGCAGGAACATGGGGTCAAAACCAAACCCGTTTTCGCCCCGGATCGGCCAGACCAGGCGACCTTCGACCTTGCCCTCGAAAATCCGCTCGTCCCCGTCCGGCCAGGCAAGACACAGCGTGCACACGAACCGTGCGGTTCGCGGTTCCGGCGCGGCGAGACCCTCTAGCCGGGTCTGTACTTTTCGCATCGCGGCGAAAAAGTCACGTCCGGCATCGGTTTCCTCCCAGTTGGCCGTATAGACCCCCGGCGCGCCATCCAGCGCGTCCACCACGATGCCGCTGTCATCGGACAGGGCCACCATACCGGACTGACGGGCCGCGAAATGCGCCTTGATCCGGGCATTTCCGGCGAACGTATCCTCGGTTTCGGCCGGTTCGGGCAGGGAAAGGTCATCGGCGGAAACCGGTTCTATCCCCAGCGGCAACAGCAGGTCACGAATTTCGATCAGCTTGCCGCGATTATGGGTGGCGACGACGATCCTGTCGCCAATTCTGCTTCGCATGTCAGGTCCCGGTCGCTTTGGCCTGGGCGGCGACCAGTACGGCAATTCCGGCCTCTGCGTGATCGAGCATCTGGTTGAATTCCGGGCGCGAGAAAGTTGCCCCCTCGGCCGAACTCTGAATTTCGATCAGCCCCCCCGTCGCGGTCATGACAAAGTTCGCGTCGGTGCCGGCTTCGCTGTCTTCGGCATAATCGAGATCCAGAATCGCCTGCCCGCCGTAAATGCCGCAACTTACCGCCGCAACGTGATCGGTCAGCGGATCGGTCGAGATTTCACCGGCTTTCAGCAACGCATTCACCGCAAGGCGCAGCGCCACCCAGCCGCCGGTGATCGACGCGCATCGGGTGCCGCCATCGGCCTGCAACACGTCGCAATCCACGGTGATCTGCCGCTCACCCAGCGCGACACGGTCCACACCTGCACGCAAGGATCGCCCGATAAGCCGCTGGATTTCCTGTGTTCTGCCGGATTGCTTGCCCGCGGCGGCCTCGCGCCGGTTGCGGGTCGTCGTCGCCCGCGGCAGCATACCGTATTCGGCGGTGACCCAGCCCAGCCCGGAATTTCGCAAAAAGGGTGGCACCCGCGATTCAAGCGACGCCGTGCAAAGCACATGCGTCTCTCCGCACTTGATCAGGCACGAACCTTCAGCATGCCGGGTGATTCCGGTCTCAATCGAAATCTCGCGAAGCTGATCGGGTTTTCTTCCGGAGGGGCGCATGTTCATTCCTTTTTGCAGATGCCGTGCCAGATACCGCGCGCGGATGCTGCGAGTAAAGGCCTGAACGGGCCGATTGACGCACCAGCAAAGAATAACTACGAATGTTTCCCGCAATTGACCGGTTCGACCAAAATGACCAAGCCAACCAATCCGCTTGACGATCTGAACGATCGCGGTCGCGACGTGTTTCGCACCATTGTGGAAACTTATATCGATCTGGGCGAACCCGTCGGCTCGCGCACCCTGTCGCGATCCCTGACCGAGGACATTTCCGCCGCGACCATTCGCAATGTCATGCAGGACCTCGAACATTTGGGTCTGCTTGGCAGCCCACATATCTCTGCGGGCAGGGTGCCGACACAATTGGGCATGCGCATGTTCGTTGATTCGTTTCTGGAGGTCGGCGATCTGCCGGAGACCGAGCAGCACAAGATCAAGAACACGATCGGGCACGACAACGACGATGTGCCCAGAATGCTGGACAAGGCCAGCACGGTCCTGTCCGGGCTGACGCAGGGCGCGGGTCTGGTTCTGGCCCCAAAATCCGAGGCCGCAATCAAGCACATCGAATTCGTGACCCTGTCGCCCGACCGGGCGCTGGTGGTTCTGGTGACGGCGGACGGACAGGTTGAAAACCGGGTGTTTACGCCGCCGCCCGGCCAGACGCCATCGGCCATGCGCGAGGCCGCAAATTTCCTGAACGCCATCGTTCAGGGGCACACGCTTTCCGAACTGGCGCAGGTCGTCAGGACCGAGATCCGCAATCATCGTCAGGAGCTGGACACACTGGCGCGGCAAATGGTCGAAAACGGCGTTGCCATGTGGGAATCCGAGGGCGAAAATCACGAACGCCTGATTGTGCGCGGTCAGTCGAACCTGATCGGCGACGACACCATCGGCCAGGACCTTTCGCGCATCAGGACCCTGTTTGACGATCTGGAACGCAAACGCGATCTGGCGCGTTTTCTGGACCTGACCGAAGGTGGCGAAGGTGTCCGGGTGTTTATTGGTTCGGAAAACAAACTTTTTTCACTTTCCGGTAGCTCTTTGGTGGTTTCTCCATATATGAACGCTGACCGGAAAATTATCGGTGCGGTGGGCGTGATCGGACCGACCCGGCTCAACTATGGACGGATCGTGCCGATTGTCGATTACACCGCGCAACTGGTCGGGCGATTGCTGTCTGACCGTCAGTTGGATTAGAGGCGCAGATGGCGGATGAAAAGGATGACGAAGTGACGGCTGAGGCTGCGAAAGAACCGGAATACGACCCGGCGGAATTCAACGATTCCGACCCGCTGGCGCTGGGCGATGAAGCCAACGAATGGGACCTGCTTTGCGCCGAGCGCGACGATCTGAAAGACCGGTTGATGCGCGCACTGGCCGAAGCCGAAAACGTGCGCAAACGTGGCGAGCGGGACCGCCGCGACGCCGAAGTCTACGGCGGCTCGAAGCTCGCGCGGGACTTGTTGTCGGTCTACGACAACATGCGGCGCGCGCTCGATTCCGTTGACGATGCCCAGCGCGAAACTTCCAGGGCGCTGATCGAAGGGGTCGAACTGACGCTGCGCGAATTGCTGGCCGCGTTCTCCAAACACCGGATCGAGCGGCTTTCGCCCGAACCCGGCGAAAAGTTCAACCCGCAGTTACATCAGGCCATGTTCGAGGCACCGCTGCCCGACACCAGCGCTGGGCAGATCATCCAGTTGATGAACGAGGGGTTCGTGATTGGCGACCGTCTGTTGCGCCCGGCGCAGGTCGGGGTATCCTCGACCCCGCCAAAGACCGACGACTGAGCGTTCAACCCGATCCATTCTCGTCGGCCTTCAGCAGACCGCGAAGGGCATAGATCAGGTTAAGCGCATCCATCGGGGTCAGGTTGTCGGGATGAATTTCCCGCAACCGCGTTTCAATCGCGGACGTTTCAGGCGCATCCCGCCGCGCCCCCGCCGAGGCTGAAAACAGCGGCAAACCATCAATCACCGCCTGCGTCCGACCACCGGTCGAATGGTCGCCCTCTTCCAGCGCCGCCAGAACCGATCGCGCCCGGTCGATCACCGCTTCGGGCAGGCCGGCCAGACGCGCCACCTGTATGCCATACGACCGGTCGGCGGCACCGGGTCGCACCTCGTGCAGGAACACGACTTCGTTTTGCCATTCGCGAACGGCGACGGTCGCGTTGGCCAGGGATACAAGGGTTGAGGAAAGGGCGGTAAGCTCATGATAATGCGTGGCAAAGAGCGCCCGACACTTATTGACATCGTGCAACTGCTCCAGCGTCGCCCAGGCGATGGATAATCCGTCATAGGTGGCCGTGCCGCGCCCGATTTCATCGAGAATGACCAGCGCCCGGGAATCCGCCTGATTAAGGATCGCTGCGGTCTCCACCATTTCCACCATGAAGGTCGATCGACCCCGCGCCAGATCGTCCGCCGCGCCGACGCGCGAGAATAATTGCGATACCAGCCCAATGCGCGCCAATCTGGCAGGAACGTGGCTTCCGATCTGGGCCAACAGGGCGATCAGGGCGTTTTGCCGCAGAAACGTGGATTTCCCGGCCATATTCGGGCCGGTCAGCAACCAAATTCTTGATTTATCGGGCAAATCGTCGCTCAGGTCGCAATCGTTGGCAATGAACGGCACGTCCCCAGCAGCCCGAAGCGCGCTTTCGACCACGGGGTGGCGGCCCTCGACAATCTCGAACCGGTGAGATTCGTCCAGCTCCGGACGGCACCAGTTTTCGCGGGCGGCGACATCTGCCAGCGCCGCCGCCACATCGATCTCGGCAACGGCACGCGACAGCGGGCCAAGCGCAGCAGCGGCATCCAGAACGGCGGATTGCAGTTCGTCAAACACGCGCCGCTCAATGGCAAGGGCGCGGTCGCGGGCATTCAGAATGCGCGATTCGATCTCGGACAGCGCGGCGGTCGTGAATCTGAGCGCGTTGGCGGTGGTTTGCCGATGGACGAAAACCTCGGAAAACGGAGGTGCCATCATCCGGGTTGAATGTGAAGCCGGAGTCTCAACAAAGTAGCCCAACACGTTGTTATGTTTAATCTTAAGCGATTTGACATCCGTGTCAGCAACATACTCCGCCTGCATTTCCGCAATGACGGCGCGCCCGTCGTCACGGAGGTGCCGCAGCTTATCAAGCTCGTCGTCGAACCCGGCGGCAACCATTCCGCCGTCGTGTAGCTGAACCGGAGGTTCCGGTGCCAGCGCGCTTATCAGCAGATCCTGAAGGTTTTCAAATCCACGCAACGAAGTGACGGCCGACATCAGCGACGCGGGCGGTTGCACCGCCGAGATCTCGTGCGCAATCAACCCGGCCTGACCAAGCGCCCGGCAGACGGCGGCAAGGTCGCGCGGCCCACCGCGATTGAGCGCCAACCGCGCCAGCGCGCGTTCCAGATCAGGGCAAGCGCGCAGCGCCTCGCGGACGCCGGTCGAGACGGCCGGATTCTCCAGAAAAAAGGCCAGCATTTCCTGCCGGTTATGGATCGTTTCAAGATGAACCGACGGGGCACCCAGCCGAGAGGACATCAACCTTGCGCCGCCACTGGTGATCGTTCGATCGATCACGGACAGCAGCGAACCGTCGCTTTTTCCGGCAAGGTTTCGGGTCAGTTCCAGATTCTGGCGGGTGGCGCTGTCGATCCGCATCAGGCGATCGCCGGCTTCGCGTACCGGGCGGGCCAGCAGGGGCAGGTGTCCCTTTTGGGTCAGATCCAGATATTCGACGATGCCGCCCATCGCTGCAATCTCGGCCCGGCTGAACGAGTCGATCCCGGCCAGCGATTGGACATTAAACAAATCCGCCAACCGTCTTTCAGCATTGGCGGAATCAAATGCGCCCATCCCCATCGGGGTCAATGCCGCGTCATATTCCGCCGCAAGATCGGCGAACTCCGAAAACAACGGTTCCGGCACCAACAGCTCGCTTGGTGACAACCGCGCCATTTGCGTTGCCAGCAGAACTCGCGGACAGGGCATCACCCGGAATGCGCCGGTGGATACGTCGGCCCAGGCGAACGCGGCCTCGCCCCTGATTTCGACCCACGCCGACAGAAAATTGTGCCGCCGCGCGCTTAGCAGCGAATCCTCGGTCAGGGTGCCGGGTGTAACCAGACGCACGACACCGCGTTTGACCACGGCCTTGGCACCACGTTGCCTGGCGGCGCGCGGGTCTTCGAGTTGTTCGCAAACAGCGACGCGGAACCCCTTTTTGATCAGGGACAAAAGATAGCCATCCGACGCATGCGCGGGCACGCCGCACATCGGAATTTCGCGCCCCAGATGCTTGCCGCGTTTGGTCAGGGCGATATCCAGCGCGCCCGCCGCCGCTTCGGCATCGTCAAAGAACATCTCGTAAAAGTCGCCCATGCGGTAAAACAACAGGGCGTCGGGGTAATGTTCCTTGATCTCCAGATACTGCGCCATCATCGGCGTGACGTTTGCGCCCGCGAGATTCACCGCATCACCCCCTGCAAATTGCCGATGCAACCTACACAGCCCCCGCCGCCGCGAAAAGCGCAAAAGCCAGTGTCCGGTTGTAGCGCCCCGTCTGCCGCGTTAAGCAGTGCCAACCATGACGAGGACAAATTGAACGATGGCGAACAACACCAAGACCACGGCCGAAGACGCGCTTACGTATCATCTGGAACCAAAGCCCGGCAAAATAGAAATCAGCGCTTCGGTCCCGATGGCGACGCAGCGTGATCTGGCGCTGGCGTATTCACCCGGCGTCGCGGTACCGGTTCAGGCCATCGCCGACGATCCACAGGCTTCGTACGATTACACCACCAGGGGCAATCTTGTCGCGGTGATCACCAACGGCTCTGCAATTCTGGGCATGGGAAATCTGGGGGCGTTGGCGTCAAAACCGGTGATGGAGGGCAAGTCGGTTCTGTTCAAGCGGTTTGCCGATGTGAACTCGGTGGATCTGGAGCTTGATACCCAGGACCCCGATGCCTTTGTCAACGCGGTCAAGCTGATGGGGCCGACGTTTGGCGGCATCAATCTCGAAGACATCAAGGCCCCGGAGTGCTTTATCATCGAGCAGCGCCTGAAAGAGGCAATGGACATCCCGGTTTTTCACGACGACCAGCACGGCACCGCCGTGATCTGCGCGGCCGGGCTGATCAATGCGCTGCACATTTCGGGCAAGAAGATCGAAGATTGCAGGATCGTTCTGAATGGCGCGGGTGCGGCGGGCATCGCCTGTATCGAACTGATCAAGACGCTGGGGGCCAAACACGACAATTGCATCGCCTGCGACACCAAGGGCGTGATCTATCAGGGCCGCACAGAGGGCATGAACCAGTGGAAATCCGCCCATGCCGCAAAGACCGATGCGCGCACGCTGGAACAGGCCATGGTCGACGCCGATGTTTTTATCGGCGTATCGGTCAAGGGCGCGGTGACCGCCAAGATGGTCAAAAGCATGGCACCAAATCCGGTCATCTTTGGCATGGCCAACCCCGATCCGGAAATCACACCCGAAGAGGCGCACGCGGTCCGCGAAGACGCGATCGTTGCAACGGGGCGGTCGGATTACCCCAATCAGGTGAACAACGTGCTGGGGTTCCCGTACCTGTTTCGCGGGGCGCTGGATATCAACGCCCGCGCCATCAACGATGAAATGAAAATCGCCTGTGCGCATGCACTGGCGGATCTGGCGCGGCTGGACGTGCCGGACGAAGTGGCGATGGCCTATGGCACCAAGCTGACTTTTGGGCGCGACTACATCATTCCGACCCCGTTCGATCCGCGCCTGATCTACGTGATTCCGCCCGCCGTGGCCCGCGCCGGGATGGATACCGGCGTTGCCCGGCGACCCATCATCGACATGGAGGCGTATGAATTGTCGCTGAAGGCGCGGCTTGATCCGACCGCCTCGATCCTGCAATCGCTGTATGTGCGGGCGCGCAACGCGCAGGCCCGGATGGTGTTTGCCGAGGGTGACGATCTGCGGGTTTTGCGCGCGGCGGTAAACTATTCCCGGTCGGGTCTTGGCCGCGCCATTGTCGTTGACCGCGAGGCCAGCGTGCGCAGTCGGCTTGAAGCCGCCGGGCTGGGCGATGCCTTTGACGAAATTGAGGTCGTGAACGCGGCCACCACGCCCCACCTCGACGAATACAAGGCGCACCTCTACGAGCGCTTGCAGCGCAAGGGGTACGATCAACAAGATTGCCACCGCCTGGCATCACGCGACCGGCACGTTTTTGCGGCGCTGATGGTGGCGCACGGGCACGGCGACGGGATGGTTACCGGGGCGACGCGCAAATCGGCGCTGGTGCTGGAATTGCTGAATCACGTCATCGATGCGACGGCAAAGGATGGCGCGGTCGGGGTTTCGGCGGTGCTGCTGCGCGGGCGTCTGGTCCTGATCGCGGACACGCTGGTTCACGAATGGCCCGAAAAGGAAGACCTTGCCGACATTGCGGAACGCGCGGCCCATGTTGCGCGGTCACTGGGGCTTGAACCTCGGGTCGCCTTTGTCAGTTTTTCGAACTTCGGCTATCCGGTCTCCGAGCGGGCCGAGAAAATGCACGATGCGCCCGATGTGCTGGCAGAACGAGGCGTCGATTTCGAATTCGAGGGCGAGATGACGGCCGATGTTGCGCTGAATTCCGACGTGATGGAGAGCTATCCCTTCTGCCGCCTGAGCGCACCGGCGAATGTTCTGGTGGTGCCCGCGCGGCATTCGGCCTCGATCTCGGTCAAGCTGCTGCAGGAAATGGGCGGCGCGACCGTCATTGGCCCGATTCTGACGGGCATCGAAAAATCGGTGCAATTATGTAGCACGACGTCGACAGATACCGACATTCTGCACATGGCGGTGATGGCAGCCTGCAAGGTGGCGTGAATGGCGATATTCAACCTTGGCTCCATCAATGCCGATCATTTTTATGATGTACCGACATTGCCGGCGCCGGGCGAAACCATCGCGGCGACAGCGCATCACGTAGGTCTGGGTGGCAAGGGCGCCAATCAATCGATCGCGGCGGCGCGGGCCGGGGCGCGGGTGTTCCATATCGGTGCGGTCGGTCCCGATGGCGGCTGGGCGGTCGGGCGCATGCACGAACTTGGCGTGAATACCGATTACATTGCCACGCTGGATATTCCGACCGGACATGCCATCGTCAGCGTCGATGCGGCGGGCGAAAACGCCATCGTCATCCACAGTTCCGCCAACGCCGCGCTGGACGAGGCCCGGATAACCGACGCGCTTGGCGATGCGATGCCGGGCGATATTCTGGTATTGCAGGCGGAAACCAATCTGGGCGCATTCACCGCCGAACTGGCGCAAAGCCGGGACATGCGGGTCGTTTATTCCGCTGCGCCGTTCGATGCGGATCACGCCCAGCGATTGCTGCCGTTCACCGACCTGCTGGTGGTCAACGCGCTGGAGGCCGGGCAACTGGCGCAGGCGATGGGCGTCAACGCACAGCACCTGCCGGTGCCCGAAACCCTGATCACCCGGGGTGGCGAGGGCGCGACGTTCCGATCTGCGCGGGAAACGATTGACGTGCGGGCCTTTGCGGTCGCGCCGCAGGACACCACTGGCGCAGGCGATACCTATCTGGGGTATTATCTGGCTGGCGTCGACGCAGAAATGGACCGCCGGGGCGCCATGACATTTGCCGCTGCCGCTGCCGCGTTGCAGGTGACCCGAAAGGGTGCCGCCGAGGCGATTCCCTCGTTGATCGAAGTCAAGGCGTTTCTGGAAAAGCGGCTGGAGGCCTAAGCTAACGTCAACCCTTCATGCCGTCCCAGAAGGTTTTGACTTTGCCGAAGAAATTGGAGCTTTGCGGGTTGTTGTTCGCCCCCAGTTCCTCGAATTCGCGCAACAATTCGCGCTGTTTGCTGCTGAGGTTGACCGGCGTTTCGATCGCCAGCTCGATATAGAGGTCGCCCGCAGGTCCACCGCGCAGCGCCGGCATTCCCTTGCTGCGAAGCCGCATCTGCTTGCCCGACTGGCTGCCGGCGGGAATCTTGACGCGGCTGCGACCGCCGTCAATCGTCGGGGCCTCGATCTCGCCGCCAAGCGCCGCGGTGCCAAACGATACCGGAATCCGGCAAAACAGGTTCTGCGCCTCACGCTCGAATATCGGGTGGTCGCGTACTTCGATGAAGATATAGAGGTCGCCCGAAGGGCCGCCGCGCAACCCGGCCTCGCCCTCGCCCGCCAGCCGGATACGGGTGCCGGTTTCAACGCCCGCCGGAATGTTTACCGAAAGCGAACGCTCTTTTTGCGTGCGACCGGCCCCGGCGCAGGACTTGCATGGGTTGGTGATGATCTGGCCGCGCCCGGCGCAGGTCGGGCACGTGCGTTCGACGGTAAAGAATCCCTGTTGCGCGCGTACCTTGCCCATGCCGGAACAGGTCGGGCAATTCGACGGCTCTGCGCCGCCTTCGGCCCCGGTACCGCTACAAGTGGCGCACGAGACCGAGCTTTGAACCGAGATCGAGCGTTGGCGGCCCGAAAACGCCTCTTCCAGTGTGACGCCCAGATTGTAACGCAGGTCCGAGCCCCGCGATGCCCGCTGGGCCCCGCCGCCGCGCGCGCCGCCCATGAAATCGCCGAACAGGTCTTCGAACACATCCGAAAAGGCCGATGAAAAGTCGCCGCCGCCGCCCTGGGCGAAACCCTGCGGGCCGCCGCTGCCGTTTTCAAAGGCGGCGTGGCCGAACCGGTCATACGCGGCCTTCTTGTCGGCGTCTTTCAGAACGTCATACGCCTCGTTGACTTCTTTGAACCGGCCTTCGGCGCTGGTATCGTCCTTGTTGCGGTCCGGGTGCAGCTCCATCGCCTTTTTGCGATAGGCCTTTTTGAGTTCGGAATCGCTGGCCCCTTTGGCCACCCCCAGAACATCATAAAAGTCGCGTTTGGACATTGCTACAGAACCCGAAATATGCGCGCGCCGGCCCCGGTGGGACCGACGCCCTGGTCAGTTCGACGCTCAGGCGCGCCGCTCGTCGTCACCCAGATCCTCGAAATCGGCGTCAACGATATCTTCATCGACCGGGCTTGGGCCGCCATCGTCTTCGCTTTCTTCGGCCGCCGCCTCTTCGGCAGAGGCCTTGTAGATCGCTTCGCCAAGTTTCATCGCGGCTTCGGTCAGATCCTGGCTCAGCGACTTGATCTTGCCGGCGTCGTCGGCTTCGAGAGCTTCTTCCAGGGCCTTGAGCGAAAGTTCAATTACCTCGACCGTCGAAGGGTCAACCTTGTCGGAATGATCCTCGAGCGATTTCTTTGTGCCGTGGATCAGGCTTTCGGCCTGGTTCCTTGCCTCGACCAGTTCGCGGCGATCCTTGTCGGCCTCGGCGTTATCCTCGGCGTCCTTGACCATGGCTTCGATGTCGTCGTCGCTGAGACCGCCCGACGCCTGAATGGTGATCTTCTGCTCCTTGTTCGTGCCCTTGTCCTTGGCCGAGACCGAAACGATGCCATTGGCGTCGATGTCGAACGTGACCTCGATCTGTGGCAGGCCGCGCGGTGCGGGCGGGATTTCTTCGAGGTTGAACTGGCCCAAAAGCTTGTTGTCGGCGGCCATTTCGCGTTCGCCCTGGAAACAGCGGATCGTCACGGCGTTCTGGTTATCCTCGGCGGTCGAAAAGACCTGGCTTTTCTTGGTCGGGATCGTGGTGTTGCGGTCGATCAGGCGGGTGAACACGCCGCCCAGCGTTTCGATGCCAAGGCTCAACGGGGTCACGTCCAGCAGGACCACGTCCTTGACGTCGCCTTGCAGAACACCGGCCTGAATGGCAGCGCCCAGCGCGACAACCTCGTCGGGGTTCACGCCCTTGTGCGGTTCCTTGCCGAAGAATTTGCTGACTTCCTCGATCACCTTGGGCATCCGGGTCATGCCGCCGACCAGAACCACCTCGTCGATATCGCCCTTGGCAAGGCCGGCATCTTTCAGCGCGGCCTGACAGGGCTTCATCGTGCGTTTGATCAGATCGGAGACCAGCGATTCCAGTTTGGCGCGGGTCAGTTTCAGCACCATGTGCAGCGGCTGACCGCCCTTGGGGTCCATCGAGATGAACGGCTGGTTGATCTCGGTCTGGGCCGAGCTGGACAGTTCGATCTTGGCCTTTTCCGCGGCTTCCTTGAGCCGCTGCAGCGCCATCTTGTCCTTGGTCAGATCGACGCCGGATTCCTTTTTGAACTCGGCCGCCAGATATTCGACGATG
This sequence comes from uncultured Rhodobacter sp., assembly GCA_964600965.1. Classification (GTDB taxonomy): domain Bacteria; phylum Pseudomonadota; class Alphaproteobacteria; order Rhodobacterales; family Rhodobacteraceae; genus UBA5972. The sequence continues at coordinate 78,167 of CAZRLO010000001.1, forward strand.
CGCATGTCGAAATCTTCACCGCCAAGGAACGTGTCGCCATTGGTGGACTTGACCTCAAACAGACCGTCGTCGATTTCAAGGATCGAAACGTCGAACGTGCCGCCGCCAAGGTCATAGACCACGATGGTCTTGCCGCCCTCCTTGTCCAGCCCATAGGCCAGCGCCGCGGCCGTCGGTTCGTTGATGATGCGCAGAACATCCAGACCGGCGATCTTGCCGGCATCCTTGGTGGCCTGCCGTTGGGCATCGTTGAAATAGGCGGGAACGGTGATGACCGCTTCGGTCACCGTTTCGCCCAGATATGATTCGGCGGTTTCCTTCATCTTGCCGAGGATGAAACCCGAAACCTGACTGGGGGAATATTTCTCGCCCTTGACTTCGAGCCAGGCGTCGCCGTTCTGCCCTTCGACGATGTTATAGGGAACCATGCCCTTGTCTTTTTCGACCGTGGGGTCGGTAAAGCGACGCCCGATCAGGCGCTTGACCGCGAACAGCGTGTTTTCCGGATTCGTGACCGCCTGCCGTTTGGCAGACTGCCCGACCAGACGTTCCTCGTCGGTGAATCCGACGATCGAGGGGGTGGTACGGGCACCCTCAGCGTTCTCGACCACCTTGGGCTGCGAACCGTCCATTATTGCGACGCAGGAATTTGTGGTTCCCAGGTCGATTCCGATTACTTTGGCCATGCTTAAAATCCTTTCCAAGCGGCGATTTGCAGGATTGCAGACCCGCATTCGGCCCCTGCCATCCGATCCCTTGGCTGAACCCTTTCCGGGCCAACCACGATTTGAGCGCTATATAAGAGCGTGATTTTCGTGCTGCAAGCCGCGGCACCGGTGAAAGTGCGGGTTTTATGGGGGAAAAGGCACGAAAAGGGCGGGTTTCGCCGCCAGCCAATCCTTTGTTAAGAAATGAAATGCGCGTTCGCCCCGAAATTCAGGCCGACCACGCCGTGCTGGACCTGCGCGGGGTTCTGATCGTTCAGGGGTTTCTTGGCCCATCAAGGCAAGTGGAAGTCATCGAGGAAATTCGCGATATCGCAAAACGGGCACCGCTGTTTTCGCCGTCGACCCGGCGGGGCGGGAAAATGTCGGTCGCAATGACCTCGGCCGGGAAATACGGCTGGTTTTCGGACGTGCGCGGCTATCGTTATGAACCCCGGCACCCGGCGGGGGGTCCGTGGCCACCGATCCCGGCGGCGTTGCTGGACATCTGGCACGCACTGATCGATGCCTGCCGCGACCCTGATTGCTGCCTGATCAACCACTACGCCGAGGGCGCGAGGATGGGCATGCACCGCGACAACGACGAGGCGGATTTCGGGTGGCCGGTGGTGTCGGTTTCCTTGGGGGACGACGGGTTGTTTCGTGTTGGCAACCCGACGCGCGGCGGGAAAACCGGGTCGGTCTGGCTGAAATCCGGCGATGTGGCCATTCTGGCAGGCCCGGCCCGGCGGGTTTATCATGGCGTTGACCGCATACGATTTCGGTCTTCGCAACTGTTGCGACAAGGCGGACGGATCAACCTGACGATGCGGGTCGTCGATTAAGGCGGCGAGATGCTGCAACAACCCGATACCAGAGTCTGGTCGCCGGTTTTTAGAATGACGTCAACCGAGAACCCGAATTCCCGGTCCGACATGCCGTCGTTGCACAATTCGGTTCGAATGAAACCGGTTACGCCAACGGGCGATCCGGATATCTGATCCTGCAGCACAAACCCCCAGGATCTGGTGGCCCGGTTTGAAGGCGAGTTCGACCAGAAATTCGCGTAAACCGACTGCTTGTCGTTTGTCAGGCCCATTGGCGACCAGTCGGCGAATGCGGTTCCGCCGGGTGCGAATTCCAGCGACCAGAACGGCTCGGTCCCAGAACAGGCAAGCTGTTCCGGCAGATTGTCGGGCGTGCCAGCGCTGATGCGCATGAATCGCATCGCGACCCAGCCCACGCCCTCGCCGGCATTCACCATCCCCCAGGTGCCGTCGCGGATCGTCGCGATCACTTCGACCGAGGTCTGGTCGAACGCCAGCGCGCCAATGATCTCGCTGCTGCCATCCGGCGATTGGCGGATGTTCAGAACATCGTTGGATGCGACCCCCGCGACATCAAATAGCGCAGGATCGGTTGCGATGTCCTGTGCGTTGACCGGCCCGGCGGCCAGCAGCAGGACGACGGTCAGTGTCTTGACGATGTTCATTTTCTATCTCCGACTGTTCCAGCTTGCCGATGCGCGCTGCCGCGTGAAGAACTCGGCCATCATGCCGATCACCAGCAATGCCATGCTGAAATATACCGGATACATGATCGAAGTCACGTGCGGCGAATAGTTGATGAATGCCGCCCCGCGTGCCTGATCGATGGTATGAAACAGCGGGTTCCACGAAAAATACGGCAGGATATAGGCGGGCAACTGGTTGGCAACGAACATCTTGCCGCTGGCAATCATGTTGGCGCGGGAATAGATCATCGACCCGGTTTTGGTAAAATTGGGCGCGAAGGGCTTGATCGACAGAAAGATCAGGCCGATGGCCACGCCGCTGAACCATGCCAGAAAGAACGAAAGAAATACGCCCGCCGGATTGTCGATCACGATCGGGCGCAGCGCGACATGCACGACGAACAGGATCACCGCCATCGACAATAGTTGCAGATAAAGCGCGGCAAGTGCGGATGCGGTGATGCTGACAAACGTGGTCATCGGCGAGTGTTTCATGATCTCGGACGCCGGACCTTCGGATCCGATCACCGCGCCCATGGTTTTGGTGTGGGTCAGAAACAAAAAGATGCCGGTCATCAGAAACAACAGAAAATCACCGCGCACCGAATTGCCGCGAACGCCGAACACCGAAAACATCACGTAGAACACGGCGATCATCAGTACGGATTGCAGGATATTGTTGATCAGACCCACCAGCGCATTGCTGCTGGATTTTCGCACGACCCGCACGATCGAATGATAAAGCAGATCGGTTATGCGCAGCACGGCATAAATGCCAGAACTGCGGGTTTCGTATTGAAGCATGCTGCCTGCCTGCGATTGCGACCGGTTTCTTGCGATTTCGACCCTGAAACCTTGCTGTCCGGTTAACGGCGGATCATAAGTGGCATGGATCGAGATTTCAAGAATGGGGAAAATGTGGTGGATTTCAGTCGAATAGAGACGGTGTTTCGCGATCTCGCCCTCGTTGCGGGGGCCGCGATCATGGAAATCTATGAAAGCGATGACTTCGAAGTAAAGACGAAATCGGACGACAGCCCGGTGACCGAGGCGGACGAGGCCGCCGACGCCCTGATATCCGCGGGGTTGCGCGCCGCGTTCCCGGAAATCCTGGTGGTGACCGAGGAACAGTCGGCCACGCATGCCGAGACATCCCGCAGTTTCATCATCGTCGATCCGCTGGACGGGACCAAGGAATTCGTCAAACGGCGGGGCGATTTCACCGTGAACATCGCCTATGTCGAAAACGGCGTGCCGCTGCGCGGCGTGGTTTACGCTCCGGCGAAAAAGCGGCTGTTCTATACCGATGCGGATGGAAACACCGTTGAAGAGACCGGCGATCACCTGCCCGGCATCATCGGCGCAAAAACTCCGGCCAGCGTTTCCAGCCCGGATAATGGCGCGCTGATCGTGGTTGCCAGCAAGTCGCATCGGGATCAGGCGACCGAGGATTACATCGGCAAATACAACGTCCGCGACAGCGCCAGTGCCGGCTCGTCGTTGAAATTCTGTCTGGTCGCAACCGGCGAGGCCGATCTCTACCCGCGCGTCGGGCGCACGATGGAATGGGACACGGCAGCAGGGCACGCAGTGCTGCTGGGCGCGGGCGGGCAGGTCGTGCGGTTCGACGATCACCGGCCGCTGTCCTATGGCAAACCGGGCTACGCCAACCCGTTCTTCATCGCCTACGCCCCCGGCGTCGAATTGCACAAGGGCTAGGCCATGTCCGTTCTGATCGTCATCCCCGCGCGCTATGCATCAACGCGGTATCCGGGCAAACCGCTGGTCGGTCTGACAGGCAGCAGCGGCACCCGGAAATCGCTGATCCGGCGGTCCTGGGAAACCGCGTCGCATGTCAGCGGCATCGACCGGATCGTCATCGCAACGGATGACGAGCGAATCGGACATGAATCCAAGGGCTTCGGGGCCGAAGTTGTCATGACGTCCGAGCATTGCGGCAACGGCACCGAGCGCTGCGCCGACGCGCTTGACCGGTTGGGTGAAGAGTTTGATATCATCGTGAATTTTCAAGGCGATGCGCCGCTTACGCCACCTTGGTTCGTCGAAGACATGGTTGCCGCGATGCGGGCGGACCCGGATCGCATGGTTGCAACCCCGGTGCTGCGCTGCGACGCCGAAGCATTGGCCGGATTTCAACAGGACCGCCGCAACAATCGCGTGGGCGGCACCACGGCGGTTTTCGACAAAAACGGCCGCGCGCTGTTTTTCAGCAAAGAGGTCATGCCCCATGTCGGGCGTGAATTGCGGGCGGGGGAAACGGTGCCGGTGTTCCATCATGTCGGGGTATATGCCTTTCGCCCCGCAGCGCTTGCGGCCTATCGCGACTGGACGGCAGGGCCGCTTGAAACCTGGGAAGGGCTGGAACAATTGCGGTTCATGGAGAACGGCTGGCCGGTTCATTGCGTCGAGGTCGAAGGCCGCGGTCGCGCATTCTGGGAACTGAACAACCCCGAAGACGTGGCGCGGATCGAGGCGAAGTTGGCGGAAATGGGGGTCGATTGAGGGGTACGCCTGACGGGAACGAAGCGCTTGCGGGCAAACGCGCCTTATTTACTCCTAGATTCTCACCTAGTAGGAATTAACCAAGGGGCACGTACCTGTGGTTTACCAGTACCGGGTGTGAAATGAAAAACAGAGTCATCAAGGCCATATTTCCGGTTGCCGGTCTTGGAACCCGGTTTCTTCCGGCCACCAAGTCCATCCCGAAAGAGATCCTTTCGCTGGTGGACCGCCCGCTGATCCAATACGCGATCGACGAGGCCCGTGCCGCCGGGATCAAGGAATTCATCTTTGTCACCTCGCGCGGCAAGGGCGCGCTGGAGGACTATTTCGACAGCGCACCCCAGCTCGAAGCATCGCTTCAGCAGCACGGCAAGAAAGACCTGCTGCGCATTCTGAAACGCACGACCATGGAAAGCGGCGAAATCGCCTATGTCCGCCAGCGCGAGGCACTGGGTCTGGGCCACGCCGTCTGGTGTGCCCGCCGTCTGATCGCGAACGAGCCCTTTGCCGTCATCCTGCCGGACGATGTGATCGCGGCGGAAAAACCCTGTCTGCAACAGATGGTCGAGGCCTATGCCGACACCGGTGGCAACATGGTTGCCGCGATGGAGGTGCCGGCGGCGAATGCGTCCGCGTATGGATTGCTGGATGTCCGGGCGCATACGGGGCGGTTGATGTCGGTTAAGGGCATGGTCGAAAAGCCGGAACCACACGAAGCGCCGTCCAACGTCGCGGTGATCGGGCGCTACATACTTTCGCCGTCGGTTCTGGGCAACCTGAACCGCCGGAAATCCGGCGCAGGCGGGGAAATCCAGCTTACCGATGCCATCGCCGCCGAGATTGAAAAGTCCGACAACGTCTATGGTTACCAGTTCGAAGGCAGGCGGTTTGACTGCGGCAGCAAGGCCGGGTTCCTGCAAGCCACGGTCGCTTTCGGTCTGGAGCGCGAGGATCTGCGCGACGAATTCGCGGCGTATCTGGGCAACCTGATGGCCTCGAACCGCGCGGCTGAATAAGCGGGCAACACCGACATGAGCCCGACCCACAAGCAAAGCATTCTGGTGACCGGCGGCGCGGGTTACATCGGTTCGCATGCCTGCAAGGCCCTGAAGAATGCGGGCTATCAACCAGTGACGTATGACAATCTGAGCACGGGCTGGGCCGATGCGGTCAGGTTCGGGCCGCTGGAACGCGGCGAACTTTGCGATGCGAACCGACTGCACGAGGTGTTTGCGAAATACGCGCCGATGGCGGTCATGCATTTCGGGGCGCTGTCGGATGTCGGCCAGTCGATGCGCGAACCGGGGCGATACTGGCACAACAACGTCGCGGGCTCTTTGGCGCTGATCAACGCGATGGTCGGGGCGGGTTGCCGCAAAATGGTATTCTCGTCGACCTGCGCGACCTATGGCGAACAGGATCATGTCGTGTTGGACGAAACCTGTGCGCAAATGCCGATTAACGCCTACGGGGGGTCGAAACTGGCGATCGAACAGATGCTGGCGAATTTTGCCGTCAGCGACGGACTGGAAAGCGTGATTTTCCGGTATTTCAACGTGGCCGGTGCCGACAGCGAGGCCGAGATCGGCGAATTTCACCGCCCGGAAACCCATCTTGTACCGCTGATCCTGGATGCGGTCATGGGGCGGCGTGACCGGTTTACGATCTATGGCGACGACTACGCCACACCGGATGGCACCTGCATTCGCGATTATGTTCATGTCAGCGACCTGGTCGACGCGCATATGACCGGGCTGGACCGGCTGATGGCAGGCAAGGGCAGCCGGGTATTCAACCTGGGCACCGGCCGGGGATTTTCGGTAAAAGAGGTATTGGCCGAAACCCGCGTCATCACCAACCACGCCGTCCCCGTCCAGATGGGCGCGCGCCGTGCGGGGGATTGCACGAAACTGGTCAGCGGTTCGCGGCGGGCACAAAAGGAACTTGGATGGAATCCCCGACGCTCGACCCTCGCGCGAATGATCGAGGACGCGTGGCAATGGCATCAGCAAGATGGCTACAAGTCCTGACATGAACCGGAGCGACCACGCAGAAACGGACCAACCGTCGCTGTGGACCACCTATCGGATGCGGTGGAAGCGGCGGCGGCTTTTGTTTCGCGCCGTCCGCAAACGCCGCCAACTGCGGGTTCTGGTGGATCGTACCGGGGAAATCGGCAGGAACGACATTCTGCTGGCCTCGACGATGCGGAACGAAATGGTGCGATTGCCGTTTTTTCTGGACCACCATCGCAAGCTGGGGATCGGCCACTTTCTGATCGTTGATAATGACAGCGATGACGGCAGCGCCGAATATCTGGCGGCGCAGCCCGATGTTTCGGTGTGGCGCACGTCGCATTCCTATCGGCTGGCGCGGTTTGGCATGGACTGGCTGACCTGGCTGCTGATCCGGCACGGCAAGGGGCATTGGTGTCTGACGCTGGATGCCGACGAAGTTTTCATCTATCCGCACTGGAACGAAAGGCCGCTGAAGGCGCTGACCGACTGGCTCGATTCGACCGGCGCGCGATCCATGGGGGCCCTGATGCTGGAGATGTACCCCAGGGGGCCGGTCGGCGCGCAACCCTATTCGGCGGGGCAGGACCCCGCCGAAGTCCTGTGCTGGTTCGACACCGGGAACTATGTGCACAAATACCAGCCCGAACTTGGCAACCTGCTGATCCGGGGCGGGGTGCGGTCGCGGATGTTTTTTTCCAGCGAACCGGACCGCGCGCCCACGCTCAGCAAAGCGCCGCTGGTCAAATGGCACTGGCGGTACGTCTATGTCAGTTCAACGCATTCGCTGCTGCCACGACGGCTGAACAAGGTGCGCGGCGCGAAGGCGACGGACATGGTTTCCGGGGTCATCCTGCACACGAAATTCCTGAACACCGTCGTGGAGAAATCGCGCGAGGAAAAAACCCGCAAAGAGCATTTCGAAAACAGTGACCTGTACGGTGCCTATTATGACCGTCTGATCGAGGATCCCGATTTCTGGACCCCGGAATCCTGCGCCTATGAAGGTTGGGAGCAGTTGGAGGCGCTGGGGCTGATGTCTCGCGGAAACTGGCGCTGATTCCGGCTGGCACAATTGTGGCCGAAATGCCATTTGTGCAGCCTTATGAAAACATTACCGGCTTTACTTGAATGTGGATAACTCCTACGTTCGGGACAAGAAATTCTCGGGCGGGAAAGTCGTTAACGAGGATCGGAAGGCAAGAGGCAAGTGTGGGGCAGGTCGGTAGTTTCACCAGACTGTAATGGGCGCTTTGACCGGATCTTCAGATTCGTCTGAAAGGCTGACCGCGCGGGTGCGGGTCATCGGGCGTTGAAGGGCACGGTCTTTGAGGGCACTTGGCAGATACAGATTGCGGCTTCAGCGCAAGCGCAGGCGCGTCCGGTCGCTGCGCAAACGGCGGGAACTGACCTGCATCGCCGATCGCACCGATGAGTTTTCTGATGACGCCATCCTGGTTTTCTCGACCTTGCGCAACGAACGGGTGCGGCTGCCGTATTTTCTGGAATATTACCGCAATCAGGGCGTTGATCATTTTCTGATCGTTGAAAACGGGTCCGATGACGGCACCCGCGAATTTCTGGAATCACAGGCCGACGTTTCACTGTGGACGACGACGCAAAGCTACAAGCGCGCCGGATTTGGCATCGACTGGCTGAACGCGCTGCAAAACCGGTATGGCGACGGCCACTGGAATCTTGTCGTCGATGCGGACGAGTTCTTTGTCTATCCGTTCTGCGATGCAAGACCGTTGCGTGCGCTGACCGACTGGCTGGACGCGTCGTCGATCAAATCTTTCGGCGCGATGCTGCTGGACATGTATCCCAAGGCCCCGCTGGATGCGACGGACTACAAATCGGGGCAAAACCCGTTTGAGGTCGCCGAATATTTCGATGCCGGAAATTACGTCATTTCACGCAATCCGAAATACCGGAACCTCTGGATTCAGGGCGGCCCCAGGGCACGGGCGTTTTTTGCCAACGAACCGTGGCGGGCCCCGGCGCTAAACAAGATCCCGCTCGTGAAATGGACGCGGGGCAATGTCTATGTCAGTTCGACCCATACGTTGCTGCCGCGCGGCCTGAACATTGTCTACGACGAGGATGGCGGCGAAAAAGCCTCGGGCATATTGCTGCACGCCAAGTTTCTGAACACGTTTCTGGAAAAGTCGAAAGAGGAAATCACCCGCAAACAGCACTATGCCAATGGTCAGGAATACAAGACCTATGAACGCGGCCTGAAAGAATCGCGCAGCCTGTGGTGCCAATGGTCCGAAAAATACATCAACTGGCGGCAGCTCGAAATTCTGGGGCTGATGTCCAAGGGCAACTGGATTTAGCGCATGGGTGTCGGTTTCATCATCCTTGCGCACGAGAACCTGAACCGGGTCGCACAGGTCGCGGGCTATTGGGCGCAGCACGATTGCCCGGTCGTGATCCATGTCGACGCACGAACCGACCCGGCGGAATACCGCACGCTGGAACAGGCGCTGGCGCAGTTCAACAACGTTCGTTTCGCGGATCGGCGTGCGTGTCACTGGGGCAAGTTCTCGATCGTGGGGGCAACGCTGGATGCGGCGAATATCCTGCTTGGCGATTTTGGCGATGTCAGCCACGTATTTCTGGCCAGCGGCTCGTGCCTGCCGTTGCGGCCGGTGGGGCAACTGAACGATTATCTGAACCGGAACGACCAGACCGATTTCATCGAATCGGTCACCACCGAAGAGGTCACCTGGACGGTCGGCGGACTTGACCTTGAACGGTTCACCCTGTGGTTCCCGTTTTCGTGGCGCAAGCGGCGGTGGCTGTTTGACCGGTTCGTAAGCCTTCAGCGGCGGATCGGCTTTTCGCGAAAGATCCCGGATGGGGTCGAACCGCATATGGGGTCGCAGTGGTGGTGCCTGACGCGAAAGACGCTTGCGGCCATTCTGAACGATCCCGAGCGCAAGCAATATGACGCCTATTTCAGCAAGGTCTGGATTCCGGACGAGGCCTATTTCCAATCACTGGTGCGAAAACACTCGAACCGGATCGAAAGTCGGTCGCTGACCCTTTCGCGTTTCGATTTTCAGGGCAAGCCCCATGTCTTTTACGACGACCATTTGCAGCTATTGCAGCGATCCGATTGTTTCGTTGCCCGAAAAATCTGGCCGCGCGCCACCAAATTGTACGGTCGTTTTCTTGCCGACGAGTTGAAGGCGCTGGCCCGGATTGAGCCGAACCCCCGCAAGCTGGACCGCATATTCGCCCGCGCAAACACCCAGCGCGCGCAAGGCAGGGACGGATTGCGAATGCAAAGCCGATATCCACATTCCGGCCACGGTGCGCTGCCACGGACATGCGCGCCATATACGGTTTATGAAGGGTTCAGCGATCTGTTCTCGAATTTCGAGACGTGGTTGGAGAAACGAACCGGCACGCGGGTTCACGGGCACCTGTTCGCGAAAAACAAGGTGATGTTTGCCGGCAGGTCAGAGATTTACAACGGCTGTCTGAGCAACAGTGCCAAGCTTCGCGATTACAACCCCGAAAAATTTCTGGCCAACCTGATCTGGAACACCCAGGGCGAACACCAATGCCTGCAATTCGGGCCCGCCGACAAGCAGGAAATCGGTGGCTTTATCGGCAATGATCCCAATGCGCGGGTGTTCATCATTACCGGCGCATGGGCGGTGCCGCTGTTTCATTCGGGCATGAATTTCCCCAAGATCCGCCGCCACGCGGCACGATATCAGGCGATCGAAGCCGGGCACGCCAACTGGTTGAAAGACCACGGGATCCGCGCCCGCGTCAAGGTCTGGACCCTGGCCGAGTTTGTCGAGGATCCGATGCCGATCCTGCAATCAATGCTGGACGGGCTTGATCCGGGGGCCAGCCGCAAGCTGACCGAGGTGCCCAAAATGGCCGATCTTGCGGGGTTTGGCACCTTTGTGCAGCGCCTGAAAAATGCCGGCATGAACCCGCATTCCGTCGGTGATTTCCCGCTTGGCGACGTGTTGGCCCACAGCAAACCGCCGGCCAAGCCTTACGTGGTACGCTGATGGCGGGCGCGGGGTTCAGCTATTTCGTGATTTTCGCGGAAATGCGGACCGGCTCGAATTTTCTGGAGGCGAATATCAACCAGTTCGCCGATCTCAAGAGCTTTGGCGAGCTGTTCAATCCTCATTTCATTGGCGGCGAAAAGCGCGCGGAAATGTTCGGCATCGGTTTACGCGAACGCGAACGCGATCCCGGTTCGCTGCTGGCGGCGGTCAGGTCGGCGGGCAATGGGGCCATTCCGGGGTTTCGATATTTTCACGACCACGATCCCCGCATCCTGGATATGTGCCTGAACGACCCGGAATGCGGCAAGGTCGTTCTGACGCGCAATCCGCTGGACAGCTATGTTTCGCGGAAAATCGCTGCTGCGACCGGGCAATGGAAACTGACCAATCTGAAGCACCAGAAAACCACCGCCATCGCATTCGACGCGGCGGAGTTTGAAAAGCATCTGGAATCCACCCAGAGCTTTCAGCTTCGCATTCTGAACACGCTGCAAAAATCCGGTCAGGCGGCGTTTTATATCCATTATGACGACCTAAGCTCCGTTGAAATTCTGAACGGGCTGGCCGGATTTCTGGGGTCCGGGCAACGATGCGACACCGTCAGCCGGGATACCAAGAAACAGAATCCCGGTTCGCTGCGGCGCAAGGTCAGCAATTTTCCGGCGATGGTGTCGGCGCTGGGCGACATTGATTTCATGACCCTGTCGCGCAGCCCCAATTTCGAACCACGGCGCGGTGCGGCGGTGCCCGGTTATGTCGCGGGCACTTCGACGCCGCTGCTGTTCGCGCCGGTCAGGGGTGGACCGGAATCGCGGGTTCTTGGCTGGATGGCGGCCCAGGACGGCGTATCGTCCGACCAGTTGACCACCGGGTTCAACCAGAAAACCCTGCGGCAATGGCGACGGGCAAATCCCGGATTTCAGAGCTTCAGCGTCTTGCGGCACCCTCTTGCGCGGGCGCATGGCGTTTTTTGCCGATATATCGCAAAATCCGAAATCCCGGCCTACGCCGACCTTCGCATCGCGCTGATCAAGAATTTCGGCGTTGCCGTTCCCAAAAAGGGGGCCCCGGCGGACGGGTACGATCTGTCGGCGCATCGCAACGCATTTTCGGCGTTTCTGACATTTCTGGGCGCAAATCTGACCGACCAGACCAGCCACCGCATTGACCCGGCGTGGGCCAGCCAGACAGCGGTGATTCAGGGAATTTCGTCGGTCATGCCGGTCGCGCACCTGATTCGTGAGTCCGATCTTGTGCAATCCCTTCGGCATGTGGAGGTACTGGCGGGGCTGGATGCCGGGGAAATTCCGTCCGCGACGGAAACGGCAGCGCTTTTTTCGCTTGCCGATGTCCACGACACCGAGATCGAAGAGATCGCGAAACGGGTCTATGCCCGCGACTATTTGAATTTCGGTTTCGGCGACTGGCGCCCGGACGATTAGGCCGCCTTCGGGGCGGCGATTTCCGTCAGGATCGCATAAAGGATCGACGCATCGTCGTTGGCCCGCAGCTTGGCCCGTGCGGCCGGATCGCGCAACAGACGCGATACCAGCGCCAGCGCCTTCAGGTGGTCGACACCGGATTCGACCGGCGCGAACAGCGCGAATACCAGATCAACGGGCATCCGGTCGACCGAATCGTAATCCAGCGGCGTTTCCAGCCGGAAAAAGACGCCGACAACCGAATCCAGCCCCTCGATCCGCGCATGCGGGATCGCGACACCCTCGCCGACGCCCGTCGGCCCAAGGCTTTCGCGTTCCTGCAACGCATCAAAGGCCCGTTCGCTGTCGAGCCCGTAGACGGTCGAGGCGATTCCGGCAATGTCCTGAAGCAACCGCTTTTTGCTGCCGGATTTGGTTACCGACCGGATCGCATCAGCCCCGAGGATTTCTGATAATACCATCGCGTTTTCGTTCCTGTCGCTCGGATCTGGCGGCGCCAGTTCCGGCCTCAAATTTCCCGAGGCGGTTTTATCCGCCGATTGATGGGTCGATCCAGCCTATATTGCCGTCTTCGCGTTTGTATACCACATTCAACCCTTCGTGGCGCTCATTTTTGAACACGAGCAGTGGCGCGCCGTTCAGTTCCATCTGCATTACCGCCTCGCCGACGGACAGTGAATTAATCCTGGTCTCCATCTCTGCAACGATGATCGGTTGCAACGAATCCGGCTCAGAATCCTCGGATTCCGGGCCCGATCCGGCGAGGATATACGCCGATGCGGACAGTGAATCAACGGGCGTTTCGCGGTCTTTGTGGTGGTCCTTCAGACGGCGTTTGTATCGGCGCATCTGCTTTTCGATCTTGTCGCGACACAGATCGAAAGATGCATATATATCAAAGGCATGGGCGCTTGCCTGCGTGGTCAGCCCGGTGGACAGATGCACCAGGGCCTCGCAGACATATTCGTTCGAATCCCGCGAGAAAACCACCTGCGATTCGGTTGGGCGTTCGGCGTATTTCTGCACGACCTCGCCAAGTTCGGACCGCACATGTGCCCGCAGGGCGTCGCCGATGTCGATTTGCTTGCCACTGATTTGATAACGCATCGTTTCTCCTTCTTGGTCTGGGAAAATTGAGTCGGTTTGGAGGGGGGTTATTTCCGGCTGCCCGACAGGCCACACCCAAGGCCGCCAACGTCAGAGAACCCTCTTTGATCTGCGGCGCCGAATGGAAGACGGTAATTTCAGGCATTGTCTGTATTTGGCAACGGTCCTGCGGGCGATGTCAACACCGCTTTGGCCCAGAAGGGTCGCAATTTGCGCATCCGACAGAATTTGATCGGCGGTTTCGCGTTCAACCAGCCGTCGAATTTTCTGCTGCACCACATAAGCGGACATGCCCTGATCATTCACTGAATTGGTAAAGAAGAACTTAAGCGGCAGCACACCATACGCACATTCCAGCGCCTTGTTGTTCACGGTGCGGCTGATGGTCGAAGGATGCAGGCCCAGCGTCTGCGCGATGTCGTATCGGCGCATTGGCCGCAGATGCGCCGGACCGCCTGCGAAAAACCGGTGCTGCCGCGCGACAATTTCCTGCACGACCCGCAAAATGGTCGCCCGGCGCGATTCGATTGCCCGCACCAGCGCGTTCGCCCGCCGGCCGCAATCTTTCAGGTACCCTTGCATGGTCGGGTCGTCGGCACGGGCGGGCGGGGTCTGATCCGGCTGAACGATGATCACCGGCGCAAGCGAGCCGGTGATTTCCACGGCAAAACCGCCACCGGGCTGGGCGGTCACCAGAACGTCGGGATGGATCGGAGGCGCCAATCTGGGTGCCAGCGCCTCGGCAGGATAAGGGTTCAACGAGCGCGGAATATCGGCCATGCGATATAATTCCTCTGCGCCATGGCCCGAGATTCGCCGCAGCGCGGTCCAGTCCGCCTCTGCAAACCGGCCCAGATTGCCCAGAATGAACCCCCGGTCCCGGTCGGGCACCCCAAGCGCGCGCAATTGCAGGTCAAGGCATTCGCGCAGATCGCGCGCGCCGATACCGGTCGGTTCGCACCGCTGCAACAGATCGATGGCGGCGCGGACGGTTTTGACATCGGTCTTCAGCATGGTGGCGATTTCGGCGGGCGGATCGGGCAGATACCCCTCGTCGGTCAGATCGCCGGCCAGATAATAGGCGAGGGTCTGCACTTCGTCTGTGGCCCGCATATGGGCGAGTTGTGCACGCAGCAATTCCGCCGGGGTCTGCGGCTGCGCGACGGTATCGATGGCAAACTGAAAATCCCCGCCGGTCGCCTGTGATGGTGTATCCAGCGCCAGCAGCGGGTTTTCCTGCGTCTCGGTCTTGATAAGGTCGGCCAGATCTCCGGCTGACATCGCCAGAATGGCGATGGATTGGCGCAAACCCGGCGTCAGCGACAATTTCTGGGTTTGCGTTGCGCGAATTCCGGGTTTCAGGGCCACGCGCGATCCCCCCGACGGGTGGAATTACATGATGCGGAAATTCTGGCCAAGATAGACCCGGCGGACGTTTTCATCGTGGACAACCTCGTCTGCGGTGCCGCTCATCAGGACATGGCCTTCGTGCAGGATATAGGCCCGATCGACGATGCCCAGCGTTTCGCGGACATTGTGGTCGGTGATCAGCACACCAATGCCCCGGTTTTTCAATTGCGCTACCAGTCGCCGGATGTCGGAAACCGCAATCGGGTCGACCCCGGCAAAGGGTTCGTCCAGCAGCACGTATTTCGGTTCGCTGGCCAGACAGCGGGCGATTTCCACGCGGCGGCGCTCGCCCCCCGACAGCGACATTGCGGACGCGCGGCGAAGGTGTTCGACCGAAAACTCGCCCAAAAGCTCTTCCAGGCGCTCGTGGCGTTTCTTGCGATTCGGCACCCAATGTTCAAGGATCGCGCCGATATTATCCTCGACCGAGAGGCCCCGAAAGATCGAGGCTTCCTGCGGCAGGTACCCGATTCCCAGCCGTGCGCGCCGGTACATCGGCAGCATCGTCACATCGCGCCCGTCGACGAAAACCCGCCCGGTTTCCGGGGTCACAAGACCGGCGATTGCATAGAAACAGGTGGTTTTCCCCGCCCCGTTCGGCCCCAGCAACGCCACGACCTCGCCCCGGCTCAGCTCCATCGAAACGTCGTGGATGACCCGGCGCCGGCGATAGCTTTTACCCAGATTGGTGACCCGCAACCCGCCGTCGGCATGCGCGACCTGCAAATCGGGCGCAGTGTTCATTGCGAACCGCCGGTTTGAAAGATGGTCTTGACGCGCCCCTCGATCGCGGCGGCCCCGGTTTTCAGGTTGATGGTGATCTTCTGCCCCGAAAGCGCGTTGGCGCCCTGCGTCAGAATGACATTGCCGGTCATCACGATCTTGCCGTCGTCAATGGAATAGATCGCCGATTGCGATTCGGCGGCTTCGCTGCCGCTGACCAGCGTCACGCCGCCGGTTGCCACCATGCGGTCGATGCGCCCCGTCGCGTCGCCTTCGGTCGCGGCGTATTCCACCACGATCTTTCTGGCCGACAGTCGCATGTCACCCTGACCGACGACGACATTGCCGACAAACTCGGCCGTGCCCCCGCTTTGGTCAAGGCTGAAGCTGTCCGACACGATTTCCACCGGCTGCTTGGTGTCGTGGCTGACGCCGCCGAACGGCACCGAAGCCGTCTGGGCCGCCACCGTTGCGGCGGCCAGCAACATGGTGCCCACAATTCCGGCCATCAACGCATTTTTCTTGATCATCATCTGTGCCAACCACCTGTTCAAGGAGTGTATATCAGCTTTACGCCATTTTTGAATACAAGGAGATACCCGGGTGATTCTTCGCTGCCCCGGGTTTCATCAAGGTGTATGGACATTGCCCCGGCCGTGATATTCACCTGCGGACCCGTGGCGGTAATGGCTCCATGGCTTTCGACCTTCAGCCGGTCCAGCGCGAAACTGAGTCCATCCGATTTGGCAACATAGCCGTCCGAGGTTTCAAGCGTGATGCCGTCGGACAATTCCGCGGTCTTGGCCAGCGAATCCACCGAGCCGCGCCTGGCGGTGACCCGGATCAGTTCGCCCGAGGGCATTTCGACCCGCGCGCGCAGATCGGTCGCATCAAAGGCCGGACCGCCGGTGATGCGGGGGCTGGCCTCGGCGGCGGAAAACTGAATGGCCACGCCCGAGGCCGTCATCCCGGCAAAACGCGGGCCGGTCAAACGCTCTTTGCTGGCGAATTCGCTAAGTTCGTCGCTTGTCAGCCGAATGCCGCTGCCCGGAATGCCGGATCGTGAAAACAGGAACAGGGAACTGAGGATCGCCAGCGCCATCAACGGCAGAATGATCTTGGACCACGCCACAAATCGCGAATAACGGTTATCGCGGGCAAGAATCATTCAACCGACCCCCGCGCGAAGACAGTCGTGGATATGCAGGATACCGCGCACCGTGCGCGAATCCTGGTCGCACACAAAAAGCGTGGTGATCTTGTGCGCATTCATGACCGCCAGCGCCTTTTCGGCCATGGCGTCCGGGCTGGTGGTCTGCGGGTGGCTGGTCATCACGTCGGCGGCTTTCATGTCAAGCAACCCGTTCATGTGACGCCGCAGGTCGCCGTCGGTGATCACGCCGACCAGCACATCTTTTTGGGTGATCCCGGCCACGCCAAAACCCTTTTGGCTGATGGTAAGCAGCGCCTCGCTCATGGGGGTGTCGGGTTTGATCAGGGGCAGATCAGCGCCGGAATGCATCAGATCCGCGACCCGAGACAGCCGCGCACCCAGTTTGCCGCCGGGGTGGAATTCGCGGAAATTCGCCGGCGTGAACCGCCGCCGCTCCATCAGCGCCACGGCCAGTGCGTCGCCCAGCGCCAGTGTCATCGTGGTCGAAGTCGTGGGAACGATCCCCTGGTCGCACGCCTCTTGCGCCGGGGGCAGCAGGATCGCGATGTCCGCCTGTTTCAGCAGGGTTGAATGCGCGCGACCGGCAACGCCGATCATCGGTATCTGAAACCGGCGCGTATAGGCGATGACGTCTGCCAGTTCCGGGGTTTCACCGGAATTCGACAGTACCAGCGTCACATCACCCTGCGCCATCATGCCGAGGTCGCCATGGCTGGCCTCGGCGGGGTGTACGAAATGCGCAGGCGTACCGGTCGAGGCGAATGTCGCCGCGATCTTCCGGGCGATATGGCCCGATTTGCCCATGCCGCAGACAATGACGCGCCCGCGCGCATTCAGCAGCAGCTCCACCGCGTCGGAGAACCCACCGTCCAGCGTTTTTGCAAGCGCCTCCAATGCCTCGGCCTCGCGTCTCACGACGCGCTGCCCGGCCTTGAGCGAATCCTCTGTCAGCGTAGCGTTGCCCATGGTGCCCCTTTAGTGGGCGAATATGTCAATTTCAGGCCAGCCCGCAAGGTCCAGGGCCGCCCGGTGTGGCAGAAAGTCGAAACAGGCCTGCGCGGTTTCCGTGCGGTTTTCCCGCGCCAGGCGCGCGTCAAACGTCTCTTTCAGCCGGTGCAGATACAGAACATCCGACGCCGCGTATTCGATTTGCGCATCCGTCAGGGTTTCGGCCCCCCAGTCCGAGCTTTGCTGCTGCTTGGAAATGTCGATCGACAGCATTTCCTGCAACAGGTTCTTCAGCCCGTGCCGGTCGGTATAGGTGCGCACCAGTTTGCTGGCGATCTTGGTGCAATAGACGGGCGCTGTCAGAACGCCGAACCGGTGCAGCAGAACCGCGATGTCGAAACGCCCGAAGTGAAAGAGTTTCAGGATTTCAGGATCCGCCAGAAGCCGGGCAAGATTGGGCGCGTCCGTCCGTGTCCGGGAAACCTGCACCAGATGCGCATTCCCGTCCCCCGATGATAGCTGGACCACGCACAGGCGGTCGCGGTGAGGGTGAAGGCCCATCGTCTCGCAGTCGATGGCGACGACCGGACCGAGGTTCAGGCCGTCGGGCAGGTCGTTCTGATACAGTGTGTTGGCCATCGGGTGGGATTCCTTGCCGGGACGCTCAATACCATTCGTCTTGCATGGATGATTTTCGTTCGGCAACCAAATTCCGCAACTCAGCGTCGATCGCCGGGTCGATTTCGGGCGCTTCATAGGCCGCCAGCATGGATTTCCACCTTGCGTTCGCGCGTTGTTCTTCGGTCAGGGATCCGGCTTCCTGCCACATTTCAAAGGCGCCCGCCTCGGCGATTTCGGGGGTGAAGTTGGCGGTTCGGAAATGGCGCATCGTGTGTTGAGTGGCCAGAAAGTTCTGGCCCGGCCCGGCCTCCTGATACGCGTCGCGGGCCAGCGATTCGGCGTTCACCTCCAACCCGCGGATCATCCGCAGCATCGCGCCGCAATGGTCCAGATCCATCACGAACTTCTCGTATCCCATCGTCAGCCCGCCTTCCAGCCAGCCCGCCGCGTGCCAGACCTGATTGGCCCCGGAAAGGATCGTCGCCCACATTGCGCTGGTGCTGTCCTGCATCGCCTGCCCGTCGGCGGAATTCGCCCCCGTGATCTGCCCGCCGCCCGAGCGCACCGGAACATTCAGCCGCCGCGCCAGTTGCGCCAGCGCCAGCGTGGAAAGATTCGCCTCGGGCGTGCCAAAGGTCAGGGCCCCGGATTTCAGGCTCATCGTGTTGTGAAAAGAGCCATAGACGACCGGGCAGCCCTTGCGAACGAGCTGGGTCAGGGCAATGCCGGCCATCGTTTCGGCGTGGGTCTGGGCGATGACCGCCGGTTGGCTGACCGGGCCCATCGCACCGCCGAAAATCGCGGGAGATATCGCAACGCACTGATTGGCTGCGGCATAGACACGCAGGGCGCCGGACATGGTTCCGTCGAACACCAGCGGCGAGTTGATGTTGATGTTGGCCTGAATGACGGCATGGGATTCCATGAATTCCCGACCGAACACGATCGCCGCCATGTCGATGGAATCCTGCGCCCGAGCAGGCGCGGTGACCGCACCCATGAAGGGTTTGGTCGAATAGCGCAGATGCGCATAGACCATATCCAGATGCCGCTTGTTGACCGGCACATCCGTGGGTTCGCAGATCGTTCCGCCGGAATGGTGCAGATGCGGTGTCAGATAGGTGAGCTTGACGAAGTTCTCGAAATCCACCAGCGCTGCATAACGGCGGCCCTGATCAAGATCGGTCACGAAGGGCGAACCATATCCCGGCATCAGCACCAGATTGTCACCGCCCAGCGTCACGGTGTTCGCCGGATCGCGACTGTGCAGCTTGTATTCGGCAGGGGCGGTCGCGCACAATTCGCGGGCCAGTCCCGGCGCAAAGGTGACGCGCTCGTCTGTTACGGTGGCACCTGCTTCGCGAAATAATTGCAACGCGGTGTCATCGCCGCGAAACTCCATCCCGATCTTGTCGAGAATCCAGTCCGCCTGTTGCTCCAGCCGATCCAGCGCCGCCGGGTCCAGCAACGCATAGGCGGGGATGTCGCGCTTGGTCGCGGGCCCGGCGGGGGGCGTGGCTGCCCCGTCCGTGCGCCGTCCGTGTCGCCCGGACCGACCGCCGCGGCGGGCATGGGTTTCAGGCGTCGGGGGTGTTGCCACCAGATCAGTTTCCCTTGGTTTCGCGCGTCAGCGTCGCGACGATTTCCCGCGCGATCATTTGCGCAAAGAAATACGATGCGTGGTTGTCGTCGTGATAATAGGCGCGGTCGTCGAAATAGCCAACGCAACGGTCCGGTATCTGGTGGTTGCACACCAGATCGGCAACATCCACAACCGATACCGGCGTTTCGGCAAACCGGTCAAACATGCGCTGAACCGCCGCATTTCGCGTCTCGAAATCGGTGTAGGCCGTCGAGATGGAGATTTCCCGTTCGCCGGATCGAAAGAGCTTCAGCGCCCGGCGCGGGATGTCCCAACCTGCCTCGGGCACCGGGCCGATGATCGTCAGTTGATGGGTTTTTGCCAGTTCGCCGAGCACCCGGTCGATATGGGCCTCGATCGGCAGGCTTTTGTCGATCATCCCATCGGCATTCAGCACGAAATTGGGGCGGTTCACGGCGTTGGCCGGACCGGTGGACGCGCCGTAAAAATTGGTGCCCTGAATGGCTTTGGCCCACCGGGCCGACAGGATGACCGGATATTCCGGATGCGCGCCAATGAAATCAAAAGCCCGCGACTTGAATGTCAGGCAGGATTGCCACCGCGCGATCGGTGCACGGGACGTATCCGGGATCGGCAGGCAGGCCGGATGCGTCAGCGACAACAGGGCGATATTGCGTTGCGCCAATTCCTCGCGCAGCGCCATGGACAGGGATTGCGCGTGGGAATCGCCCAGCAGCACGACCCGTTCTGCCGGCGCGCCACGCAGGCATTGCGCCAGCGCTGCGGCGGTCAGCCAACCGTCAATGGCGCAGACGTGACCATCCCGGTTTTCGCGCAGCACCAGATCGCGCAGCCCCGCCGGGCCTTTGTCGTCATTCACGTTCTGCGCGGCAAAGCCGATGGCGACGAACGCAACCGACAACACGATACCCGCGCCGAATATCTGGTTGCGAGAGAAATTTCGCCGGTCGCGCAGGGGGCGTTCCACCAGTCGCCAGCTAAGATAAGCCAACAGAAAGGCCAACAGCGAGAATGCGTAGGGCTGACCGAATTTCATTTCCTCGAAATTCCGGTGCCGGACAAAGGCGAAAATCGGCTGGTGAAACAGATAGGCGCTGTAGCTGATCAGGCCGATGCCGACGACCGGTCTCAGGCTCAGCAATCTGCCGGTGACCGTGCCCGCGTTCGCGAACAGGATGACCAGCAGGGTTCCAACCGTCGGCATCAGCGCCGGAAAGCCGGGAAAGCGGGTATGTTCATCAAACGCGATGACGGAAACCGCGATCATGACGAGGCCCAGCAGGCTCAATATCTGGTTGCCGGCCATGGCACGACCGTCGCGCAAATAGATCGCCGCCAGCGCGCCAAGCACCAGTTCCCACGCCCGCGAAGGCAGCAGAAAGAACGCCGAGGCGGGTGCGTGCAAAGATGCCCAATGCGCCCAGATCAGGCTGGCAATGCCAATCGCCAGCAGAACGGTAAAAACCCGGCGTTTTCGCAGCCCGATCAGCGCCAGCAACAGCAGGGGAAACAGGACGTAATATTGCTCTTCAACCGCCAGGCTCCAGGTGTGCAGCAGCGGTTTCAGCCCGCCATCGGCGTCGAAATACCCGCTTTCGGCCCAGAACAGGAAATTTGACGAAAACACCGGCACCGTCATCAGGCTTTGAGCGAAATCCTTCATGTCGGTCGGCAACAGCCACAGCCATGCCAGCGGAATGCTCAGCGCCATCACCAGAAAAAGCGGCGGCAATATCCGCCGCGCCCGGCGTTCATAGAACCGTAAAAGCGAAAAGTTTCCCGCCGTCATCTCGGCCAGCAGGATCGAGGTGATCAGATAGCCGCTGATGACAAAAAAGACATCAACCCCGACGAAACCACCGCTGAACTGTGCGACCCCCGCGTGAAACAGGATGACCGGCAGCACCGCCACCGCCCGCAGCCCGTCGATTTCGGGTCGATAACCAAAGGCCCCGGCGCCGGTCGGATCGGTGGATTGCTTTCCCATAAGGTCGCCACCTAACGCACGGGCAAGACGCAAGGCAACCGGTGATTGGCGTGCGCGAACGGCGCATTGTGCGAAATGGTTCCAACCGCATATGGTTGACGGGCTATATGGTGGTATCGGAACCAACCTTAGGACGAAGCGATTTGATGAACGAGGCCGGCGAGTATCTCGATCTGTTGGGCCGCTGTCGGCTTTCCTCGCGGGAAGAGCCGGGGGGTCTGGTTGGCCGCGATATTATCATCGTGCCGCCGGAACATCGCGAACTTGACGAAAGTACCGCGCGGGAATTGCTGGCGCGGTTTTCAGAGAACGCCAACCTCGACCGGATCGGCACGCAGCAAAAGCGGGCGCTGATCGACGGCGCACAAACAGCGCTGAGCAAACTTTCGCGCGACGAACCGGACGTGGCGCTTGGCGAAGTGGAGAAAACGGCGCTCGAAGCCATCGTTATCGCGCAAGGGGTTCGCCCCGTGGTGAATTTCGTCGCAGGACGGCTGGACCTTGCGGACATCGACCTTGGCCCGTGGGAGCGTTTTACACGGGCGGATGCGGGCATTATCGAAGACGTTGCCCGCTCGATCGGCCGGATCAATCTTGATGGCCGCCAGATCGGAACCGGATTTGTCGTGACCGACACCCAGATCATGACCAACCGCCACGTACTGGCCGCAATTGCCGAAAAAACCGGCGACGGCTGGGAAATGCATGCCGGCGCATCCATTTCGTTTTCCGAGGATGGCCAGGGCGACGACGGGCTGAAATTTCGCCGCGACGGGATTTCCACCAGCAACGCCAGATCGGCGACCGGCGTGGATTTCAGCCAGTTCGATTACGCGATCATCCCGGTTGAAAAGGGCTGGTTCCGCGATCTGCCCGCGCCGCTGGCGCTGGAGGAAACCCGCAGCAACGTGATGTTCGACCGACCGGTCTATGTTCTGGGCTATCCGGGGCGACCCCAGCCGGGGACCGAACGGTTTTCGTTGCTGAAAGACCTGTTTCAAAGCGAATACGGCGTCAAGCGATACTGCCCCGGAACCATATCGGCCGCTTTGGGGGATATCGAGGCAGACAGCCGCGACACGGTATTCGGCCACGACTGTACCACGTTGGGGGGCAATTCGGGTTCGCCGGTCATCGATCTGGGGGATGGGTCGGCCAGTGTGATCGGCATTCACTTTGCCGGAGCGCGGCGGATTGCGAACTATGCCCATTCGATGGCGGCCTTGCAAAATGAATTCGACAACGACAAGCTCGACTTCAAATGATTTTCGGATTTAGAAATGGGCGTCAAACGGGCATTACTGGTTCACAACAACACTTTTATCGACAAGAGCTTCAGGCCGCTTTTTGCGACATCCGGCGATGTTGCCCGCCTGAAGACCCTGCTGCAACAGGATTATGTCGGGTTCAAACCGGATAACATCGTTGAGCTGGAAAACCCCGGGCTAACGGATTTTCAAACGGCCATTCTGGAATTTTACCGCAGCGGCGATGTGGATGACTATTTGTTCTTTTACTATGCCGGGCATGGGGTTTGTGATGATTTCGGTCAACTTTATTTGGCGTTGAAGCGAACCACCTACACGAATTTTGAGGCTCAGTCGCTTGATGCTGGCTTTATTGGAAGCCAGCTCAAGCGTTCGCGCACAAAGAAAAAAGTGGTAATGCTGGATTGTTGTAACGCCAGCGGATTCAGCAAAAACGACGGTTTCGTGCCTCGCGACGTTGAAGGCGGTTTCAGCCCTTACGAGAAGAATTTTGATCCGAGGGGTTCCGGGACCTATATCCTCGGCGCTTCCCAGACCGGTTCCAGTGCATATGAAAAAGTAGGACCCGACGGCAATTCCTATTCACTGTACACGAGTGCCTTTATCAAAGGAATCGAAAGCGGCGAGGCCGCGCCGTTCAGTGAAACCATCAAGCTTTCGGATATCAGCGATTTTATCCACGAACAGCGGAACAACAGCGGAAAGGCCACAAACCCTTATTTCAGCGCGGCTGGTGTCGAAGGGCAGTTGGAATTTGCGCGGAATCCTAGTCCGAAACCTCAATCCGACAAAGTGGCCTTATCCAAAACGACGATCATTCAAGGAATCGGTCGAGGGAAATTTCTTCTTTGGTTATCTTTCGTGGGATTTGTCACAAGTGGATTGGCTTTCACGATCACATATTTTTCATTGCCGAAGACAATTACCGGCCTCCCACAAGGCTCTGAAACAACTGAAGTTTTTTACAATGGCGATCCCGCGAGTCCGGAAAAAACGGGCCTGACATGGGTGGCGAAAGGCTATTTGAATGAACCGAAAGTTATTCAGATTAGTTGTTTCAGCGAGATATATGTCGGGGGAAAGTGCAATCCCATACGTGGCGACTCTGAATGCTCAAATGAATTTCCCATACTTTGTATTAATGCTGACGGCGGTTCCCGAGGCAAGTGGCCCGGTAGCGGGGAGAAGTCACCGAGGTGGTCTGGTGCTCGCGTCAGAATGACGCGCAATGTGGCTCCGCATGCCAAATTGAGTGACGCCGACCGATTTTGCCGCGATAATTTTGGACCGGACTACCGTGTTGCCGAGTTTCACGACAGTGACATCCTAAGCGAAGAAGAAAAGGTGGAATTGACCGCGGCTGAAATTGCCCGGCAAACTGGATGGGCATTTGAAGCGGAAAGAATCCCGGTTCCGAGTAGCGGTTTC
This sequence comes from uncultured Rhodobacter sp., assembly GCA_964600965.1. GTDB lineage: Bacteria > Pseudomonadota > Alphaproteobacteria > Rhodobacterales > Rhodobacteraceae > UBA5972. The sequence goes on from CAZRLO010000001.1 coordinate 102,697, forward strand.
GTTGAACCGGGGGATGGCATAATCAAACCCGGAGATGGCCCATTCTGGGTGGACATCAATGATCAACCGAACGGTACTTGCTGGTCGCGGGAATAGCGCTCAGACCGGAAATCGCCAATCAACATTCGCATCGGTCAGAACCGCTCCGTTTCTACCCGCAAGCCCCGGCGGCATCGCCGGGCAGCGCGGCCAAATTTTCTGCTATTCCAACCTCTCCGCCAACGCCTCCAGAAACCCGATTACCGCATCGTAATCCAGCCGCGCCATTGCCTCGGCCATGTCGGCGTGGGTCGTGGCGTCGCGCGAGGTGCCGATGATGTAGCCGGTGACGATGCTTTCCTGTTCGCCGTGCGAGCCGTCCTTGAAAAACCGATGCCCCAGCACCGCGTCGAACCCGCCCCTGAATCCAGCGAATTCCACGCTGTCTTCCGCCGCCTCGCCACACAGGGCCCAGAAAAGCGCGGCGCAGTAATCCAGATACAATCGCGGATGCTGTGAGATGTGATCGGGTTTCACACAAGCCAGAAAGTCCAGCCCGTGCCCGATCGGATAGCCATAAGCGCAGCGCTGAGCGGCATCATCCAGATAGGTGTGGGCATAGCTGTCACCGAAGGCGTGTACGGCAAACCCGATTTTCCAGGGCGCTTCGCCCGCCTTCATCTGATCGCGCACAAGATCGCGGAAAAAGCGTTGCCGCCGCGCGACCTCGGCCTGACCTCCGCCATGAAACCCGTGCAGGATTTTCGAGATCACCTCGGCATCTTTGCCCTTGCCGCCGATCCATGCCCAAAGCGGCGTGCCTGCCGAATATGTCAGCTTATAGTAATCCGGCATTTGACAATAAATCGCGATTTCGCGGGCCAGTTGCGACTCGACCCCGGCCAGATCGGCAATGATCAGGGTCGTGTTGATATGCCCGGTTTCATACCACTCGGTCTGAAAGGATTGCGGCAGGGGGTGTTTTTCACGTTCATCCATGACCGGCCAGCCGTTTCAACATCGTGCCAAGATGCGGTTCCAGAAACGGAAACGTTTCGCCCAGTTCCACACATTCGCAGTTCAGGGCGTCCGCGAAATTCCTGGTTCCGCTGGCCGAAACGAACGGGTTTGATCGGGTGTGAAACAGGATGACTTCGGGCCAGCGGTTTGAATCCGGACCGATCGCCGTCCAGTCGCTGCGATAGGCCCGGGCCTCGGCGATGCATTGCGTCAGGCCGTTGACCCGCATGTCGCGGACGTTGCGGGTTCCGGCCTCGATCCCGGCGGGGGTTTCAAGGTTTTCCAGTTCGACCGACGGATAAAGGATATGGCGGCGAAACGTCTTGGCGCTGTCGTCAAAGGTCTTCAACCGCCGCATCGCAAACCCGGTCATCAGCGAAAATGTGGCCGGGGCCAGGGTCATGGTGCGGGCCGAGGCCTTGAACAGCCCCTTGAGCTGCCGCAGTTCCACCGCGCGGGTGATCGGGGGGACCGCGTCCAGACCCAGAACCTTGCGCGTCAGTTCGGGATAATTGGCCGCAAAGTGAAACGCCGAAGCAAAGCCGGTCGCGTGGGCCAGCAAGGTGCATCGGCCAAGGCCAAGGTGACGGATCAGCGCAAGGTAGTCCCTGGAACTGGCCGCAAGGATGTCTTTGCCGTCCGGCACGTGAGCGGACGAACCACCAAACCCCGCCCGCGAGACCGAGACGATGCGGCAATTGCTTTGGGCAAGCGGCTTTTCAATCGTGGTCGGCAGGTGTTTGCCGTGCAAAAAGCAATGAAAATAGAGGATCGGCTGACCGCCGGGCGGGCCGTATTCGCGATAGTCCAGCGTCCGGCCGTCCGCCAGCACCAACTGCCGGGTATCCGGGGCCGATTTTGCCGTTGGCGATACGCGGGCGATGCTGTGTATTTCCAGATTTCGCAGTTCGGCCGCGATTTCGATTTGTCCGGACACGCCCATCTTGTTGGCGATGGACTTTATCTGCGAGCGGATCGTCTCGTCCGATTTGCCGAGTCTCGTTGCAATGTCGCTGCGGCGGCTGCCAATGGCGATTTCGCGGAGAACCAGAATTTCGCTATGCGAGATATCCAGATCGCGCACCAGCAGGGTTTCGGCGATTTCGGCGATTTCCGGGTCGTTCAGCCAGAATTGCAGAACCGCCTCGTTGTCCGGGTCCAGCGTTTTGCGGGCCAGACAAAGATGACCTTGCCCGTCATCATCCACTACACGAAATATTTTCTCGTGTTCGGGGCCGGTGACCCAATTTCGGAAAGTCGCAATATCAGGTGCCACGATCGAAACCCCTAGCGCCTGTTCGATTATTTCCGCCGAGGCGCCACCTTGCGGCACGCCAAGAACGCACGCCGGCCTCTGGGTGGATTGCGACTGTCCGGAGTCCTTGCCCAGCAACCCGACCGCAAGCTTCGCAACCGAGGCGGAATGCTGTTCCAGACTTTCGATATGAAGAGGCTGGTCTTCCTCGCCCAGCCAGTCTCCGATCGTCTGGATCAGCAGCTCGGTGTGCCGGGGATCGGTCAGGCACTCGTAAAGCGAAAGAAATTTCGCGGCCAGTTCTGCAGACGGTGCCAGCGCATTCAGTTTAGCGTTCACTTTGCCAGACCCGTATTCCAATGGCGCGCCTAATCGCTTCGCATTCTGAAGGCGCTTCCCAGCCTGTTTTCAAACTGCACCAGGAATTTGCCCGCCGCAAGTTTTGCAGTTTCGGAATTCAGGTGAATTTCATCGGCCCAGTTCGCGACATCGTTCCCCGCCACCCCCCGCAAATCCACGCGAAAGAAATTTTGCGGATGCCGCCGGGACAGCGCGGTCAGTGCTTCGTCGAACTGGTCGATAATATGGGCGCAAATCCCGTGCCAATACCTTTCCGGGATATTCAGATCGTCCAGCACCGGACCAAGAAAGGTGCCCTCGTCGCGCCGCGGGAACGGATAATCGTAACCATGCGCACAAATCTGAACATCCGGCTTCGTGGCAACCAGTTCGCCAAGGATCACCTCGAACCCATTGACGACGCTGGCGATCTTGGCCCGAAGGCGCGCCGGTTCGATAAAATCGATGGCGGACCGCGGCGTGCCGGTCGTGTTGAGAACCGTCGGAAAGTCGTCGCCGATCAGCTCGTTCCCGCCGCCCGACAAGGCGACGATGTCGGCGTCGGTATCTTTCAGCGCTGCGATCAGATCGCCAAGTTTTCTGCCCGACGACATGTCGGAAACGTCATCCCCGGGACAGCCCAGCGAATAGACCGGCAGCAGGTCGGCCAAATTCTCGCTGACATCGCGGGGCTCGACGAACGGAAAGGCAAACCAACTGTCGCCCTGGGCAACGATCTTGGTGGCGTTCGTATTTCGGTAGGGTTCAAACTGCCGTCGGTTCCGGATCAGATTGTCCAGCGCGGCGGCCTTGCGAAAGAGCACGCCCTTAAGGCCGGGCGTTGCCTCCAATTCGGGCAGGTCGCTGGTGGCGGAATTGGCGCCGGTATCCGGATCTCGCCTGACCTCAAGGCCGAACCGGAACGCGGCGGTCCGGGTCAGACGGAACGTGTCGGCGAACCCGGTACCGTCTTGTTCGAGCAAATTTTCGAGTCTTTCCAGCGCGTCCATGTGTTGCCTGGCATTATTCGCAAGTCCGGCCGATCAGCCCGATTGCCACAAGCCTAATTCAAAATCATCGCCGATGGCCACCGCCAAGGTTGATGATCGTGTCGCCGATATCCGGCGGGCGGGCATTTGCCGGTCGCTTTTCACCCGTTCGGGTGAATATCGCAAAGCCGAGTGTCCTTAAGAATCATTTTACCCATTTGGCAATCTGAAAAGGAAAATGATATGTCACGCACTACTCAAATGTTCACCACCCTCAGCAGCGCAGCGTTGGTCGCCGCCATGATCCTTGGCACCACGGCCCCGGCGATGGCGGGCACCACCGGTTGGTTGGACCGGGACAACGTCAGCGGCAAGGGCGATTACGAAGACACCAAGTCCCATTTCGATCAGCAATGCCGCATCAAAGGCTCGGGCCAGGTGATCCCGACCGGTGATCCGGTCGCGGGCATGCCCGGTGTTCACAACCGCGAGCCGGTGGGCTGCTGGTGCATCAATGCCGAGGCCCAGGCCGGCGGCGGAACCTGCCCGGATATCGAGATCAAGTATACCTGGTAGAAAAAATCGCGGGGCAGCCGAGCCATCGGTCTGGCTGCCCGTGGCGCCAAGTCTATACGGGGTTTTGGTGCCCAGGAGAGGACTCGAACCTCCACATCCATACAGATACCAGCACCTGAAGCTGACGCGTCTACCAATTCCGCCACCTGGGCAGGTGTCGCAGGCGCGGGATTTACTGTGCGCCGGGCAGCGTGTCAACGCCAAACCCGCAGGGTCGGGCGGGATAAGCCGCCTTCGCCGCTTGCCTGTCCCGGCTGCAGCCGTTATCTGAAAAGACGCAGGTTATCGGAGCGCGCATATGTCCCGGACAGTCACCATTTTCGGCGGATCAGGTTTTGCAGGCCGGTACATTTCCAGACGGCTGGCGCAACTGGGCTGGCGCGTGCGCGTGGCGGTTCGTCGTCCGAACGAGGCGCTGTTCGTGCGAACCTTCGGCACGGTCGGACAGGTGGAACCCGTGTTGGCCAATATCCGCGATGAAGCGTCGAGCCTCGCCGTGATCAAGGGTGCTGATGCGGTGGTGAACTGTGTCGGTATCCTGCAGGAAACCCGGCGGCAGAAATTTGACACCGTGCACGACGAGGCCGCCGCGCGTATTGCCCGGCTGGCGACTGAATCGGGGGTCAAGCATCTGGTGCATCTGTCGGCGATTGGCGCGGATATCGAAAGCGACAGCCATTATGCCCGCAGCAAGGCGCGCGGCGATGCCTCGGTCATGGCCGAATTTCCGGGGGCGGTCGTTTTGCGCCCGTCGCTGTTGTTCGGTCCCGAGGACAATTTTTTCAACCGGTTCGCGACGTTGGCAAAATTCTCGCTGGTGTTGCCTGTGGTTGGTGGCGAAACCCGGTTTCAACCGGTTTACGTCGATGACGTGGCCAGAGCGGCGGTTGCCGGTGTTTCGGGGGGCGCAGCGCCGGGGATTTACGAACTCGGCGGTCCATCGGTACACAGCTTTCGCGACTTGCTGCGGCTTATGCTAGAGATAACGCGCCGCCGCCGCGCCATCGTGAACCTGCCGCTTGCGATTGCGCGCGTGGATGCCTGGCTGCTCGACCTTGGGTTTGCGATGACCGGCGGACTGTTCGTGAACAAGATCCTGACGCGGGATCAGGTGCGACAGCTTGGTCATGACAATGTGGTCGGCAAGGATGCACGCGGCCTTGACGAACTTGGGATCACCGCGATGCCGATGGATGCGATCCTTGAAAGCTATCTTTATTGCCACCGCCCCAGCGGTCAATATACCGCGATCAAGGAATCCGCGCGCGGCCTGCGCGGCTAGTTGGTCTAACCGTAGCATTCGAACCACCGGGGTCCGTTGTTGTCCGCCAAAACCGACCGGCGCGACCCGATGTTGTGCCAAAGGGGCCCTTTCTTTCAGGCGATAGACGTGCCGCACTGCTGAGATTGCGTGAAATGTGATTTGCGCCGGTGCGCCCGGGGCAACATCAGAATGCCCTAGCCATAGGCAATCCACAGCAGCCCGACGCCCAGGATTACCCGATAAATCACATAGGGGGTAAAGCTGACCGTTTTCAGCAGGCGCATCATCAGTGACAGTGCCAACAGGGCGGCCACGAATGCCAGTCCGGCGGCAATGGCGGCGTCTTTCGCTGCGGCATAATCGGCGTCGGCGACGACGCCCAGCGCCAGATATGTGCCAGACGCAAGGATCGCGGGGATCGACATCAGCATGGCGATGCGGGCGCTGTCTTCGCGGGAATAGCCCATCGCGCGCGCGCCCGATATCGCGGCGCCAGAACGCGAAGTGCCGGGGATCAGCGCCAGCGCCTGCCAAAGACCCAGAATGACCGCCTCGCGCAAGGTCCAGTCGGTATGGGACTTCCCGGATGCCTCTTTCCTGTCGGTCCAGTACAGAACCAGTCCAAAGATCAGCATGGCCCAGCCGATTACTGCGACCGAGCGCAGCGAATCCGCGATGCCGGACAGCTCCAGAAACAGCCCGAACAGCACCACGGGAACCGTCGCCACCGATAACAGCAACGCCAGCCGGGCCTGTGGGGTGCGGTGCCTGCCAGCCGCAAGATGGAAAAGCCCGACAAAGGCCCGACCGGCATCTTCGCGAAAATAGAGAATCACGGCGCCCAGCGTGCCGATGTGAACGGCAACGTCCAGCAACCTTCCCTGATCCTGAAGCCCGGTAAGCGATGGCAGCAGGATCAGATGAGCCGAGGACGAGATCGGCAGAAACTCGGTCAGCCCCTGGATCAATGCCAGAAGGATCAGGTGAAAAAGGCTCATCAGGCACCTCGGATGATTCGACATTGCGAACGTAATTGCGATGGTGAGGATGATAAATCGGGGATTTATGGCAGAAGTGCTGCCCTAAATTCAGTGATATTTGCGCGAGAAATACCAATGCATCAGAAAAACCGGACAATAAGGTCAGCACTACTTACTTTATATCGCGCGGCGACCTCAGTATAAAAGTGATTCCGGGTGGAAATGGGAATGTCGGATATGGCAGAGCAAAGAATGCTTAAATTCGTGGACGTATCGCGCGACATGCCAGCCAAGCGGGATGCCGGATTGCGAAACAGTGATTACCAGGAAGTTTACGCAGAGTACGCCCGCGCCAAGGCCGGTGAACAGGCGGCGCGTTGTTCGCAATGCGGCGTGCCCTATTGCCAGACCCATTGTCCGCTGCATAACGACATTCCGGACTGGCTGCGGCTTACGGCGGAAAATCGGCTGGAAGAGGCTTATGAGCTGTCGCAGGCAACCAATACTTTCCCCGAAATCTGCGGCCGCATCTGTCCGCAGGATCGGCTGTGCGAAGGCAATTGCGTGATCGAACAGGCCGGTCACGGTACGGTCACGATCGGGTCGATCGAAAAATATATCACCGAGACCGCCTGGGAAAATGGCTGGGTCCGGCCTGTGCAGCCAAATACCGAAAGGGGCGAAAATGTTGGCATCATCGGTGCCGGACCCGGCGGTCTGGCCGCGGCCGAGGCGTTGCGGCACCACGGAATTCAGGTCACGATCTATGACCGCCACGACCGCGCCGGGGGGCTGCTGACCTATGGCATTCCGGGCTTCAAACTGGAAAAATCCGTGGTGATGCGCCGCATCGAACAGCTACGGGAAAGCGGCATCAAATTTGTTCTGAACTGTGAAATCGGTCGGGACCACAGCTTTGCCGAGCTGCGCGAAAAACATGACGCGCTGTTGATCGCGACCGGTGTTTACAAGTCGCGCGATCTGGGCGGCCCGGGCGTGGGACAGGAAGCTATCGTTCGCGCGATAGATTACCTGACCGCCTCGAACCGGTTGAATTTTGGCGATAAAGTTCCAGAGATCGAAAACGGTGAATTGCACGCCAAAGGCCGGAAAGTCGTGGTCATCGGTGGCGGCGATACCGCGATGGATTGCGTTCGAACCGCCGTGCGGCAGGGCGCGACCAGCGTCAAATGCCTGTATCGACGCGACCGCGCCAATATGCCGGGGTCCGCCCGCGAAACCGCCAATGCCGAGGAAGAGGGTGTCGAGTTCGTCTGGCTGACCGCGCCAAAAAGCTTTGTCGGCAGCGACGGGCTGACGGGCATCCGGGTCGCCAGAATGCGGCTGGGCGCCCCCGATGCCACGGGTCGCCAAAGCCCAGAGGAAATCGAGGGTGCCGACTATACCGAGGACGCCGATCTGGTGATCAAGGCGCTGGGATTTGATCCCGAGGATCTGCCGAAATTGTGGGACCAGCCCGAGCTTGAAGTCACGCGATGGGGCACGATCAAATCCGATTTCCGCACCCATCGGACCATGATGCCGGGCGTCTATGCGGTCGGTGATATCGTGCGCGGCGCGTCTCTGGTGGTGTGGGCCATCGCCGACGGTCGCGGGGCGGCGCAAAGTATTCTGGACGACCTGAACGCGCGTGCCATGGTGGCGGCGGAATAGGATTGAATTGTACGAATTGGTCAAAATGGACGCAGGAACGGTACGGGCCGAATTCGCCAGCAGAGAGTCTGTTGCGAATTCGTTAATGCCGTCGCGGCTGAATCAATCGTTAATAGGGCAATATTGCTGACATGTTACCAGTTCGCCAGGGGAGTGGGACGAATGACCGGATATGACGAAAGCTGGGCCAAAGCACAGGAAAACCGGCGCGCGGAACTGGCGGCCGGGGGCATGTACCGGACCGAAGACGAACATGCCTCGTGCGGGGTTGGTCTGGTGGTCTCCATCGACGGCACGAAATCGCGGCGCGTGGTCGAAAACGGAATCGAAGCGCTCAAGGCCGTGTGGCACCGCGGCGCGGTGGATGCTGACGGCAAGACCGGTGACGGTGCCGGCATTCACGTTCAGATTCCGGTGCCGTTCTTTCACGACCAGATCCGCCGCACCGGCCACGAACCCGACACGGGCCAACTGATCGCGGTCGGTCAGATCTTTTTGCCGCGTACCGATTTCGGCGCTCAGGAAACCTGCCGGACCATCGTGGAAACCGAAGTGTTGCGGATGGGCTATTACATCTATGGATGGCGACATGTGCCGGTGGATGTGACCTGTCTGGGTGCAAAGGCGAATGCGACGCGACCGGAAATCGAACAGATCCTGATCTCGAACACCAAGAATGCCGACGAAGTATCGTTTGAGCGCGAACTTTACGTCATCCGCAGAAGGATCGAAAAGGCGGTGGCCGCCGCGCAGATCAACGACATGTATGTCTGCTCGATGTCGTGCCGTTCGATCATCTACAAGGGGATGATGCTGGCAGAGCAGGTGGCGGTGTTCTATCCCGATCTTCTGGACCCGCGGTTTGAAAGCGCGTTCGCGATCTATCACCAGCGCTATTCGACCAATACATTTCCGCAATGGTGGCTGGCGCAACCGTTTCGGATGTTGGCGCATAACGGGGAAATCAACACGTTGAAGGGCAACCTCAACTGGATGAAAAGCCACGAGATTCGCATGGCATCCCGGGCCTTTGGCGACCATGCCGAGGACATCAAACCGATTGTGGCTCAGGGGTCGTCGGATTCCGCCGCGCTGGACGCGGTATTTGAAATGATGGTGCGGGCCGGACGGAATGCGCCGATGGCAAAAACCATGATGGTGCCCGAAAGCTGGTCCAATTCGACCGCCGAAATGCCCACGGCATGGCAGGACATGTACGCCTATTGCAACGGCGTGATGGAACCCTGGGACGGCCCGGCGGCGCTGGCGATGACCGACGGACGATGGGTATGCGCGGGGCTTGACCGTAACGGGTTGCGGCCCATGCGTTATGTCGTGACCGGCGACGGCATGGTCATTGCCGGGTCGGAAACCGGCATGGTGCCGACGGACGAGTCCGGCGTCATCGAAAAGGGCGCGCTGGGCCCCGGCCAGTTGCTGGCGGTGGACATGGCCAAGGGTCGCCTGTTGCACGACCGCGAGATCAAGGACGAGCTTGCCAAGGCCCGCCCGTTCGGAGACTGGGTGAAATCCATCACCAACCTCGAAGAGGATACCGGAACGGTCAGCGAAAGCGCGATGTTCGCGGGCGGCGACCTGCGGCGCCGGCAGATCGCGGCGGGGTATTCGATCGAGGAACTCGAAACCGTCCTGCAACCCATGGCCGAAGACGCCAAGGAAGCCGTGGCGTCGATGGGGGACGATACGCCCTCGGCGGTGCTGTCGGATCGGTATCGCCCGCTCAGCCACTTTTTCCGCCAGAACTTCAGTCAGGTGACCAACCCGCCGATCGACAGTCTGCGCGAAAGCCGGGTGATGAGCCTGAAGACCCGGTTCGGCAACCTGCGCAACGTGCTGGACGAAAGCAGCGAACAGACCGAGATTCTGTTGCTGGACAGCCCGTTCGTGTCGAACGCCAAATTCAGCGAAATGGTCAAACATTTCAACACCGCCCTGGCCGAGATCGACTGCACGTTTGCGCGTGCCGACGGGCCGGGCGCGCTGCAACAGGCGCTGGACCGAATCCGCGCCGAGGCCGAGGACGCCGTGCGCGCAGGAGCCGGGCATATCATCCTGACGGACCATCACCAGAACGCCGCCAAGGTGCCGATGCCCATGATCCTGGCCACCAGTGCGATGCATTCATGGCTGACGCGCAAGGGGTTGCGCACGTTCTGTTCGCTGAACGTCCGTTCCGCAGAATGCGTCGACGCGCATTACTTCGCCGTCCTGATCGGGTGCGGTGCGACCACGGTCAACGCCTATCTGGCGCAGGATTCGATTGCCGACCGCGTGGCGCGCGGCCTGATCGACGGGCCGCTGGACGCGGCGGTGTCGCGCTATGGCGAGGCGGTCAATCAGGGCCTGCTGAAGATCATGTCCAAGATGGGCATTTCGGTGATCTCGTCCTATCGCGGGGGATTGAACTTCGAGGCGGTCGGCTTGTCACGATCCATGGTTGCCGAATATTTTCCGGGGATGCCCAGTCGGATTTCGGGCATGGGGGTCTCAGGGGTCGAGCGGAAAATCACCGAAGTTCATGCAAGCGGCTGGAACGGAACCAGCGACGTGCTGCCCATCGGCGGATTCTACAAGGCGCGGCGGCGGGGCGAGACCCACGCATGGGCCGCCGGGAACATGCATCTGTTGCAGACCGCGTGCGATCGGGCGTCGTTCGATCTGTGGCAGCAATACTCGGCCAGAATGCGGGCCAATCCGCCGATCCATTTGCGCGACCTGCTGGACATCGAGCCGACGGCAAGGCCGATTCCGATCGAGGAAGTGGAAAGCATCACTTCGATCCGCAAGCGGTTCGTGACGCCGGGCATGAGCCTTGGCGCCCTGAGCCCCGAGGCGCACAAGACGCTGAACATCGCGATGAACCGGATCGGGGCGAAATCCGATAGCGGCGAAGGCGGCGAGGATCCGGCCCATTTCACGCCGGAGGTCAACGGCGACAATCCCAGCGCAAAAATCAAACAGGTCGCGTCGGGAAGGTTTGGGGTGACGGCGGAATATCTCAATCATTGCGAGGAGTTGGAGATCAAAGTTGCACAAGGTGCAAAGCCCGGCGAGGGGGGGCAACTGCCCGGCATCAAGGTGACGGAACTGATTGCGCGGCTGCGCCATTCGACGCCGGGAGTGACGCTGATCTCGCCACCGCCGCATCACGACATCTATTCGATCGAAGATTTGGCGCAATTGATCTATGATCTCAAGCAGATAAATCCCGATGCTAAGGTGACGGTCAAGCTGGTCTCGGCCAGCGGTGTTGGCACGATTGCGGCGGGTGTGGCCAAGGCCAAGGCCGATGTGATCCTGATTTCGGGCCACAACGGCGGCACCGGGGCCAGTCCGGCGACCAGTATCAAGTATGCGGGCCTGCCATGGGAAATGGGATTAACCGAGGCACATCAAGTGCTTGCGATGAACAATTTACGTGATCGCGTAACATTGCGAACCGATGGGGGCCTGCGGACCGGGCGGGATATCGTCATGGCCGCGATGATGGGGGCCGAGGAATACGGCATCGGCACCGCCGCCCTGATCGCCATGGGCTGCATCATGGTGCGCCAATGCCAGAGCAACACCTGCCCCGTGGGTGTCTGCGTGCAGGACGAGCGGCTGCGCGCCAAGTTCACCGGCACGGCGGACAAGGTGGTGAACCTGATCACGTTCTACGCGCAGGAAGTGCGGGAAATCCTGGCCGCCATCGGCGCAAGATCTCTGGACGAGGTGATCGGGCGCGCCGATCTGCTGACCCAGGTCAGCCGGGGATCGGCGCATCTGGACGACCTCGATCTCAACCCGATGCTGGTCACCGTGGACGAGGACCACTCGATCCGGTACGACCGCGCCAAACCTCGGCAGACCGTCCCTGACACGCTGGACGCGGACATCGTGAACGACGCGCAACCCTTCTTTCGGGACGGCGAAAAGATGCAGTTGTCCTATGCCGTGCAGAACACCCACCGCACCATCGGCGCGCGGGTTTCCAGCCATATCGTGCGCCGGTTCGGCATGCGGAACGATCTGCAGGCAGACCACCTGACGATCAAGCTGACGGGGTCGGCCGGGCAATCGCTGGGGGCGTTCGCGGCGCCGGGGCTGAAGCTGGAGGTATCCGGTGACGCAAATGATTACGTCGGCAAGGGATTGTCGGGTGGCGTGATCGTGGTACGCCCGCCGCTGTCGTCGCCGCTGGTGGCGGCGGACAACACGATCATCGGCAACACCGTGCTGTACGGCGCGACGGCGGGCCGGTTGTTTGCGAACGGCCGTGCGGGCGAAAGGTTCGCGGTGCGCAACTCGGGCGCGGAAGTTGTGGTCGAGGGCTGCGGGTCGAACGGCTGCGAATACATGACCGGCGGCACGGCGGTGATCCTGGGCGGCATCGGTACGAATTTCGGCGCGGGCATGACCGGCGGCATGGCCTATATCCATGATCCGCACGGCACGGCGTCGGACCATATCAACCACGAAACCCTGGTCGTCGGCCCCGTGGCAACGCCGCACTGGCAGGGGCTGTTGCGTGCGTTGATCGCGGCGCATCTGGAGGAAACCCAAAGCGCGAAAGCCCGCGATATCCTGCAATACTGGGCCGAAGAGCGGGGCAATTTCCTGCAAATCTGCCCGCGCGAGATGGTGGCGAATCTGGCGCATCCGCTGACGGAAACCGGGGAAAAGAGCCGACGCGCCTGACGCGCATCGCGACGGTCGCTGCGGCACCTTTTCTATTCGCCGTCCGGCCCCTATAGGTTGGTGCGTGGCACAAGGGAAAAAGCAACCGGCACCGGGCGCAAAACGTCGGCGCGGCAAACGGAAACCGCGCAAGCTGTTCGTCTGGCTGCGCCGAACGGTGCGGATTGCGGCGCGCATTTTCTGGTCTGTGCTGGGAATTCAGGCGCTGCTGGTGCTGGTGTTTGCCTTCGTGAACCCTCCGACAAATTTTTACATGCTGCACGAGGCGCGGCGGTTGGGCGAGGTCCGCCGGCAGTGGGTGCCGCTGGAAGACGTGTCGGCCCATGTGGCGCGTTCGGTGGTCGCGGCCGAGGACGCCAATTTCTGCGAGCATTGGGGTTTCGATCTGGCCGCGATCCGGTCGGTCGTCACCAGCGGCAGCGGGCGGTTGCGCGGGGCCTCGACCATCTCGCAGCAGGTGGCGAAAAACGTGTTTCTGTGGCCGAACCGAAGCTGGTTGCGCAAAGTGCTGGAGGCCGAGACAACCCTGATGGTCGAACTGTTGTGGTCCAAGCGGCGCATCGTCGAGGTCTACATGAACGTGGCGGAGTTCGACGAG
>CAZRLO010000002.1:0-21257 GCA_964600965.1 uncultured Rhodobacter sp.
CCGTGGTTCATTCGGTTTTTTGCCGGGGTGCATGTTGCGCGTCTGCGGGCGCTTGTGCTGCGCCTTGGTGCCGGCAACCGCCGTCCCGGAAGGCAGGGCCAGTCCAAGTTGGTCGCGCAGGGTCTTGGCGCGGATCTCGGCAACCTCGCCGGGTTTCAGCTCGCCCAGTTGAAACGGGCCATAGGAAATCCGGATCAACCGGCTGACCTCGTAGCCCAATTCGCCCAATGCGCGGCGGATTTCGCGGTTCTTGCCTTCGCGCAGACCGATCGTCAGCCACGCATTCGCACCTTGTTGCCGGTCCAGCGAGACCTGCATCGGCTGAAACCGTTCACCGCCCGACGTTATCCCCGCCCGCAACGGGGTGAAATCGTCATCCGTTGGGGTGCCCTTGATCCGGGCGCGATACTTGCGGACCCATCCGGTTGACGGCAGTTCCAGACGCCGTTTCAGACCACCGTCGTTGGTCAACAGCAGCAATCCTTCGGAATTGATGTCCAATCGTCCGATGCTGATCACGCGCGGCATGGTGTCGGGCAGGGCGTCAAAGACCGTTGGCCGTCCTTTTTCGTCGCGGTTCGTGGTCACCAGCCCGACCGGCTTGTGAAACCGCCAGATGCGTGGGTGCTGAATTTTGGGCAGCGGCTTGCCGTCGACGAGAACATCGTCGTCGGGCTGAACATTCAGCGCCGGGCTGGAAATCCGGTTGCCGTTCACGCTGACCCTGCCCGCCGCGATCATCTTTTCGGCGTCCCGGCGCGAGGCCAGACCGGCGCGGGCCAGCACCTTGGCGATCCTCTCCCCTGTGAAAGCTGATTCCTGCATGGGCCGGGTCTATCGCCTCGCCGCGTTGTCTGAAAGCGAAACATACTTGCCAGCCGGGCGTTCAGCGGGCATTCAGCGCGAATGCCCGAATTTACCACCTTCATGGAAACCGCGCTCGATCAGGCGCGCCGTGCCGGGTTGCGCGGCGAAATCCCGGTCGGCGCGGCGCTGGTGTCGCCCGATGGTACGGTGGTCGTTCGGGACGGCAACCGCATGCGCGAAATGTGCGACCCGACGGCGCATGCCGAAATGCAGGTGATCCGGGCGGCATGCGCGTCGCTGGGCACGGAGCGGCTGACGGGGTTTGATCTTTACGTCACGCTGGAGCCCTGCGCGATGTGTGCTGCGGCCATTGCCGCCGCGCGAATCCGGCGGCTGTATTACGGTGCCCGCGACGTGAAATCTGGCGGGGTAGAACAGGGCGCGCGGGTGTTTTCCCACACCCAGACCCATCATGCGCCCGAGATTTTTCCGGGGATCGCCGAGACGGAATGTGCCGCCCTGATGCGCGATTTCTTTGCCAAAAAGCGCCGGTAGCACGGCGCCGGCAATCAAGGACCGCGCAATCGCACTGGCGCCTTCGCGGACTTCGCGAAGGCAGCGGCGGTCGCCTGCCTTGCACATGCCGCGCGAGATCCCCAAAGAAAAAGGGCGCGTGCCCGGCACGCGCCCTTTTGCATATCGTTCAGGCTGTTGCCCGAAGGCGTCAGTCGCGGCTGCCAAAGAATTGCAGCAGGAACATGAACAGGTTGATGAAGTCGAGATACAGGTTCAGCGCCCCCATGATCGCCGACTTGGCCAACCACTCGCTGTTCATCGAATGGGCATGCTGCAAATAGACCGTCTTGATCTTTTGCGTGTCATAAGCGGTAAGCCCCGCAAAGATCAGCACGCCAAGGATCGAAACCGCGAACATGATCGCGGGGGATTGCAGGAAGATGTTGACGATCATCGCAACGATCAAACCGATCACGCCCATGATCAGGAACGAACCCCAACCAGAGATATCGCGCTTTGTGGTGTAGCCATACAGGCTCAGCCCTGCGAACGAGATCGAGGTGATCAGGAAAGTCTGTGCGATGGAAATGCCGGTGAAAACGGCGAATATCCAACTGAGCGACAGGCCCATCACGCCCGCGAAGGCATAGAAGAACAATTGCGCGCCAGCGGCGGAAATCCGGTTGATCAGCCCGCCAAACAGGAAAACCATGCCCAGCGGCGCGAACATCACCACCCAGCCCAGGATGTTGGGCGAAAGCGTCGCGGGATCCCGCAGAATCGACAGCAATGCCGGGCTGGAACCGAATGCCCAGGCCACCAGAGCGGTCAGCAGCAAACCGATGGACATGGTCCCGTAGACCTTGTTCATATGGGTGCGCAGACCCTCGTCGATCTCTGCGGTGCGGACTCCGGCGCTGCTGCGCCTGACAGTCTCTAATTCGGCCATTGGGCCCTCCTTCAAGTGAAAAACTGGCTCGTGTTTACCGGCGGCGCATGGTTGCGCCGCCTTCACCAAGGTATATCGGGCAAATACGCCGGATTTTCAAGTCTGCACGGCCCGAAGTCAGGCAAATTTTACGGACCGGCGGACCTAGCGACGCCAGTGGTCCGGCGCGTCCCAGACCGGGCGGCGGGATTCTCTTTGCGCCTGTGCAGGCGAGATTCCGATATCGTCCAGCCGGGCGGGATCAAGGCCGCGAAGCTGGGCACGTTGATTTTTTACACCCAGCAAACCGGCGAACAGCGCCAGCGGCGCAAGGCGGTGGCGTGTGCCGAAAAATCCGTGTTCGGTGCTCAGGACAGACATGATGGGCTCCTTTCGTTTCGTGATGGTTCGCGTGTGCTTCATCAAATGTCTTGATGTATATGGGGAAGTGTGATCCATATTTGAAATGAATGTTTATTGGATGAAACATAAAGGATTGTGATGTGCCGCGAAACATCGACCTGACCGCCCTGCGTTCGTTCGTCTCTGTCGCCGAATCCGGTGGCGTCACCCGCGCCGCCGGGTTGTTGAACCTCACCCAATCCGCGGTTTCAATGCAACTGAAACGGCTTGAATCAAATCTCGGCCAGACGCTGCTGGACCGCTCTGCGCGGCGGGTGGGGCTGACGACGCAGGGCGAACAACTGCTGGGTTACGGGCGGCGGATGCTGGCGCTGAACGACGAGGTTTATGCGCGCCTGACCGATCAGGCGTTCGAGGGGGAAATCACGCTCGGCGTGCCGTCTGACGTGGTTTATCCCTATATTCCCGGCGTGTTGCGGCGGTTCGCGGTCGAATATCCGCGCATGCGCGTCACGTTGATGTCGTCCTATACCAGCCGCCTGAAGATGCAATTCGCGCGCGGCGAATGCGATCTGATCCTGGCAACGGAAGAATCGGTCGGCGAGGGTGGCGAAACGCTGGTGACCCTGCCGCTGGTCTGGGTCGGCGCGCCGGATGGCGCGGCATGGAAATCCCGCCCGCTGCGGTTGGCGTTCGAATACGCCTGCCTGTTCCGGGGCCGGGTCCAGGCGGCGCTGGATGCGGCCGGAATTGCCTGGGAAATGGCGGTGGAATCGGATTCGACCCGCACCGTCGAGGCCAGCGTTTCCGCCGATCTGGCCGTTCATGCCGCAGTGCAGCGGTCGCTGCCCGATCATGTCGTGGAAATCGATCATGGTGGGCAATTGCCGGAACTGGCCCGGATCAACATCAACCTTTACCGCGCGGCGCAAAGCCCGGCACCGCTGGTCGGCGAATTGGCGGATCTGGTGCGCCAGGCCTATCGGACCGGTTGATCGACGTCGTGGTTCAGATCGTCACTACCACCTTGCCGGTGGATTGACGCGAGCGCAGCAGATCAAGCGCTTCGTTCGCCGCCGCAAGCGGCAGAACGTGGCTGACATGGGGTTTCAGGCGACCTTCGCCGTACCAGCCAAACAGGGTCGCAAAGCTGTCGGTCAGAACCGAGGGTTTGAATTTCGCGTACCCCCCCCAGTAGAAACCGACCACGTCAAGGTTCTTGACCAGCAGGATATTGGCGGGGATCTGTGGCACCTCGCCCGACGCGAATCCCAGGGGGATCAAACGCGCCTCGGGGTTGGCGGCACGCATCGCGGCCTTGAACTGGTCGCCCCCGACCGGATCATATATCACATCCGCCCCGCCCAGCGCCTTGACGGCGGTGCGGATATCGTCGGTTTCGCTGTCGATCAGATGATCGGCCCCCGCGGCCCCGGCGACGTCAAGTTTACGCGCGCCACGAGCGACCGCGATCACCTCGGCCCCCAACAACTTGCCCAGTTCGACGGCGGTCAGGCCGATGCCGCCGCTGGCACCCAGCACCAGCAGGCGTTCGTCTGGCCGCAACCGCGCACGGTACGCCAGCGCGACGTGGCTGGTGCCATAGGCGATCAGAAACGCCGCCGCATCGGTTTCGGTCATGGCGTCGGGGATCGGCACGCAGGTCGCCGCGGCAAACGTGCCGTATTCCGCCAGCCCGCCCGCGCCCGCATAGACCGCGACCCGCTGACCGGGTTTCAGGTTCTGGACACCTTCGCCGACCCGTTCCACCGTTCCGCAGATTTCCATGCCCAACGTGAAGGGCAGGGCGGGTTTTTCCTGATACGTTCCCTGTACCAGCAGCGTGTCACCGAAATTCATGCCCACCGCGTGAATTTTCAAGAGAGCTTCGCCGGGGGCCGGGTCGGGCCGGGCAATGTCGCACATTTGCAGCGGCTGACCGTATTGCGTGACTTGCATGGCGCGCATGACAGGCTCCTTTGGTTGTTTGAACAGCATTTGGCAGGCGGCGCGATATTTCGCAAGCCGCCCTTGCGCGATTGGCCGTGGCGCTCCGGATATTTGAGACCAATTGGAAAACGGATGGATTGGTGACGGCCGGGCGATTGCCGCTGGCCATTCCGGGATGCCTGCGGTAATGCCCGCGCGAAGCCACGGCATCATATTCAGGAAACCGCAGATGGACCTTCGCAACATCGCGATCATTGCACATGTGGATCACGGCAAAACCACGCTGGTGGATGAAATGCTGAAGCAATCCGGCATTTTCCGGGCCGGCGAGGCTGTGGCCGAACGCGCCATGGACAGCAACGATCTGGAGCGCGAACGCGGCATCACCATTCTGGCCAAGGCCACCAGCGTCGTCTGGAAAGGCACGCGCATCAACATCGTCGATACGCCGGGCCACGCGGATTTCGGCGGTGAGGTCGAGCGTATCCTTTCCATGGTCGACGGCGTGGTGTTGCTGGTCGATGCCGCCGAGGGCCCGATGCCCCAAACCAAATTCGTGACGCAAAAGGCGTTGGCGCAGGGGCTGCGGCCCATCGTGGTCTTGAACAAGGTCGACAAGCCCGATGCAGAGCCCGACCGGGCGCTGGACGAATGTTTCGATCTGTTTGCCAATCTGGATGCCGATGACCAACAGCTCGACTTTCCGGCGCTTTATGCCTCGGGCCGTGCCGGTTGGGCCGATCAGGAACTGGACGGGCCGCGCCGGGACCTTGCCGCGTTGTTTGATCTGATCGTTGAACATGTCGCGCCGCCGAAACAATCGGCGGACCTGGACGCGCCGTTTCGGATGCTGGCGACAACGCTGGGCAACGACCCCTATCTTGGCCGCATTCTGACCGGTCGCGTGGAGAGCGGTGCGCTGAAAGCCGGAATGACGATCAAGGCCCTTTCGCGCGACGGCAAACTGGTCGAGAACTTTCGCGCCACCAAAATCCTGGCCTTTCGTGGCCTGAACCAGCAACCGATCGACCGGGCCGAGGCCGGCGACATCGTTTCCATCGCGGGCATGACCAGGACGACGGTGGCCGACACGCTGTGTGCAACCGAGGTGACGTCGGCGATTCCGGCGCAACCGATCGATCCGCCTACCATTACGGTCACTTTCGGCATCAACGACAGCCCGCTGGCGGGCCGCGACGGCGACAAGGTTCAAAGCCGGGTGATCCGGGCGCGTCTGATGCGCGAGGCGGAGTCAAACGTCGCGATCAAGGTCACGGACACGCCCGGCGGCGAGGCGTTCGAAGTGGCGGGGCGCGGCGAGTTGCAGATGGGTGTGTTGATCGAAAACATGCGCCGCGAGGGGTTCGAGCTGTCGATATCGCGTCCGCAGGTCCTGTTTCAGGAACGCGACGGCCAAAAGCTGGAGCCGATCGAAGAGGTCACCATCGACGTTGACGACGAATATTCCGGCGTGGTGATCGAGAAACTGGCGATCCGCAAGGGCGAATTGGCCGAGATGCGGCCCGCCGGCGTTGGCAAGACCCGGATCATCGCCCATGTGCCGTCGCGCGGTCTGATCGGCTATCACGGCGAGTTTCTGACCGACACGCGCGGCACCGGGGTTCTGAACCGCGTGTTTCACGAATGGGCGGATTTCAAGGGCGCGGTGCCCGGACGACGGGCCGGGGTGCTGATCTCGATGGAGGGCGGGGTTTCGGTGGCCTACGCCCTGTTCAATCTCGAAGATCGCGGGCGCATGTTCATCGGCGCGCAGGTGCAGGTCTATCAGGGCATGATCATCGGCGAGCATTCGCGGGGCAACGATCTGGAGGTCAATCCGCTGAAGGGCAAGAAGCTGACCAACGTGCGCGCCAGCGGCACCGACGAGGCGGTGCGCCTGACCACGCCAGTGCGGTTTTCGCTGGAGGAGGCAATCGCGTATATCAACGACGACGAGCTTGTCGAGGTCACGCCCAAAGCGATCCGGCTGCGGAAGCGGCATCTTGATCCGCACGAGCGAAAGCGCGCGATTCGCAAAATGGGAGAATAAACCTGAAGATGTTTTGCAATTTGCAGTGCAATATGCCAAACATCTTAAAAGCGAAACCACAAATGAACCAGTCCACCTATTATTGAAACTGTCGATTTGGCTGGTCGGAATTAAATTCGTTAAATATCAATGGTATATGCCTTGTTGGTTGCAATTTGGCGAAATATTTGCCGATTCTGGCTGGAATGGCACGAAAATTGCTTATTATACTGATGAGGGAACCAAGGAGTAGAGTTATGAAGCATCCCGTAGATGTACATGTTGGAAAACGCGTGCGGCACCGCCGCTGGATGGTGGGCATGACCCAGCAGCAATTGGGCGAGGCCGTGGGCATCAAATTTCAGCAAATCCAGAAATATGAAACCGGAATGAACCGGGTCAGCGCCTCCAGGCTCTGGGATATTGCTCATGCGATGGACGTGCCGATCAGCTTCTTTTTTGAAGGGCTGGAAGGCGACGGTGCCGAAGCACCGCAAGCCGGAATGGCCCGCGGTGATCTGCTGGCCGACAAGGAAGCGCAGGAACTGGTACGGTCCTATTACGCGATACCGGAAAACCAGCGCCGCCGCCTGTTTGATCTGGCCCGAGTTCTGAGTGACGCCGCCTGATCGGGCAATTTGGCGCCGCCGGTCTGGTTGACCTGAAGGCTGCATTATGAAATCCCCGCGTCGATGGACATGTGCCGTCATAGCGGGGATTTTGCGTTGAAACTCGACAAAAAACTGCGGGCCGAGCTGATGGCGATTGCCAATGCGCTGGCAGATGCGGCGCGACCGGCAACATTGGCGCATTTTCGCAAGCCTGCGCTTCGCGCCGAAAACAAATCCGCGACCGGGTTCGATCCCGTCACCAACGCAGATCGCGCGGCGGAATCGGCGATGCGAGACATATTGGCACGGAAACGGCCCATGGACGGCATCCTGGGCGAGGAATTCGGCCCTGTCGCCAGCCGCAGCGGCCTGACCTGGGTCCTGGACCCGATTGACGGCACGCGCGGCTTCATCAGCGGAACGCCGACCTGGGGGGTTCTGATCGCGGTCAATGCCGGGGCCGGGCCGATTTTCGGGATGATCGACCAGCCCCATATCGGCGAGCGGTTTATCGGCGGGTTCGGCGTGTCCGAATTGCGGGACGCCCGCGGTGTGCATGCGCTGGGGGTCCGGCGGATCCCGGCCCTTGGCGAAGCGGTGATTTTCAGCACATTCCCCGAAATCGGAACCCATGCGGAACAGGCCGTGTTTCAGCGGCTGGCCGATCGGTGCCGCCTGACCCGGTACGGGATGGATTGCTATGCCTATGCGCTTCTGGCGGCCGGGCAGATTGATCTGGTGGTCGAGGCCGGGCTTTCGCCCTATGACATTCAGGCGCCCATCGCGGTGATTGAAGCGGCGGGTGGGGTGGTGACCAACTGGCGCGGCGGTCCGGCCCATGATGGCGGACAGGTCCTGGCGGCGGGTTCGCGCGAACTGCACCGGGCGGCGCTGGAAATCCTGGGCGATCCGGCGGCCTGATCAGCCCTCGAAAAACAGGTCCATCATGTCGTGGGCGTGTTTTCGCATTTCAGGTTGTTCCATCAGGATTTCGTGGCGCGAGCCGGACACGATCCCGACATGGCCGTTGGGCCATTTTTCCATATAGGCCAGAACATCGCGTTTGTTGACGACCTTTTCGTCGCTGCCGATCAGGCACAGAACGGGGTATCCCGGCGCCGGCATCGCCGCCAGTGCCCTGGTTTCGTTCAGCACCTCATAGACCCAGTGAATGCTGGGGCCGCCGATTTCCAATCCGGGATGCGCGTTGACCATGCGCACCAGATATTCCCAGGTCTCGGCGCTGGATGTCAGGGTGTTGTCGTCAAATTCATGCGACTGCAGATAGTTCAGCGGTCCGGTGCCCGGTGCGAACTCTTCGCCGAAACCGACGGTGCTGCTGCCGGCGGCAACCGCCTGCAACAACGGCCGCCACAACGGATCGATCGTCAAACCCCAAAGCGGGGCACTGAATACGGCCCGCTTGACGCCAAGCCCGTTTTGCAGGGCGCGCAGGCCGATGGTGCCGCCCATGGAATGCGCGCACAGATAATAGGGTTCGGGCATCCCCTTGCGCCCAAGCTCGGCGATCATCGCGTCGACGTCGCGCTGATAATCGGTGAATTCGCCGACATGGCCCAGCGTGCGGTTTGATGCCAGCCGGTCCGACAATCCCTGCCCGCGCCAGTCGATGGCTGCCAGGGCGTATCCGCGGCGGCGGAACTCTGCTGCGGTGCGGCCGTATTTTTCGACGAACTCCGTGCGTCCGGGAAAAATCAGCACAGTTCCCCTGTGCCCCTCGGGCCACGTGCCCAAGCGCAGCCGAACGCCGTCCTCGGCCTCGATCCAGACCGCCGAACCACCCGGCGGAGATTCCGCCAGTTGCGCGTAAAGAGGAGCCCGTTTCATATCAACTCAGCAACGCCCCAAGCTGCATCGCCACGCCCATATCGCCGTCCACCGACAATTTGCCGGTCATGAAGGCGGCGGTCGCGTTGAGACTGCCGTCCATGATCGCCTGAAAGGTATCGGCGTCGGCGGTCAACGTGCATTGCGCGTCGTCGTCACCCGCGTAAACGCCGTCGCTGTCGACGATGATCGAGCCTTCGCCTTCGATCTGGAATTTGACGGTGGCACCGATCGAATTGCCCGCCAGTTTGGCCTGAAGCACCTCGACGGCGCCGTTTATGACATCACTCATGTGTTATCCTCCGGTTCTTAACGATTGTTTTACTCGCATTTTAGGTCGATTGAGTTACCATTGAAACCGATATGCGATTTCCGACCAAAAATATAACCCTTGCCGTTGCGGCATTTGCGCTGTTGGTCGCATTTTCTTCGCTCGGCCGCACGGCGTGGGCGCAGACCGACGAGTTGGACGAACTGTTCACACAGTTGCACGATCCTGTCGATGGCGACTGGCGCTCGGTTGAAAACCAGATATGGAAGGCGTGGTCGCATTCCGGATCGGATGCGATGGATCTGCTGCTGGAACGCGGGCGTCGGGCGATGCGTGCGGGTGATCTGGACAAGGCCGTCGAGCATCTGACCGCGCTGACCGACCACGCACCGGAATTTGCCGAGGGATGGAATGCGCGGGCAACCGTGTTTTTCATGATGGAGGAATACGCCTTGTCGGTTGCGGATATCGAAACCACGCTTGCCCTCAATCCACGCCATTTCGGCGCGATGTCGGGGCTGGGGATGATTCTGGAAACGCTGGGACAATACGATCAGGCACTGCTGGCCTATCGCGGCGCTTTGGCTGTACATCCCTATCGGCCCGATTTACACCGGGCCATTGAAAGACTGGAAGATAAGACCGACGGTACCTCGCTCTAGCGGGCCCAAGGTCGGGGCGGGGGCGATGCGCCAGGAAACCGGGCGAATCGTGGCCATGCTGGGCCCGACCAATACCGGCAAGACACATTACGCGATCGAACGGATGCTGGGCCATGGCTCGGGCGTGATCGGCTTGCCGCTCAGGTTGCTGGCGCGCGAGGTCTTTGACAAGATCGTGGCGATCAGGGGTCCCTCGGTGGTGGCGCTGGTCACGGGCGAGGAACGGATCGTGCCCGCGCGCGCGAAATACTGGGTCGCGACGGTCGAGGCGATGCCGCCGGGGATCGGGCCGGATTTTCTGGCCGTGGACGAGATTCAGCTTTGTGCCGATCCCGACCGTGGCCATGTGTTCACCGACCGTCTGCTGAACGCGCGCGGCACCCACGAGACGCTGTTTCTGGGCAGCGACACGATGAAGGGCATGATCAACACGCTGGTGCCGAATGTCCGGTTCGAGCGGCGCGAGCGGTTTTCCGAACTCAGCTACACCGGCGCGCGCAAAATCTCGCGGATGCCGCCCCGTTCGGCGATTGTCGGATTTTCGGTCGATAACGTCTATGCCATTGCCGAATTGCTGCGCCGCCAAAAGGGGGGCGCGGCGGTGGTTCTCGGGGCGCTCAGCCCGCGAACCCGGAACGCACAGGTCGAGCTTTATCAGAACGGCGATGTCGATCATCTGGTGGCGACCGATGCGATTGGGATGGGGCTGAATCTTGATATCGATCATGTGGCGTTTTCCGCGCTGGCGAAATTCGACGGTAGGCGGATGCGAAATCTGGCCCCCAACGAACTGGCCCAGATCGCCGGGCGCGCCGGGCGCTATATGAACCCGGGCTCTTTTGGCGTGACCGGCGAAGCCCCGGCGGTGCCGCCCGAGGCAGTGGAAGCCATCGAGCAACACCGCTTCACGCCGATCAAACGGTTGAGCTGGCGAAATGACCGGTTGGAATTTGGCAGTGCCGGGGCGCTGATCGGCTCGCTTGAAGCAGCCAGCGGGGAACCGATGCTGGCGCGCGCGCGCGAAGCCGACGACCTGATCGCGTTCCGGACATTGGCAGAGCTTCCTGATATCATCGACCGGCTGAGCCATGCCACCGATGTCCGGTTGCTTTGGGATGTCTGCCAACTGCCGGATTTTCGCGACATTTCCCCCGGCGAACATGCGTCGCTGCTGGCGCGGTTGTTCGGGTTCCTGCAGGATACCGGGGCGGTTCCCGCCGATTGGCTGGTGGGGCGGATCCAACAGATCGACCGTACCGACGGCGACATCGACGCCTTGTCGAAAAGATTGGCAATGATCCGGACCTGGACCTATGTTGCGCAGCGAAAAAACTGGGTCAGCGACGAAAGCCATTGGCGCAGCGAGACCCGCGCGGTAGAAGACCGCCTGTCAGATGCGCTGCATGCCTGTCTGACCCAAAGATTTGTCGACCGGCGCACATCGGTGCTGATGCGGCGGTTGAAACAGAAGGAGGCGCTGGTGGCGCAGGTGAACAAGGACGGCGAGGTCGAGATCGAGGGCCAGTTTATCGGCCGGTTGAGCGGATTTCGCTTTCATCAGGATCAGAACGCCACCTCGGACGAGGCCAAGACCCTGCGCGCGGCGGCGCAGGCGGCGCTGGGCCCGGAATACAATCTGCGGGCCGACCGTTTCTACAACGCGCCCGACACCGAGATCGACATCACCGAACAGGGCGGGCTGATGTGGGGCGAGCACGCGGTCGGCAAGTTGCTGCGGGGCGCAGATATCCTGACGCCGGCCATCGAGGTGTTCGTCGATGACGAGGCCGGTACCGATGTGGCCGAAAAGGTCCGGCGGCGGTTGGGCCATTTCATCGAACGCAGGATCGCCACGCTCTTTGAGCCTCTGATTGGCCTGCAAAAGGACGAGACCATCACCGGGATCGCGCGGGGCGTCGGGTTCCGGCTGATCGAAGAGCTTGGCATTCTACCGCGAGCGCGCATCGCGGCGGACGTCAAGAGCCTGGATCAGGACGCGCGCGCGTTGCTTCGCAAACACGGCGTGCGGTTCGGGCAGCACACGATCTTTCAGCAGGCCCTGTTGAAACCGGCACCGACGCGGTTGCGGCTGGTCCTGTGGGCCCTGTGGGGCAAGCTGACCGAATTTCCGGAATCTCCGCCGCCGGGTCTGGTGACGGTGCCGGCCTCCGAAGGCGCGTCGGACGGGTATTACGAAAAATCGGGGTATCGTCTGGCGGGCAGCCGCGCGATCCGCATCGATATGCTGGAACGTCTCGCCGATTTGACCCGGGTGCAGGACAGCCGTGCCGGTTTTGCGGCAACGCCGGACATGTTGTCGATCACCGGGATGACGCTGGAGCAATTCGCCGATCTCATGCAGGGTCTGGGATATGTGGCGGAAAGGTCCGAACGCGAAAAGGTGAAACCGGCGCGGGCGGCACCGCAGACCGAAGCCGTCGAGGAAACCGCAGAGGCGGCGCGCCAAGCCTCTGAAACAGAGACGCCCGGCACACCGGCGGGCAAACCCGAGGAAACCGAAGCGCCGGCGGACGACAGCGGTGGCCCGGAAATCGAAACGGTCTATACCTTTACGTGGTCCGCCGCCCGCAAGCACCCGGAAACCACGCGGCGCGAACGCCCGCCCCGAAAACCGAAACGCCCCAAAGACAAGAAGCCCGCTCCGCCGAACCGCCCGGTGAAGGCCGACCGGCCAATCGACCCCGACAACCCGTTTGCCGCGCTTTTGGCCCTGAAGGACAAGGGATAGGCCACGCGTGAGCGACGACCGGACAACAATCCGGCTGGACAAATGGCTGTGGTTTGCGCGGTTCTTCAAGACGCGGACGCTCAGCGCAAGGACGGTTTCGCAAGGCCATGTCCGCGTGAACGGCACGCGTGTCGACAAGCCGTCGATTGCGGTGGGCGGCGGAGATGCGTTGACCTTCGCACAGGGGCGCCGGGTGCGCGTCGTGGAAATTATCGCCACGGGAACGCGTCGCGGCCCTGCCATCGAGGCGCAGACGCTTTATCGAGACCTCAGCCCCGAGATGCCGACCGCTTTGCGGTTGGAGGCTGTCGGTCGAATGGGTCGACCCTCCAAACGCGAACGGCGCGACGCTGTCGCGTTGAAGCGAAAACTTCCGGAATAGACGGTTCCGCAATTGCCGGGTTTGGGTTTTGCCCCGGTTTTCACGCTCGTCGGCGCGATCCCGGGCCGACAAATCCTATCCCGGACTGACGGGATCGTGGGTTTTTGGCAGGTTGTTCCGCGTGGACGCCATCAATTTTCAGCGCAAGTCGATTTTGATTAAATGAGGTGATATCAATCATTTGACCCAAGACATATCCGGAAAACCGGATTATCGGTTTACCGGTCTATCGGTCGACTGGATTCCCGGTGGGTCGGTAGACCGGTAGACCGGAACACCAGTAGACCGGTAGACCGGAACACCAGTAGATCGGGTGACCGGTAGATCAGCAGACCAGCAGACCAGCAGACCTGTAGACCGGCAGACCGGTGGATCGATGGCCCGATGGCCCGGCAGACGAGCAGACCAGCAGACCGATGGATCGATCCACCAGCAAACCAATCCACCGGCGAACCGGCCGAACGACACACCAATCCACCAAGCGCCCGGACACCGGGTCGAAAAATCGGAGGTTTCGGCCAAAGCGCTTGATTGACGGCGGAAATAAAAATAGGTAGCCCAGCAATTGCCAACGGCCCGGCTGGCCGCCCAAAAAGGTTCCGGTTATGACCTACATCGTCAACGACAATTGCATCGCCTGCAAACACACCGATTGCGTCGAGGTCTGCCCGGTCGACTGCTTTTACGAAGGTGAGAACATGCTGGTGATCCACCCGGACGAATGCATCGATTGCGGCGTGTGCGAACCGGAATGTCCGGTGGATGCCATTCGCCCCGATACCGAGCCCGAGGCCGAGCAATGGGTCGAATTCAACCGGAAATATTCCGAACTGTGGCCGGTGATCGTCACCAAAAAAGACGAATTGCCCGAGGCCGCCGAGCGCGATGGCGAAACCGGCAAGCTCGAAAAATATTTTTCGGAAAAACCGGGCGAGGGCGGCTGATTCGCTGCACCTGCAAATTCCAACGAAATGTCCGGGTAAATCCGACTGCGTTCAGCCGATAACACGTTGGTGTTTATGCCAGAATTCCGGTTTCTGCGATGCAGCACTAGGAGGGTTGCTGATTTTGTGATATACGGGCCACGAATTTCAGAGGACGTTGCCCGATTGGCCCCTGACAAAAGGTGCCGGGTGGTGGCATTCACGCAGTGACAAATCCGCTACGAGCGGCATGACAGGATCCCGAAAACCGATGGCCAAATCCAAGAAAAATGCGCAGTTCAGCCCGAATGATTACGTGGTCTACCCCTCGCACGGGGTCGGAAAAATCGTTTCCATCGAAGATCAGGAAATCGCGGGATTTGAAATGGAACTCTTCGTGATTTCGTTTGAAAAAGACAAGATGACCCTGCGCGTACCCACCGACAAGGCCGACAGCGTTGGCATGCGCGGGCTTTCCAGCCCCGATATCGTCGGTCGCGCGATGGATACGCTCAAGGGGCGGGCGCGGGTCAAGCGGGCCATGTGGTCACGCCGCGCGCAGGAATACGAACAGAAGATCAATTCGGGTGACCTGATTTCCATTGCCGAGGTGGTGCGCGATCTGCATCGCAACGACGACCAGCGTGAACAGAGCTATTCGGAACGCCAGCTTTACGAGGCGGCGCTCGAACGGCTGACGCGCGAAGTCGCGGTGGTCGACGGGGTTGACGAAATCCGCGCCCAGCAACGGGTTGACGACGTCTTGCTTTCGCGCGCCGCGTGATCAGGGATTTCCGGGGGTGGTTTGCCTCAGCCCCGGAAGTAACGGTTATCTTTTAGCAAGGTGATCGTTTCCACTGGGAAAGCCGCACGTCCCAACGGGGCGCTGCGGCTTTTCAGCTCAACATTGCCAGCGCTGTTGACAATGCCGCGATTTCCGCCAGTTGCTGGGTGCCGCCCAGAACGTCGCCGGTTTGCCCGCCGATCAGGCGGTTGGCCGCCCAGATCAACGGTACGGGCGCCAGCAACGCCCAGAACATCAGCAGAAAACCGCCCCAGCCCAGTGCAAGCAGGCACAGGATCAGACTTATTCCCAGTGCCCCGGCCATCGAGGCCGGTTCGGGCAGACCGACATTGGCGGAAAGGCCGTCTTCGCGCGCGGGCGGTACCAGAAACATCACCCCGATCATCGGCAACCGGGATACTGCGCCAATGGCGATCATCGGCCAGAACAGCGATCCGGCGTCGATCAGACCCGAAACCCCCGACCATCGCGCCAAAAGCGCCAGCACCAGCGCCACCGCACCGAACGCGCCGATGCGGCTGTCACGCATGATTTCCAGCCGCGATTCCCGGGTTTTCCCACCGCCCAGACCATCGGCGCAATCGGCAAGGCCATCTTCGTGCATCGCGCCCGTCACCCCGGCCAGGATCGCCAGCGCCAGCACGGCGGCAACCTCGTTCGGGGCCCCGAACCAGCCAACCACGATCGCGCCAGACGCTGCCAGCGCCCCAAGTGCTGCCCCGACCAGCGGCCACGCCCAACTCGCTGCCGCCGTGCGGCTGGTGGTGTCTTCATGATCGGCGGAAATCGGCAGCCGGGTCAGCAGGCTGAACGCCGCCGCCATATCGCCGGATCTGAAAGCGCCCCCGTCCATTGAGTCGCGCATGATCAAATTCCTTGCGTGTTTGGCCTTTCCCTCGGGTTCATTGCCGTTAAACAGGCGGAAATGCAATCGCGATTCCCGGGATCCTGTCCATGAGCCAAGCTGCCCCCTTCACGACCCTTGCCGAATTTCGCACCATCCTGGGCGCATTCGCCGGGCCAGACCCAAGATCGCGCGACGCCGCCGCCATCCGCAACGCGCAACTGACCAAACCGCCGGGTGCATTGGGGCGTCTGGAAGAGATCGCCATCTGGTATGCCGGGTGGCGTGGCCAGACCGCACCTCGGATCGAGCGCCCGCAAATCGTGATCTTCGCGGGCAATCATGGCGTGGCCGCGCAGGGGGTTTCGGCCTTTCCGGCCGAAGTCACCGAACAGATGGTGTTGAATTTTCAGGCCGGCGGTGCTGCGATCAACCAATTGGCCGGGGCTTTCGGCGCGAGGCTGGATGTGCACGCGCTGGAGCTGGACCGGGCGACGGGTGACTTCACGCAGGGACCGGCAATGTCCGAACCGGATTGCGTCGCCGCCCTGATGCGCGGCTGGAATGCGGTTGATCCCGATAGCGATCTGCTGGTCGCGGGCGAAATGGGCATCGGCAACACCACCGCAGCGGCGGCGATTGCCAGCGCGCTGTTCGGCGGGTCCGCGACCGACTGGGTCGGGCGCGGCACCGGGGTCGACGATGCCGGGCTTGCCAACAAGGTGCGCGCCGTAACCGAAGGGCTGGCACGCCATGCCGAGATTCTGGACGATCCGCTGATGGTGCTGGCCTGCCTTGGTGGCCGCGAGATGGCGGCGATGGCCGGGGCCATTGTGCGGGCGCGGGTTGCGCATATTCCGGTTCTACTGGACGGGTTCATCTGCACGGCGGCGGCGGCGGTGCTGGAGCAAACGTCGCACGGGGCGCTGGATCACTGTCTCGCGGGGCACCAATCCGCCGAAGCCGCGCACCGGGAGTTGCTCGCGCGTCTGGACAAGGAACCACTGCTGAAACTGGGCCTTCGTCTGGGCGAAGGTTCGGGTGCCGCGTTGGCCATCGGGGTGCTGAAGGGGGCGCTGGCGTGCCATTCCGGCATGGCGACCTTTGCCGAGGCGGGCGTGGCCGACGGGTAGGCTCGCAATCCTGACTCGACGCCGCACATGTCGCGCCTGCCCGCGCGCGCCGATTGCGACATTGCAAACGCGGTGCGAAACAGACCCGGTTTCATCCGATTTCCGCGAACCTCGTGCCAATCGCGGCCATCGTACCTACTTCGCGCGCATCCACGGTCCCCGCAGGAACCCACCAACCCTTGCCCGCGGCCCGGTTTCGCCGTGCCGTGGTCTGACCGGTACTACTCGGCGGCCTCTTCTTCTTCGGCGGGCGGAACCGGCTCTCCCGCGATTTCCTCAAGCGAGGTGGCCAGTTCGGGGTTCAGTTCGCGCGCCCGCTCAACAAAGCGCAGGTTCTCGGCTATCGGCACTTCGGGATCCCACAATTCCGCCATTTCCTTGATCGCGTGCCGGTCGAGGTCGTAAAAATCCGACGCCGCCTGTTCCGCGTCAAACGTTGCAATCCCCGCCTGTTTCAGCACGTATTTCCCGGCCCTGACCGAGCTGTCAAAGGTCTCGCGCACGATCTGATCGGCCCCGGCCTGATAAAGCGCGTAAACATGCGAGCGGTTGCGCGCGCGGGCGATAATGTGAATATCGGGGCGCGCCTGACGGGCGTGCGTCACCAGCTTGACCGCCGCGGCATAGTCATCGACCGCCACCACCAGCATTTCGGCCTTCATCAGGCCGGCGGCCTGCAACAATTCGGGGCGTGTCGGATCACCGAAAAAACCCTTCATGCCCAGTTTTCGTTGCAACTCGATCGTTTTGATGTCGGTATCCAGCACCGTCGTTTGCAAGCCGCTCATTCCGGCCATCCGGTTGACGACCTGCCCGAATCGGCCGACGCCGGCGATAATGATCGGCGCCTCCTGATCGATATGGTCGGGTGCCGGGCCGAGGCTGCCTTCGCCCAGACGGACCGACAAGAATTCGTAAAGGATGAACAGCGCCGGTGTCAGCAGCATCGAAAGCGCGACCACCAGCAGCAGAAGCCGCGATAATTCGCCCGGCAACACGTTTGCGGCGGCGGCGAATCCAAGCAGAACCAACCCGAATTCACCGGCCTGCGCGAGGCTTAGCGTGAAAAGCCACTGATCGCGCCCGTGCAGCTTGAACAAGCGCGCCAGCACCAGCAGCACCAGCGCCTTGATCGTCATGATCCCCAGCGTCAGGCCAAGCACCACGCCGAAATTGGCAAGCAGAAAGCCAAAATCGATCCCCGCGCCGACGGTTATGAAAAACAGGCCAAGCAGCAGGCCCTTGAACGGTTCCACGTTGCTTTGAAGTTCGTGGCGGAATTCGGAATTCGCCAGCACGACCCCCGCCAGAAATGTGCCCAGGGCCGGAGAAAGCCCGACGAGGTTCATCAACAGGGCAATGCCGATCACCATCAACAACGCCGTTGCGGTGAACATTTCGCGCAAACGGGCCCCGGCGATGAAACGAAACAGCGGCCAGGTCAGGAAATGACCACCCAGGATAATGGCGGCCACGGCGGCGAAGGTCACCATCGCAACGCCCCAGCCCGGCAAGCCCTCGACCAGCGACAGACCCGACGCGCCATGCGCAATCTCAGGGTTGGAGACCCCCGCAACCGCCAAAAGCGGCAGCAGCGCCAGCATCGGAATGACGGCGATATCCTGCGTCAGCAGCACCGAAATGCTCGACCTGCCGCCCGGCGTGTGCATCAGATTTTTTTCGGTCAGCGTCTGCAGGACGATGGCGGTCGAGGACAGCGCGAATATCAGCCCCACGGCAATCGCCGGACCCAAGTTCTGACCAAGCTGCACCGCCGCCCAGGCGATGAGGGCGGTTGTCAACAGAATCTGCAACCCTCCAAGGCCGATCAGCCGGTGCCGCATGTCCCAAAGCGCGCGCGGTTCCAGCTCCAGCCCGACGACGAACAGCATCATGACGACGCCGAATTCGGCAAAGGTCTGCAAATCGCGGGTCTCGTCACCGACCAGCCCGATCACTGGTCCGATCAGCATCCCCGCGATCAGATAGCCCAGTACCGAACCCAGCCCCAGCCGGCGCGCCACCGGCACCGCCAAAACGGCGGCCCCAAGGTAGATCGTGGCCTGAAGCAGGAAATCGTCCATGCGGTCTTTCTATCAGATGGGCAGCGGTGCGTCCGGTTTGGTTTGATCCATCACGATCTGGCTTTGCACCCGGGCGACCGCCTGGTGTGGCAGGAATATTTCGTGGACCAGTTCGTTCAGCGCGCCGAGATCGGGGCAATAGACCCTGAGCAGATAGTCCGCCTCGCCGGTCAGGGTCCAGGCGCTGACAACCTCGGGGCGGGCGCGGATCAGGGTCTGAAACGACCGCGCCGATTGCGGCGAATGCGTCACCATCGACACCTGAATGAAGGCCTGAACCGACAGGCCCAACCGAACCGGGTCAAGACGGGCGCGAAAACCGGCGATCAGACCGGCATCTTCCAGCCGTTGCCGCCGCCGACCCGCCTGGCTGGCAGACAGGTTCAGAATGTCCCCCAGCTCCTGTGCGGTCAGGCGGGCATCGTGCTGCAAGGCCATCAGAAGGGCAGAATCGGTGCGATCCAACATCATCGTGCTTGTTTCCTGCGAATATCTAAACATATTTGAAATAATTCCGCAATATCGTGCCAAAATGTGCGTAAGAATGCGCACACTTTGCGTGCCGTAGGGTGCATATGGGGCGGACCAGATCACTGAAAGGGGTGTCCAATGGGACCGTTTCCGCATAACGCCGCCGCCGCGACGATCAGCGCCGACAATCCGGCTGGCACGGACGGCATGGAATTCGTGGAATTCTCGCATCCCGATCCCCGGGCCTTGCGGGATCTGTTCGCCCGGATGGGCTATGTGAAAACCGCCACCCACAGGACCCGGGCCATCGAATTGTGGCAGCAGGGCGATATCACCTATGTGGTGAATGCCGCGCCGGACACGATGGGCACCCGATTTGTTGCCGAACACGGCCCCTGCGCGCCATCGATGGCCTGGCGCGTGGTGGATGCCGATCATGCGTATCAACGCGCGGTGTCGCTGGGCGCCGAGCCTTATGACGCCGACGACAAGGTACTGAACGTCCCCGCCATTCGCGGTATCGGTGGCAGCCTGATCTATTTCGTCGATTCCTATGGGGCCAAGGGGTCACCCTATGCCGCCGAATACGAATTCGTGGGTGCAGAAAGCGAAAAGCCTGAAGGGGTTGGTTTCTACTATCTCGACCACCTCACGCACAACGTCAAACGCGGCAACATGGACAAGTGGTTCGGGTTCTACGCGGACATCTTCAATTTCCGGGAGATCCGGTTTTTCGACATCAAGGGCAAGGCGACAGGGTTGACCTCGCGGGCTCTGACGTCGGCCTGTGGGCGTATCCGCATTCCGATCAACGAAAGCGCCGATGACAACAGCCAGATCGAGGAATACCTGCGCGAATATAACGGCGAAGGCATTCAGCATATCGCCGTCGGGTCGAACGACATCTATGCCGCGACAGATGCGATTGGCGAAAACGGGCTGGAATTCATGCCGCCGCCGCCGGCCATGTATTACAAGATGAGCCAAAATCGGGTTTCGGGCCATGAAGAGCCGATCGGGAAACTGGCGAAACACGGCATCCTGATCGATGGCGAGGGCGTGGTCGACGGCGGCGAAACCCGCATTCTGCTGCAGATCTTCTCGAAAACCGTGATCGGTCCGATCTTTTTCGAGTTCATCCAGCGCAAGGGTGACGACGGGTTCGGCGAGGGCAATTTCAAGGCGCTCTTTGAATCGATCGAACGCGACCAGATCGAACGCGGCGTCATTCCCGATACGGCTGCATGACGCTGGATTGGCGGGATTTCCCGGACGCACCCGATCCCGGCACCATTTTGTGCGACCTTGACGCGGTCCCGGAATCCGGTGTTCTGGCAATAGACGCGGGCGGTTTTGGGGTGCTGGCGTTGTGGGCCGCCGGCGCGGTACGGGCCTATGTCAATGCGTGTCCGCACCAGTATTTGCCGCTGAACCACCGAAGCGATCGATTGCATACTGCCGATGGCGCGCATCTGGCGTGCACCAACCATGGTGCGGTCTTCCGTTCGCGGGACGGTGTGGGAACCGCAGGCGAGGGCTTGGGATGCGCGTTAAGCCCGATCCCGACAGAAATTCGCGACGGCGCGGTCTACATCCGCTGAAACACCAGATGGCACGCGCCCGGGTCAAAACATCCGCAACACCATCAAACCGGGGCAAGAGGCCAGCGTGCAAGCATCGGCGAGCGCGCACGGCTGCGCGCCATGGCAAACGGTCAGCGGAAAAACCAATTTTGTCATTGGTACAGGGCGATGCAAAAGTGACATCTGTCGTGCCGAAGGCACGCATTTCGCGTGAAAAATGCCACGCCGAAGGCACGCATTTCGCGTGAAAAAGGCCACGCTGAAGGCACGCATTTCGCGTGAAAAAGGCCACGCTGAA
>CAZRLO010000002.1:21357-71952 GCA_964600965.1 uncultured Rhodobacter sp.
TGATTGATGGTTGATACTGGTGTTCCGGTCGTTGCCCTCCAAAGTACCGACCGCCCAAAACAAACCGGTCGCGGTGCCTCGCGCGGCCCAAACTCTTGCAAGAGTTTGGGCCAGAGTTTTGCGAAAACTCTGGCTGCCACCCGGGCGGCTTATGTGGCGAAAAACAAACTTTCCGGAAAGTTTGGGCCAGAGTTTTAAAAACTCTGGCCAAGGCTTTTTCAAAAGCCTTGCTTCACCTTTTGCTGGGCGCCTGGTCCGTTATTGCAACCAGTCCCAGTCTGGCGGCGCGTTTCGGAATTGATGCCCTGATGTGGGCCGCGAAGGCCGTTGCGACCGGGCTGGCGGCGGGGCCTTGCCGCGTGATCAGTCCGACGATCCGTTCGGCCCCGCGAAAATCGACATCCCGCGCGGCGACCCCTTCGGGCAGTCGCGAAGTTGCCAGCGCGGGCAACAGGGTGACCCCCATGCCGGTCGCCACCAGTGCCAGCAGCGAGCTGACATTGCGCACGACCAGCTTGGCCTCGAAATACTGCTGGCGCAGTTCGGGCAGATCGATACGGTCGGCGGCCTCGTTGCGGATGAACCGCTCGGCGCGAAGGTCTTTCCATGTCAGCGCGCGACTGAAATCGCCCAGGGCCGAATTTGCCTCGAATACTACCCGGAAACGGTCGGCGAACAGCGGCGTGAATTCGACGCGCGCGGCATTGGCTGGCATGCCGGCAATGCCAAGCTCGCATTGTCCCGCATCCACCAAAGCGGCGACGGCGCGGCTGTCGGCGTCCAGCATTTCGACGTCGACCCCCGGTCGGTTGGCCAGAAATTCCGGCAGGATGTCGGGAATCAGGTTGGTTGCGACCGACGGCACCATTGCGACCGACAAGCGGCCGATCGCATTGTCGGCGAAGGCCCGGATACCGCGGACCGCGCCGTCGTAGCCGGCGATTTGCGTGCGGCCTACCTCCCGCGTGTATTGCCCGAGCGCTGTCAACACATTCTTGCGGTCGGTTTCAAACAACGCGCCGCCGATTTCGGTTTCCAACGCCTTGAGCGCCATGGAAACCGCCGAAGGCGTCCGTCCGAGAACCGCCGCCGCACCGGCGATATTGCCCGCATTGGCCACGGTGACGAAAGTGCGCAGGTTCTCCAGCTTCAACATTGCGACATTATTTCAATTAAATTGAAATATGCAACAGAAATATGCGTTTGATTTAACCTGGGCAGGCGTTGCACAGTGGCACGACCAGCGGAGGGAAAAATGGCGACGGAATTCAAAAACTTGATCGACGGTGATTGGACGGCAGGCGCGGCCACCGTCGAAAACATCAACCCCAGCGACGTGAGCGATGTGATCGGCGCATTTGCGCAGGCGGACGCTGCGCAATTGGACGACGCGGTGGCGGCGGGGCGGTCCGCGCAAAGGCTCTGGGGTGCAACCGGGCTGGAGGCGCGGCAAGCTGCGCTGGATTTCGTCGGGCAGGAACTGATGGCGCGGGCCGACGAATTGGGCACCCTGCTCAGCCGTGAAGAGGGCAAGCCTCGGGCCGAAGGCAAGGGCGAGGTTTATCGCGCCGGGCAGTTTTTCACCTATTACGCCGCCGAGGTGCTGCGCCAGCTTGGCGAAAATGCCGACAGCGTCCGCCCGGACATCGAGATCGACATCCGCCGCGAACCGATGGGCGTGATCGCGGTGATTTCCCCGTGGAACTTTCCGACCGCGACCGCCGCGTGGAAAATCGCTCCTGCGCTGGCCTATGGCAACGCGGTGATCTGGAAACCCGCCAATCAGACCCCGGCTTCGGCCCATGCGCTCGCCGAAATCCTCTCGCGCGCCGGAATGCCTGCGGGGACTTTTCAGTTGCTGATGGGATCGGGGGGCAAGATCGGCAACGCGCTGTCAGGACATCCCGGCATTTCCGGGGTGACCTTCACCGGGTCGCTGGGCGTCGGAAAACAGGTGGCGGCGGCGGCTTCGGCGAATCTCACGAAATATCAGCTCGAACTGGGGTCGAAAAACGCGTTGCTGGTCATGGATGATTGCGACCTCGATCTTGCGGTGGCGGGGGCGGTTGCGGGCGGTTACTCGGGCACCGGGCAGAAATGCACGGCAAGTTCGCGCCTGCTGGTCCACAAATCGGTGCACGACACGTTTGTCGCCAGGCTGATGACCGCGCTCGAGGCAATCAAGATCGGCCACGCTTTGCACGAAGGCACCCAAATGGGCCCGGTCGTCAGCGCGGGGCAGCTTGACGAAAATCTTGGCTGGATCGCGAAAGCCCGCAAGGATGGCGCGGAAATCGCCACCGGCGGCGAAAGGCTGACGCTGGAACACGAGGGTCATTACATGTCGCCGGGCCTTCTGGTTGGCACGACCAACGACATGGCGCTCAACCGCGAGGAAATGTTTGCACCCGTTGCCGCCGTGCAAAAGATCGACAGCTACGAACAGGGTCTGGCGATTGCGAATGATACCGAATTCGGGCTGGTTGGCGGCATCTTCACGAACTCGCTCGCGCGCGCCACCCATTTCCGCCGCAACATCGAAACCGGCTGTGTGACCGTGAACCTGCCGACGGCTGGCACGGATTACCACGTGCCGTTCGGCGGGCGGAAAAATTCCAGTTCCGGGCCACGCGAACAGGGTCGCTCGGCGGCGGAATTCTACACGCAGGTCAAAACCGCCTATATTCGCGCCGGAGACCCGGAATGAAACCGCCGCGCATCGACAATCTGCAATACGCCAACTGGTCGGAAAAGATTTTCCGCCAGATGCGTGAAGGCGGCGTCGATGCGGTACATATCACCATCGCCTATCACGAGAATTTTCGCGAAACCGTGCTGAACGTGGAAATGTTCAACCGGTATTTCGAGCAGTACCCCGACCTGATTTTCCACGGCAAATCGGCCAGCGATGTGCGCTGCGCTCAGGAAACCGGGCGAACGGCGATCTTCTTTGGCTTTCAGAACCCCAGCCCCATCGAGGACGATATCGGGCTGGTCGAGGTCTGGCACGGCCTTGGCGCACGGTTCATGCAATTGACCTATAACAACCAGTCGCTGCTGGCGACCGGGTGCTATGAGGCCGAGGATAACGGCGTCACCCGCATGGGCCGCGAGGTGATCCGCGAGATGAACCGCGTCGGAATGGTGATCGACATGAGCCATTCGGCGGATCGCTCGACGTTGGAGGCGATGGAGATTTCCGAACGCCCCATCGCCATCACCCATGCCAACCCGAAATTCTGGCACCCCGCCCTGAGGAACAAGTCCGACGAAGTGCTGAAAGCGCTGGGTGAAAGCGGCGGGATGCTGGGCTTTTCGCTGTATCCGCACCATCTGAAAGATGGCAGCGATTGCACGGTGGACAGCTTTGCCGAGGCCATCGCCCGCACCGCCGACCTGATGGGGGCGCAAAACCTCGGAATCGGCACCGATCTGTGTCAGGACCAACCTGACAGCATCGTCACCTGGATGCGCAACGGACGCTGGACCAAGACGCTGGATTACGGCGAGGGTTCGGCCGGCAATGCCGGATTCCCCGACCAACCCGACTGGTTTCGCGACAACCGCGACTTTGGCAATATCGAATCCGCGCTAAGCCGCGCCGGGTTTGGTGACGACGAGGTTGCGGCCATCATGGGTGGCAACTGGCTGCGGTTTTACGAAACGTCCTTTGAGCCCAAACCATGACGCCTGCCGAAGAACCCGGAACCGGAAAACGCGCGAAAGGCGCGTTGCGTCCGCCGGAAACCGTCATGCGACTTTCCCGCATGGGCGCGTCGTTCCCCACCCGGTTGAGCTTCATGCGCAGCCTGATCCGGCGGTTGAACCGGGAAAAGGCGCAGGTCAGACGCGCGGTCTGGGAAATGGACGAAAACGGCTATGGGCACGCCGTCTATTCGGTCGATCTGGGTGGCGATACCTATTCGCTGATTGCGTTTTCGCAGGCGCTTGCCGATGCCGACCGCAGCGACCGGGTGATTGCCGAGGCCTGG
This sequence comes from uncultured Rhodobacter sp., assembly GCA_964600965.1. Lineage (GTDB taxonomy): Bacteria > Pseudomonadota > Alphaproteobacteria > Rhodobacterales > Rhodobacteraceae > UBA5972. The sequence continues at coordinate 25,350 of CAZRLO010000002.1, forward strand.
GATGCCGCCTTTGCGCTCTATGACGGGGTGCCCGACGCGGCGGAAATCGCGCGGATCGGGGCCAATGTCCCGAAACAGGAGGCAGGCCGCTACGAGGCCAGCGAATTGTCGATTTCGCGGGCCAACAAATCGGTCCGGTTTTTCGGGCACGTCGTCGACTGCCTGTCACACGGCCGCCAGCCGGACCCCGATCTGGTGGCCAGCGTCGGTTACCTGATGCGCACCACGGCCGTTTATGGCAACGGCAAGTTCGGCTTCGCCGACCGGGCGCGGATCGCACAGCGCCCGGCGATGCGTGGGTCGTTTCAGGTGGAATTGCTGAATGTTTGGCTGATCCGGGGCTTTACGCTTGATCTGGTCGAACACGTTGCGCGCGCGCGTGATCCGCGAAAATTCGTGCCGCTGAAACACGAAACCCGGCGGGCGCTGGGGATCGGCAATTCGACCGGTCTGGGCATGGCGCCGTTTCTGGTCAATCATCCGCTCTTGCTGAACAACTGGGCAGTGGTGCGCGAAACCGCGCTGGCGCGGGTCTGCGACGTGGCGCGCGTCGATCCGGCCATGATCGCGCGGATCACCGAATTGATGGCGCGGGTCGCCCGGCATCTGGAACAGTGGAATGTCGCGGATGCGCGCCAGATGACCCGGATCGAGGTGCTCAGACGCGAATGGCCCAAAGTGCAGGCCATGGCAACGCCGGAATGGTTGGGCGGCGACCGGCCCTGGGCGCGGCTGGTCGCGGCGGGCGCGCCTTTCAGCGAAGAGTGTCAGGAACTGATCGTCGCGCTGGTGCTGGAACCCCACGGCGATCTGATCGACGATCTGGCGGCCGGGCAGGCCAGCGAGCCGGGACCGGTGCTTGACCCGGCGATGACATTGGGATTTCTGGCGGCGATCATCGCGCAGAATTTCGACTGGGCAATCGCGGTCGATTTTACCGAACCCGCCGCGACCGCGCGTTTCTGGTACGTGTCGGAGACCAAGCTGGAACCCCGGTTCGGCAACCGGTTCGACGAAGACGGTGCCGACCGGGAATCGCCTCTTGATATCGCGCGACAGGTTCGCGCGCTTGCCAGTGACCTTGAATCCTGCAACGGCGGTCAATCGGTGGCGGAATTCCTGCTGGGCCATCCTGAACACCGCCACGCCGCGCGGCGCATTCAGGCATCGGTCGCGCATCCCTACAGCGAAATCCGCGACAACCTGATCGCTGCTGACTGCCTGCCGATCGACATGCTGAGGTTCAAGCTGGCGCAGTTCGGGGCGTCGAAATTCGACCCGAAATCCGAACTCTGGACCCGGATCAACATGTATCAGGGCGCCCCGGTGTTCGATGATATCGACGCGGAAGATGCCGACGACTGGTGGCTGCCCGTGCTGGAGGTGAACTGATGCGCTGTTCGCTGAACGAGATCGAAATGACCCTGCGCAAGGCCGGGCGGGGCGCTGGATTTCCGTTCGGGTTGGCCGAGGATGTCGCCGCCGCCGCCGCGTGGCTGTGTGCGAACGACCGGGACGGCACCGGCGCCGCCCTGGCAGCGCTGGCTGCAGGCTACAGGCCGCGCCCGGAATGCACCTTTGCCCGAAATGCGATCACGTTTGCGGCGACGCCGGTTGCCAGCGTGGGGCCTTCGGTCGTCGACCTGCTGATTGCCGGGGGTGGGCGCACGAAGGTTCGGGTGTCTGACATCGACGCGCCCTTGCTGCTGGTCGGGCTGGCGGGCAGTACTGCGGTTGCGTCTCTGGCCGATATGCGACTGGAATTCGACGGTGGGCAGGCGGTTGAAATCAGCGCGGCGGGCGGAATAAAGGGGTCGACCGACGACCTTTCGGCGGCGGCAACCCTGGGCTGCAACATGCGCGAAGGGGTGCGCGACCGTCCGGTGGTGCCCATCGGCGGAGTCGAAGTGAACAAAGCAATCTGGGCGGAAATCACGGCGCTGGCGCGGAAAACCTATGTGCCGGAAAGCGCGACCTCGCTGCAGGGCGCGGGCGCGGGCCTGACCGACAACGACTGAACAAACGGGGCGGACGGACATGACGGAAAATCTGACACTGAACGAAGTCGGCGCTCTGGCGCAGGCAGCGCTGGCGGGTGCGGGCGCAAATGCAACGAACGCGGCCTCCGTGGCCCGTTCCACCGTCCGGGCCGAGCGCGACGGTATCCGCAGCCATGGCCTGATGTACGTGCCGATCTATGCCGGGCACGTCGCCTGCGGCAAAGTGGACGGCAACGCGGTGCCAAAGATTTCCAGACCCGCCGCCGGTTCGGTCCACGTCGATGCCGGATGCGGGTTTGCCCATCCGGCGATCGACGCGGGTTGGGATGCCTTTACCGATGCGGCCCGCACCAACGGGGTCGCGGCACTGAGCCTGCACAATTCCTATAATTGCGGGGTGCTGGGCCATCATGCCGAGCGGTTGGCCGAGGATGGCCTGCTGGGGCTGTGTTTCACGCACGCACCGGCGTCTATCGCACCGACGGGCGGACGGCAGCCGGTGATCGGCACCAACCCCTTTTCGCTGGCGGTGCCCGATGGCGAAGGCGGCGCGTTGCTGGTGATCGACCAATCCGCCAGCGCGATCGCAAAATCCGAGATCATGTTGCGCGCGCGGGAAGGCGAACCGATCGAGGCAGGCTGGGCCTTTGACAGCGAGGGCAATGTCACCACCGATGCAGCAGCCGCGCTGAAGGGATCGATGGCCCCGGCGGGTGGGCAAAAGGGATTTGGTGTCGGCTTGACGGTCGAGGTGCTGGCATCGTGTCTGGCCGGCGCGGTCCTCAGCCGCGATGCCAGCCCGTTTTCCGGCGACAAGGGCGGGCCGCCAAAAACCGGCCAGTGTTTCGTGGCCTTTGATCCGGCCGCCTTTGCCGGGGCGGCGTTTCTTGCACAGACACGGGCGTTGGCCGACGCCATCACATCGCAGGAAGGGGCGCGTCTGCCGGGTGCCCGCCGCACGGGCAACCGCGCACGGATCGACCGCGACGGGGTTGTCGTGGATGCCTCCCTGCTGGCGCGTATCCGCGCGTTTTCCCGGTAGCCAGATCGCAGAGAGATCGTCCGCTGCCGAGGGTCCCGCCGCCGGGAACCGCATGCCGCCGGGACTTGAAAATCCACGCGGACGCGATGGGACGGATTTGGGTTTGAGAACCCGGTCTGCGGAATGCTTTTCCGCATCCCTGTCGCCAAATTTGCCGGAATTTTGGAATGAGGCCAGTGCCATAATGCCGACGGCCCGAATAACCGAACCCGATCGCGTGGCGGGTATCGGCCTTGTGTCCGGCACGCAAGACCAGCCGATTGCGCGGGATCAAGGGCGCAAGCCCGCCGCGCATCGCCGGGCCGCCCCCCGGCACGGCGATTTGCTGAGGAAGGCACTACCTATTTGGGCCGCGCAGGTTTTGCCGGAATAAAGTGGCCGTCACGGGCTACAGTTCACCGCACCACGGCCCGTCGATGCGTGGCTCTGTGTTTATCGGGGACAAGGCCCGCCTGCGCAGTCTTGTCAGGGCCGCTTGCCGACCGGAACCGATGTGGCGGTCCGCCCTCAGGCGTTCCCGGCGGCAATCATGTCGGACGCCATCGTGGCATAACACCCGGCCAGGTCGCTGTCGCGCAATGCGACCGGCGCACCATCGTCCGCGGCGCGCCGTATCTCGATGTCCAGGGGAATTTCGCCAAGAAACGGAATTCCCAGCCGCTCGGCCTCGGCCCGTGCGCCTCCGTGACCGAACAAGTGGTCCGCGTGCCCGCAATTCGGGCAGATATAGGCCGACATGTTCTCGATCATACCCAGCACCGGGGTGTTGGTCTTGGCGAACATGTTCAGCGCTTTGCGGGCATCCAACAGCGCGATGTCCTGGGGCGTCGATACGACGATGGCACCGGTGACCTTGGCCTTTTGCGCCAGCGTCAACTGCACATCGCCCGTGCCCGGTGGCAGATCGATCAACAGGATATCCAGATCACCCCACCGCACCTGACCCAGCAATTGCTGCAACGCCCCCATCAGCATCGGCCCGCGCCAGATCACGGCCTCGTCCTCTTTCAGCATCAGCCCCATCGACATGAAGGTTACCCCGTGGGAAACCAGCGGCAGGATTTCCTTGCCGTCGGGTGACGCGGGGCGGTCCGCCAACCCCATCATCCGGTGCTGCGAGGGGCCATAGATGTCCGCGTCCAGCAATCCGACCCGCCGACCCTGCCGCGCCAATGCGACTGCAAGATTGCTGGTGACCGTCGATTTCCCGACGCCACCCTTTCCCGAGGCAATGGCGACGATCCGCTCGACGCCCGGAATGGCCATGGGTGCGGCCTGCGGTGTGGCGTGACGTCCGATCTTGAGGTCGGGGGGAGCCGGTTTCTTTTCGGGGGCAGAATGCGCGGTCAACACCACCGAGACATTCCTGACCCCTTCAAGACCGGCAACCGCCGCCTCGGCGGCATCGCGCACCGGCGCCATCGCCGCGCCCTGGTCAGGGGCGATTTCCAGCACGAACCGCACGTTCGCGTCGTTGATTTCAAGCGCCCGGACCAGATCGGCCGAGACGACATCGCCACCGCCGGGCAAGAGCACCTGCCCGAGTGCGGCCAGAATTTCCGCGTTTGTCACAGTCATGTCACCGCACCCCTTACTTGCGCAATTGCCCTTGACAGGGCTGCGTCTTTACATTGTGTAAATCGCGACCAAGAACAAGGGCAAGCCGTCCTGATACGGGGATTTCATGGAAACGCTGACCGAGGCCTGGCTGTTGATGGCAGGGCGTGACCCGGCGCTGTTGCAAATCGTGGGTCTTTCGCTTTTCGTAAGCCTGACCGCCAGCGTTCTGGCGGCGTTGATTGCGATTCCGGCCGGTGCGGCGCTGGCGATCTGGTCGTTTCCTTTCCGGGGGCTGGTGGTGGTGGTGTCGACCTCGCTGCTGGCGTTGCCGCCGGTGGTGGTGGGCCTGTTGGTCTATCTGATGCTCAGCCGCGCGGGCCCGCTGGGGCAATTCGGCATCCTGTTCACCCCTGCGGCCATGGTCGTTGCGCAGACCATCCTGATCACGCCGATCATTCTGGCGTTGACGCGCGAGGCGGTGCTGCCGCTCAGGCGAGATTACGATGCGCTGCTGCTGTCGGTCGATGCCGGGCCGTGGCTGAAGCTGACGACGCTGATCTGGGACGCGCGTTTCGGAGTCGTGACGGCGCTGCTTGCGGGAATCGGGCGGGCGCTGGCCGAGGTGGGGGCAGTGCTGATCGTGGGCGGCAACATCAACGGGGTCACCCGCGTGATGACCACCACGATTGCGCTGGAAACCTCCAAGGGCAATCTGGAACTGGCGCTGGCGCTGGGGGTAATTCTGCTGCTGATCGCGCTTGCGATCAACAGCGCCATTCACTTCATCGCCCGCTTTGGCCGCCGCTACGAGTTGACGCGATGAGCGCGCCGGTCATCGCGTTTGAAAATGTGATGCTGGCGGTTGGCGGGCAGACGCTGTTCGGCCCGGTCAGCGCGGTTGTGCAGAGCCCCGGCATTACCGTGATCATGGGGCCGAACGGGGCCGGGAAAAGCCTGTTTCTTGGCGCGGCGCACGGATTGCTGCCCCAAATGCGCGGGGGCGTTCACTGGGACGGGGTCGCGGCGTCGCAATCGCGGGCGAAACGTGGTTTCGTATTCCAGACGACGCCGGTCATGCGTCGCTCGGTTGCGGGAAACATTGCCTTTCCGCTGTTCGCGCAGAACCTGCCGCGTGCCGAGCGCGCGCGTTTGCTGGACCGGGCCCTGCGGGCCGCGCGCCTGCATGGGGACGCGGGCAAACCGGCGGCGGCCCTGTCGGGCGGCGAACGCAAACGTCTGGCGCTGGCGCGTGCGACCGTTACAGAGCCGCGCGCGGTGTTGCTGGACGAACCCGCCGCCAATCTGGACCCGGCTTCGACGCTGGAACTGGAACAGAGCCTGCGCCGGATCTCAGACGAAGGCACCAAGGTTCTTTTGTCCACGCATGATGTGGCCCAGGCCCGGCGGCTGGCGGATGATGTTCTGTTTTTCGACCACGGGCAACTGGTCGAACAGGCCGATGCCGATACTTTTTTTGAACACCCCGCCACCCCGGCCGCCGAACGCTATCTGAGGGGTGAACTGTGAAACACCTGTTGCTGCTGGCGATACTACTGTTCCCGGGCGGCGGCGAAGCGGCGGACCGATACATCATTCTGGCCTCGACCACGTCAACGCAGAATTCCGGCCTGCTGGACGCGATATTGCCCGTTTTCACCCGGCGTTCCGGCATTGGGGTCCGGGTCGTCGCGGTCGGTACCGGTCAGGCCTTGCGCATCGCCCGAAATGGCGATGCCGACGCCCTGCTGGTGCATCACCGCCCCAGCGAGGACGCGTTTGTCGCCGAAGGTCACGGGATCGAGCGCCGCGATGTCATGTATAACGATTTCATTCTGATCGGGCCCGCCGATGATCCGGCGGGACTGGCGCAGACAGCGACCGCAACACAGGCAATGGCGGCGATTGCGGCGTCGGGCCAGCTTTTTGCCTCGCGCGGCGACGACAGCGGCACCCACAAGAAGGAACGCGAATTGTGGGCGGCGGCGGGCATAGATCCGGCTGGCGACTGGTATCTGGAAACCGGTTCCGGCATGGGCGCGACGCTCAATCTGGCGCGCGACAAGGATGCCTATGTTCTGACGGACCGGGGTACCTGGATCACGTTCGGCAACAAGGGCGGGCTCAGGCGGCTATTTTCGGGCGATCCGGAGTTGTTCAACCCCTACGGTATCATTCTGGTGAATCCCGCGCGGCATCCGCATGCCAAAGTGGCGCTTGCACGGGAGTTCTCCGACTGGCTGGTGTCCGCGGCCGGGCAGCAGGCAATTTCCGACTTTCGCACCGGCGGATTTCAGGCGTTTTGCCCCAATGCAGCCGATATCGCACCCGAAATTCAGAATCGCGCCGCCTGCCCGGTCGAGACCGACTGACCACCACCATGCCATGCGCTGAACGCATGGCGGCAATACCCAAATCCCGGATTGTCGCGGGCGGCAATCGGTATAGCTATGCGCCAACAGCAAAACACGAAGTCAAGGATGCCCGACGATGGCCTATATCGCGATCAGACCCACCCCATTTCCCAACCTGACCGGTGGGTTCCGCCACACGGTCGCATCGCTTTGGCTGGCCCGGAAACGCCGGTCCATCTTCCTGCACACCCGCAACGAGCTTAGGGCCCAGTCGAACCGCTGTCTTGCGGATCTGGGGATCTCGCGCTCGGAAATCGACCGGGTCGCGCGCGAATCTGCAAGGCAAGCGACGCGCTGACCGACTCCTTATCGCCGGAAACCTACCCAATTTGCGGTTTTCGCGAACTAAAACGGCGATGCGAACCTCCCCGCACCGCCGTTTTTTTGAGGGTCGCGGCGGCGCTGGCGGATCGAACGCGACATTCGATATCAACCGACCCAAAGACCGACCTTTCCCGACCGAACAGGTCGGGCTTCCCGGCGGACCTCATCCCGGACAGCCACAGAGCCGCGCATCGACGGGCCGCGGTGCGAACCGGTGATGCGTGGCGGGCTGGCACCCTTGATCCCGCGCAATCGGATGGTCTTGAACGCCGGATTCAAGGCCGAAACAAGCCACGTGACGTGGTTCGGGTATTCGGGCCTGTGATATGATTGCCCCCGGCAAACGCCACAGATTTCACCCAAACAACTGGAATATCGTGATCATTTGATCCATGAGGTAAAATTCCGGTCGATCGAACCACGGGAATCGAACCCCTAGAAAGGCACCGCGTCCGCTGGCGTCACGAAACTGGCCACGACCTTTTTCACGCCAGCCTTTTCAAAGGCGATCGACAGTTTTTCGCCCTCGATTTCGGTGATCGCGCCATAGCCGAATTTCTGGTGAAACACCCGGTCGCCAAGACCAAAGCCCGATACCGCTGCAAGGTCGATCACCACGCCACCGCCTTCGTGCGGTTGCGACAGGCCGCGCTGGCGGCTGCGGGCGGTCATGCGCCTCCAGCCCGGGGAATTATAAACGTCCGCGCGCTCGGCCCGAACGTGAAGGTCCGAGCCGCCGGTCATGCCGCTGGCCGCCGCGCCGAAACCGCCGCCGTAGAGGCCCGGCGGGGTCAGGACTTCGACGTGATCGGCCGGTAATTCGTCGATGAATCGCGACGGCAGTGCCGATTGCCACTGGCCATATACCCGACGGTTGGCGGCGAATGAGACGGTGCAGATTTGCTCGGCGCGGGTGATGCCGACATAGGCGAGGCGGCGTTCTTCCTCCAGTCCCTTCAGCCCGGTTTCGTCCATGCTGCGCTGGGACGGGAACAGCCCGTCCTCCCATCCGGGCAAGAAAATGACCGGATATTCCAGACCCTTGGCGGCATGCAGTGTCATGACCGATACCTTTTCGGTCGCATCCTCCGCCTCGTTATCCATGATCAGACTGACATGTTCCAGAAACCCTTGCAGGTTTTCAAACCCCTCCAGCGCCTTGACCAGTTCCTTGAGATTCTCCAGACGCCCCGGTGCTTCGGGCGTCTTGTCGGCCTTCCAGTGATCCGTATAGCCGCTTTCCTCCAGAATGATTTCGGCCAGTTCGATGTGATTGGTGCCGTTGCGCATTGTCGCGGACCAACGGTGCAGGTTTTCTGCAAACAGAAGCGCGGCCTTGCGATATCGCGCGCCCAGCGCCCCCTCGGCCAGCGCGATCCGCAGCCCGTCGAGCAGCCCGACCCCGTTTTGCCGCGCGGCCACCGAGATCTGCTGGACGGCCTTGTCGCCCAGCCCGCGTTTGGGGGTGTTGATGATCCGCTCGAACGCCAGATCGTCGTCGGGGCTGACCACCAGCCGAAAATAGGCCATGGCGTCGCGAATTTCGAGCCGCTCGTAAAAGCGCGGCCCCCCGATCACCCGGTAGGGCAGGCCGATGGTCAGGAACCGGTCCTCGAACGCGCGCATCTGGTGGCTGGCGCGGACGAGGATGGCCATGGATTCCAGCGATTTCGGTGCAAGGCCGCGCGTTCCCTGCTGCATCGCCTCGATTTCCTCGCCGATCCAGCGCGCCTCTTCCTCGCCGTCCCAATGGCCGATCAGGCGCAGCTTTTCGCCCTCGTTCGCTGCCGTCCACAACGTTTTGCCCAGCCGGTCCTCGTTGGCGGCAATCACGCCCGAGGCGGCGGCCAGTATATGCCCGGTCGAGCGATAGTTCTGCTCCAGGCGCACCACTTCCGCGCCCGGAAAATCCGCCTCGAACCGCAGGATGTTTCCCACCTCGGCCCCGCGCCAGCCATAGATCGACTGGTCGTCGTCACCCACGCAGCAAATATTGTGGTGTTCGGCCGCCAAAAGCCGCAGCCACAGATACTGTGCGACGTTGGTGTCCTGATATTCGTCGACCAAAATGTACCGGAACCAACGCTGGTATTGCGCCAGAACGTCCGCGTGGTTGCGAAAAATCTCGACCACGAGCAGCAGCAGATCGCCGAAATCGACCGCATTCAGGGTTTTCAGGCGCTCCTGATATTGCGCATAAATCTCGACGCCGCGATTGTCGTAGGCGGCGGCGTCCGCGACCGGTACCTGTTCCGGCGTCAGCGCCCGGTTTTTCCAGTTGTCGATCAGATGCGCCAGCAGGCGTGCAGGCCAGCGCTTGTCGTCGATATTCGCGGCAACGATCAGTTGTTTCAAAAGGCGGATCTGGTCGTCGGTATCGAGGATGGTGAAGTTCAACTTCAGCCCGGCAAGTTCCGCATGGCGGCGCAGTATCTTGGCGCAGAGCGCATGGAACGTGCCAAGCCACGGCATCCCCTCGACGGTCTCGCCCAGCAGGCTGCCCACCCGTTTTTTCATCTCGCGCGCGGCCTTGTTGGTGAAGGTCACCGCCAGAATTTCGTTCGGCCGGGCGCGGCCGGTATTCAGCAGATGCGCGATCCGGGTCGTCAGCGCCTTGGTCTTGCCGGTTCCGGCACCGGCCAGCATCAGGACCGGCCCGTCCAGCGCCTGAACCGCGGCGCGCTGGGCCGGATTCAGATCGGCCAGATACGGGGCGGGACGGGCGGCCAGCGCCTGCGCGGACAGGCTTGGCGTTGGCGGCGCGTCTGTGGGCATGTCGGGATCCTTGGTCATGGCGGCAACTTAACCAGCGGCCCCGGCGAAAGGAAGCCATGTTCGCAAATTGTTCCCGCCGGAAAAATTCGCTCGCGAATCACCAAACTAGCGATGCCTGGCACGCATCCGGGGATGTTCGCTGTATGTTCGCCACAGATTGAGCAAGTCGTGGGAATTGATGGGATTTTGCGTCGCCCGATCAAAAACCGCAATATCTAGTGCGAATATTGGCAATGTCTACAATTTGGGGTTAATGTGGCGGCTTTCACTGGATTGTTTCCACGCGGAATTTCGAGTGTCTGGCGGAAAAATCCAAGGTATCCCATTCAAAACCCTTGTTTTCCATAAAATCCCATAGTACCCCTGATGCCACGATGAAAGTCGGGAAGTTAAAGGGCAGCAAGACCCCGAAATCCCAAGTCAGGTTTCGTACAGGCACCCGCTTTTCATCCAACAAGATCCGGCGCGTATGCGAGCAGACACCCCCCCAGGTGGCAACGCAGCCGGACCGGTCCGAAGACGGGACGAGATCGGCGGATCAAGCAGTGGCAGCAGCTTGATCCGCCGTATCCCGTTTTAGGGCCAGGCAATGATCAAGGAGCCATGACGGACAGTGGCACGACGGTTCAGAGGCGAGAGCGTCCACAAGGTGGATGCAAAGGGCAGGGTATCGATCCCGGCCGCGTTTCGTCGTGTGCTGGAAGAAAACGACCCCGAATGGACCGACGGGCTGCACCCAAATCTGGTGATCGTCTATGGGGACGGATCGCGGAATTTTCTCGAAGGTTTTTCCATCACGGCGATGACGGATGTCGACGAACGTATCGCCCGGCTTCCGCGCGGCTCGCGCAATCGGCGATTGCTGGAGCGGATGTTTTCCGGACAGGCGGTCCAGATGCAGGTCGACGATACCGGGCGGCTGGTTCTGTCGCAGAAACTGCGCGACAAGATCGGAATCGCCAACGAGGCGCTGTTCATCGCATCGGGCGATACCTTCCAGATCTGGGAACCGGAGGCCTATGGCAGCGGTGTCACGCATTTCGAAGATCTGGCCGAAGAATTCGACCCGGATTTCGACCCGCTCACACTGTTGGAACCGGGCGCGCAGGGGTAATTCATGGCGCAGAAAGCTGGTTCCGCTTCCGACGCGCCCGCGCATATCCCGGTATTGCTTGAACCTTTGATGGCCGCGATTGCACCGGTCAGCGGCGTTTGGCTGGATGGCACTTTTGGCGCTGGCGGCTATACGCGCGCGTTGCTCGACGCGGGCGCGGCACGGGTGCTGGCCGTCGATCGCGACCCCGAGGTCTTCGTGCGCGCCGAACGCTGGGCCGCGCAATACGGCGAACGGTTGCTGTTGATAGCGGGCGAATTCGGGCAGTTGGACATGCTGGCCGATCAGGCGGGCGCATTGGCACTGGACGGGGTGGTGCTGGATATCGGCGTTTCCTCGATGCAGATCGATCGGGCCGAACGCGGGTTCTCGTTTACCCAGGACGGCCCGCTGGACATGCGGATGAGCCAACAGGGCACCAGCGCCGCCGACATCGTCAATACCGCCGACGAAGCCACACTGGCGGATATCCTTTTTCAATACGGTGAAGAGCGGGCTTCGCGCCGGATCGCCCGGCGGATCGTCAAGATGCGCGACCAAAATCCGCTGACGACGACGCTGGAGCTTGCAGATGTGATCGAGGCATGTCTGCCCCGCGCCAAACCCGGACAGATGCATCCGGCAACCCGGTCGTTTCAGGCTCTGCGCATCGCCGTCAATGACGAGTTGAAACAACTGGTCGACGGGCTTGTCGCCGCCGAAAACGCGTTGAAACCCGGCGGGATACTCGCCGTTGTGACGTTTCATTCGCTGGAAGACCGGATCGTGAAGCGTTTTGTTCAGGCCCGAAGCGGCAGCGGGCCGCGCGGCAATCGGTTCGCCCCGGAAGTGGTGGTTCAGGTGCCGACGTTTGCAAGGCTGTCGCGCAAGGCCATCGTCGCCGACCCCGCCGAACTGGCCGCAAATCCGCGCGCGCGGTCGGCGAAATTGCGGCTGGCGCAGCGGCTGGACGCGCCGGCCAGTGCCGCGAAAAAGTCGGGCCTGGGCCTGCCGAAAATCGCACTGCAGGCGGCTTCGTGATGCGGTCGGTGTTTTTCGCGCTGGCTGCTTTGGCGGTGATCGGGCTTGCCTGGTGGGCATATAACGAAAACTACGCGACTCAGGCGGCCCTGCAACGGGTCGAAAAATTGCAGCGCCAACTGGGACAGGCGCGCGAGGATCTTGGCGTGCTCAGGGCGGAATGGGCGTATCTGAACCGCCCGGAACGGCTGCGGGAATTGTCGGACCTGAACTTTGAACGCCTGCAATTGATGCCGCTGGCGCCCGAGCATTTCGGGGAAGTCGAGCAGGTCTCGTTTCCGCGTCTCGAATTCGACGAATTGCGCGCTCCGGTGGACGTTTCCGCCGAGACCGCCCCGCCGGCCGCGGAGGGTATCCAGTGATCCGCACGCCGCTTCGCCCCCTTGCCGCGGTGATTTCGGCCCGCGATAAGGGCGAGGATCCCGACCGGATCATGGCCGAAAACCTGCGCATCCGCCACGAAGACATGCGCGACCGCGAACGCATTCGCGCCGAAAGCCGCCTTTTGGTGCTGGCACTGTTTTTTCTGGCGGGCTTCGTTGCGGTCGGCGTACGCATGGCGATGCTGGCGGCCAGCAATCCGCAAGAACCCCGTGCCGATGGGTATGCAACCACGATTTCAATGCAACGCGCGGATATCATTGATCGAAACGGGGCCATCCTTGCGACGAACCTGATCACGAACTCGCTGTATGCCCAGCCCCCGCTGATGATCGACAAAGAGACGGCGGCGTTGCATCTGGCCAGAATTTTTCCCGATCTCAACGCGGAAAAACTGCTGCGCGAGTTCAATTCCAATCGCAAATTCATCTGGCTGCGCCGCAAAATCTCGCCCGAGCAGGTCCAGCAGGTCCACGACATCGGCGAACCCGGCCTGTTGTTCGGCCCGCGTGAAATGCGGCTTTATCCCAACGGTAATCTGGCGGCCCATGTGCTGGGCGGTGCCGGTTTTGGCCGCGAAGGTGTCCATTCCGCCGAAGTGATTGGCGTGGCCGGGGTCGAGCATCAGTTCGACAGTTTCCTGCGCGACCCGGCGAACGAGGGGGAACCGCTTCAGCTATCGCTCGATCTTACGGTGCAGACGGCCATGCGCCGCGTGCTGGGTGGCGGCATGAAGCTGCTGGCGGCCAAGGGCGCGGCGGCGGTGCTGATGGATGTGAAATCCGGCGAAGTGCTGGCGCTGGTCTCGCTGCCCGACTTTGATCCGAACGCGCGGCCTCGGCCATTGACCAAGGGCGATGCCGCAGACAGCCCGCTTTTCAACCGTGCGGCGCAGGGGCTTTACGAGCTTGGATCGACCTTCAAGATTTTCACCGCCGCGCTGGCCTTGGACGGTGGATTCGCGACACCCGATACCATGGTGTCCACCCGGGGCCCGCTGAAGTGGGGCAAATACACCATCCGCGATTTTCACGATTACGGGCGCGAGCTCAGCCTGACGGACGTGATCGTCAAAAGCTCCAATATCGGCAGCGCAAATCTGGCGCTGGAAATCGGTGGTGGTCGGCAACAGGCATTTCTGGACGATCTGGGCCTGTTTTCGCCGCTGCCGCTGGAACTGGCCGAGGCCCGGCATTCACGTCCGTTACTGCCCAAGCGATGGTCCGAAATCTCGACCATGACGATATCCTATGGCCACGGGCTGGCCGCGAGCCCGGTGCATCTGGCGGCGGCCTACGCCTCTTTGGTCAATGGCGGAACATCGGTGCAGCCGACCTTGCTGAAAACCGGTTCCCGCCCACCGACCGGCGCGCGGATCGTCAGCACCGAGACCTCGGCGGCGCTGCGCTCCATGCTGCGCCAGGTGGTCCAGCGCGGCACCGCGTCTATGGCCGAAGTTCCGGGCTATCAAGTCGGTGGTAAAACCGGCACCGCCGATAAACCAAAGCCCGGCGGCGGGTATTACAAGGACCGGGTCATCGCCACCTTCGCCGCGATCTTTCCGGCGCAAGCACCGAAATACGTTCTGGTGGTGACTCTGGACGAACCGGTGGAAACCTCGGGCGTCAAACCGCGCCGAACGGCAGGCTGGACAGCCGTCCCGGTGGCGGCCGAGATCATCCGGCGGGTTGCGCCGATTTTGGGCATGCGGCCCGCGATTGATCCGCCCGCCGCGATCAACTACACGCTTTCGGATTACTGATCCTGCCGGACAAGGGGCGGAAATGGCACCTGAAGTTGCCCTATCAAAGGCCCTGAACGCGCTTGGCCTGTCCGGCCAAGGCGGGCGCAATCCCGAAATCACCGGTCTTTCCGTCGACAGCCGTGAAGTGAAGCCGGGGCATCTTTTTGCGGCGCTGCCGGGGGTCAATGTGCATGGCGGCGCGTTTATCAAATACGCGATCCGCATGGGCGCGGCCGCGATCCTGACGGACGGCGTGGGCGCGACCATGGCGAAAGCCGAATTGCGGGCGTCCGACGCGGTGCTGGTTTTGGCCGAGGACCCGCGCCTTTCCCTGGCAAAGGCCGCGGCGCTGTGGTTCGCCCTGCAGCCCGAAACCATGATTGCCGTCACTGGCACCAACGGCAAAACCTCGGTCGCCAGCTTTACCCGGCAAATCTGGGAATCGCTGAATTATTGTGCGGTGAATTTCGGCACGACCGGGGTCCAAGGTGCGGTTTCGTCCCCGCTTTCGCATACCACGCCCGAACCGATCACGCTGCATCGTTTGCTGGCCGGGCTTGCAGGGCAGGGAGTCACCCACGCCGCGATGGAGGCCTCTTCGCACGGGTTGGCGCAGAAACGTCTGGACGGTGTGCGGCTGGCCGCGGCGGGTTTCACGAATTTCACACAGGATCATCTGGATTATCACGCTGATTTTGATGATTATTTCGCGGCAAAGGCCGGATTGTTCGACCGAGTCCTGCCGCGCGGAGCAACGGCAGTGATCAATACCGACGATCCGCGCGGCGACGAAATGGCGGTCATCGCGGAAATGCGCGGGCAACCGGTCATTCGCGTTGGCAGCGCCGACAACGCCGATCTGCGACTGTTGGGCCAGCGGTTTGATGGCACCGGGCAGGACGTGCGGTTCGGCTGGGAGACCGAAGCGCATCTTGTGCGTCTGGGCCTGATCGGCGGTTTTCAGGCGGCGAACATGCTTTTGGCGGCGGGTCTGGCGATTTCGGTCGGGGCCGGGGCGGCGGATGTGTTCAGCGTATTGCCGAAACTCGCCACCGTGCGCGGACGCATGGAACTGGCGGCGACACGCACCAACGGGGCCAGCGTCTTTGTCGATTATGCCCATACGCCGGCGGCGCTGGAAACGGCGTTGAAGGCGCTGCGTCCGCATGTTCTGGGACGCCTGATCGTGGTGTTTGGCGCGGGGGGTGATCGCGACCGGGGCAAACGCCCGCTGATGGGGGCTGCGGCGCGGGACCATGCCGATGTGCTGTTCGTGACCGATGACAACCCGCGCAGTGAAGAACCGGGGCGGATTCGTGCCGAGATATTGACGGCCTGCCCCGATGCCTCGGAAATCGGTGACCGCGCCGAAGCGATCCTGGCCGGGGCCGACGCGCTTGGTCCGGGGGATGCTTTGCTGATTGCGGGCAAGGGACATGAGACCGGGCAGATCATCGGCGATGACGTTCTGGCGTTCGACGATACCGAAGCCGCCAGTATCGCGGTTGCGGCGCTGGACGGGACCGGGTTGTGAGCGTGCTCTGGACCGCGGCCGCCGCCGCCGCCGCCACCGGCGGAACATCCAGGGGCGACTGGCGCGCCGCCGGCATTTCGATCGATACGCGCACCTTGCAGGCCGGGGACTTGTTCGTCGCGCTCAGGGATGTACGCGACGGCCACGAATTCGTCGCGACAGCGCTGGCAAATGGTGCTGCGGCGGCCCTGGTGTCCCGCCTTCCGGACGATGTTGCGCCGGATGCGCCGCTGCTGGTGGTAGACGACGTTCTGGCGGCGCTGTGCGCGTTGGGTGCAGCGGCGCGGGCGCGCAGCGCTGCTCGGGTGATCGCGATTACCGGCTCGGTCGGCAAGACCTCGACCAAGGACATGCTGGCGCATGTTCTGAAATCCCAGGGCCGGGTGCACGCGGCCGAAATGAGCCTCAACAACCACTGGGGCGTGCCCCTGACCCTGGCGCGGATGCCGTCTGACAGCGATTTTGCCGTGATCGAGATCGGTATGAACCATCCCGGCGAGATCGCCCCGCTTGCCGGACTGGTGCGCCCGCATGTCGCCGTAATCACCACGGTGGCCGAGGCACATATGGCGGCATTCGCATCCGTCGGCGACATTGCCCGCGCCAAGGCCGAGATATTCGCCGGGCTTGATTCCGACGGCGTCGCAATCCTGAACGACGACGATGCAACGTTTGGCATTGTGGCGGGCGAGGCCGTTGCGCATAAGGCGCGGATCGTCCGGTTCGGCACCGCTGAGACCGCCGATTTCCGGCTGGTCAGCGCGCAGGCCCAGATCGGAATGATGGCGGTTCAGGCCAGTATCGACGGTGAGACCACACTGTTTCGCGTCGGTGCACCCGGTCAGCATCTGGCGATGAACGCATTGGCGGCGTTGGCGGTCGTGGGCGAAGTCGACGCCGATATTGCCCTGGCGATGCTTGATCTTGCGAATTGGCATCCCCCGGCGGGGCGCGGGGCCCGCCAATGGATCGCGCTGGACCCGGTCGAGCCCAATCTGCGTCTGGAACTGATCGATGACGCCTACAATGCCAATCCGGCCTCGATGGCGGCGGCCTTCGAGGTTCTGGCCAATGCAACTCCTGTTGATGGCATCGGCAGGATACACCCCGGACGGCGCATCGCCTTTTTGTCCGATATGCTGGAACTGGGGCTGGACGCCGCCGCGCGACATGCCGCACTTGCCTCGTTGACGTCAATGCAGGCGGTGGATCGGGTGCATCTGGCGGGGCCTTTGATGCACCACCTTCACGCCGCCCTGCCGGTGGGCAAACGCGGCGAATGGCATGAATCCGCCGAAGCGCTGGCCGCGACCGCGCATCGACTGCTGGACGCGGGCGATGTTGTTATGGTCAAAGGATCGAAAGGTTCGCGCGCTTCGCTGGTGGTTGATGCCATTCTGAAACTCGACAAGGCGAATGCGAAATGAAAAGAGGGAAGCAGGCCTAATGCTCTACATGCTCAGCGAGCTTTCAGGCGATATCGGGGCGCTAAGGCTGTTCAAATTCATCACCCTGCGTTCGGGCGGTGCGTTTTTTACAGCACTGATATTCGGCTTCATCTTTGGCCGCCCATTGATCAACTTGTTGAAACGCCGACAATCCAACGGCCAGCCGATCCGCGAGGACGGGCCGGAAAGCCACATTCTTGACAAGGCGGGCACGCCAACGATGGGGGGCGTGCTGATCCTGGGGGCGGTGATCTTTTCGACCGTGATCTGGGCGCGGCTCGACAACCCCTATGTCTGGCTGGTGCTGTTCGTGACCGTTTCTTTTGGGCTTGTCGGGTTCGCCGACGACTACGCCAAGGTTTCCAGCGGCAGCGCGCGCGGCGTCTCGGGCCGTGTCCGGTTCGGTGCCGGCCTTTTGGTTGCGTTGATTGCCGGATACTGGGCGGCGGTTTTTCACCCCGATCCGCTTAGTACCCAACTGGCGTTGCCGGTTTTCAAAGAGGTACTGATCCCGCTTGGATCGTTTTTCCTGCCTTTTTCGATGCTGGTCATCGTAGGATCGGCCAACGCCGTAAATCTTACCGATGGTCTGGACGGGCTGGCGATCATGCCGGTGATGATTGCCGCCGGTTCGCTGGGGATCATCGCCTATGCGGTCGGGCGCGTGGATTTTACCCAATATCTTGGGGTTCATTACGTGCCCGGAACCGGCGAAATTCTGGTGTTCTGCGCGGCTCTGATCGGCGGGGGTCTGGGATTTCTCTGGTACAACGCCCCACCGGCGGCGGTATTCATGGGCGACACCGGGTCGTTGGCGCTGGGCGGCGCGTTGGGGGCAATCGCCGTCGCAACCAAGCACGAGATCGTGCTGGCGATCGTCGGTGGGCTGTTCGTGGTCGAGGCGCTGAGCGTGATCATTCAGGTGCTCTATTTCAAGGCCACCGGCAAGCGCGTGTTCCTGATGGCGCCGATCCACCACCATTTTGAAAAGCGCGGCTGGCCGGAAAGCCAGATCGTGATCCGGTTCTGGATCATCGCGCTCATTCTGGCACTGGTGGGGCTGGCGACCCTGAAATTGCGGTGACCGGGGCGGTTGTTGCCGCGCGGCGCCCACAGGTCGGACAATTGTCCGACCTACCCCTTGACGCAAGCGATCCGGGCGCAATGGCGGGTCGGAAATTGGGTGAGTGATGGACCGAATATTCGTTGATGGTCGCGAAAAAATTGAAAAGGGAACCACCTCGTTTCCAGTCGGGGCGGCGACCGCGTTGGCTGGCTCAAATCTATCCTTGATGTCAATTGATGCGCGCGAAGACAGATTTCGGGAAACCTGCGCATTGCGGGGATTTTCCACAGGCCCGGTCGTAACGATGATTTCTGCCCGGAATTTTGACCATATCGATAGTAATCGCATGTGCCGCTGGGACGTCCCCGCAAGATGATCCCGGTTCGCGGATATCACGGCCACAAGGTCGCCGTTCTTGGCCTTGGCCGGTCCGGCCTTTCCGCGGCCAGGGCGCTGGAGGCTGGCGGTGCAACCACGCTTTGCTGGGACGACAGCGCCGAGGCACGCGCGCGGGCGGAATCTGAGGGGCTGACGCTTTTTGATCTGACTCGACAAAACGCCTGGTCCGGTGTGGTCGCCCTGATCGTCTCGCCCGGCATCCCGCATCTGTACCCGTCGCCGCATCCTGTGATCAGGTCGGCGTGGGAACAAGGCGTTGCGGTCGACAACGATATCGGCCTGTTCTTTCGTTCCTGGGCGACACCGGATTGGGAGAAATTCGATGTCCTGCCGCGCGTGGTTGCGATCACCGGCTCAAACGGGAAATCGACGACGGCGGCCCTGGTGGCGCACATTCTGGGCGAAGTTAACAAGCCGGTGCAGCTTGCCGGCAATATCGGGCGCGGCGTGCTGGATCTGGAGCCTGCGACCGATGGCGCGGTCGCGGTGCTGGAATTGTCATCCTATCAGACCGAGCTGGCCCGTGCACTGGCGCCCGATCTTGCGGTGCTGACCAATCTGACGCCCGACCACCTGGATCGGCATGGCGGATTGGGCGGGTATTTTGCGGCCAAGCGCCGCCTTTTTTCACAGGGTGCGCCGGACCGGGCCATCATTGGCGTGGACGAAGCAGAAGGACAGTACCTGGCCAACCAGTTGCGCGAAAGCGCCGGCAAAGGCGAACCGGTGATCCGGATTTCCGCGCATAAAAACCTGCGCGACGGCGGTTGGACCGTGTTTGCGCGCAAGGGATTTCTGGCCGAATGGCGGCTTGGAAAGCAAGTAGCGTCCATCGATCTGAGGCAAATCGCGGGTCTGCCGGGGGCGCACAACCATCAGAACGCGGCGGCGGCCTATGCGGTATGTCGTTCGCTGGGGCTGGCGCCGCGACTGATCGAAGCGGCCTTTGCCAGTTTTCCCGGCCTGCCGCACCGCTCGCAGGTTCTTGGGGTGCGCGATGGCGTGACCTATGTCAACGACAGCAAGGCGACCAACGCCGAAAGCGCGGCATGTGCATTGCGCGCCTTTGCCCGTGTACGCTGGATCGCGGGCGGTTTGGGCAAGGATGGCGGCATTGCCGGGCTTGCGGCGGAATTCGAACGGGTGGCCAAGGCCTATCTGATCGGGCATTCGGCGCAGGAATTCGCGCTGCAACTCGGCGCGACGCCCTACGAGATCTGCGGCACGATGGATGTTGCGGTGGCGCGCGCCGCGGCCGAGGCCGAAGCCGGGGACGTCGTCCTGCTGGCCCCGGCGGCCGCAAGTTTCGATCAATATCCCGATTTCGAGCGCCGGGGCGAGGATTTCGCGGACGCGGTCGCAAGGATCATCCGCCCCTAGGGCGCGTACCCGGCGCGCACCCCGACGATCGCTGACACAAGGCACGTGCCAGCCACCCGCCGGACGGGCGCAAGCGACCAACAAATCACTGGCGTAACGCCCGATCCCCCGCTAGAATCGCCGACAACAAGAACGCCGAACCGGGACAACCGGCGGCATCGGGGCAGTAATGGTTTCAGGTCAGTATCCATGACGGAAATGGTGCATGGCGCCGCGCCGATCAGGCCGGGCGAAGCGGTGTTGCCAAAATGGTGGCGAACCGTGGACCGCTGGACGATATCCTGCGTATTGCTGCTGTTCGGTGTCGGGCTTCTGCTGGGCTTTGCCGCCTCACCGCCACTGGCGGCAAAAACCGGGTATCCGCCGTTCCATTTCGTGACCCGTCAGGCGGTGTTCGGTGCGGTGGCGTTAAGCGCGATGATCATCACCTCGATGATGTCTCCGACGCTGGTGCGGCGTCTGGGGGTGCTGGGATTTTTTGCAGCGGTCGTCGCGGTCGTATTGCTGCCGGCGTTCGGGACCGATTTCGGCAAGGGTGCGATGCGGTGGTATTCGCTCGGCTTTGCGTCGGTGCAGCCCTCGGAATTCCTGAAACCGGGATTCGTGGTATTTTCGGCATGGCTGATGTCGGCAAGTTCCGAGATATTCGGCCCCCCCGGCAAGCGCCTGTCGCTGGTCGTGGCTTTGGCGCTGGTGGCGTTGCTGGTGATGCAGCCAGATTTCGGGCAGGCCAGTTTGGTGCTGTTTTCGTGGGCGATCATGTACTTTGTCGCGGGTGCGCCGATACTCTTGCTGGTGGTGATTGCGGTGCTGACGGTTTTTGCCGGCGGGCTGGCCTATCAGCATTCCGAGCATTTCGCGCGTCGCATCGACGGTTTCCTTGACCCCGCAATCGATCCGAACACGCAGCTTGGCTATGCTGCGAACGCGATTCAGGAGGGCGGTTTTTTCGGCGTCGGCGTGGGGGGTGGCACGGTGAAATGGTCGCTGCCGGACGCCCATACCGATTTCATCATCGCGGTTGCTGCCGAAGAATACGGGCTGATCCTGGTGCTTGTGGTGATCGTTTTGTTCCTGTTTGTGACCCTGCGTTCGATGCTGCGTCTGATCCGCGAGCGCGACCAGTTCATCCGGCTGGCCGGTACCGGGCTGGCGGCGCTGTTTGGTTTACAGGCGCTGATCAATCTGGGCGTTGCGGCGCGATTGTTGCCGGCCAAGGGCATGACCCTGCCTTTTGTTTCCTACGGGGGGTCGTCATTGGTCGCGGCGGGGATTGCATTGGGGATGCTTCTGGCGTTTACACGAACCCGGCCACAGGGCGGGATGCGCGATATCATTCGTGGGCGTGTAAGGTAAAGATTGATGGAGCGGCAGAAAATGCTGGTGATTGCTGCGGGCGGTACGGGTGGACACATGTTCCCCGCGCAGGCGCTGGCAGAAGAGATGCTGCGCGCGGGCTGGCGCGTGAAACTGTCGACCGATCCGCGCGGCGCACGGTTTACCGGTGGTTTTCCCCATACCGTAGAGGTCGAGGTCGTCACCAGCGCCAGTTTCGGGCGCGGTGGTCTGGCCGGGCGCCTGCTGGCACCGTTCCGTCTGTTGCGCGGGGTTGCCAGTGCGACCCTGAAAATGCTGCGCGAACGCCCGGATGTGGTGGCCGGATTTGGCGGCTATCCGGCGTTTCCGGCGATGGCGGCGGCGTGGATCACCCGACGGCCCCGTATGCTGCACGAGCAGAACGGTGTTCTTGGCCGCGTGAACCGGCTGTTTGTGCGCCGCGTCCATCGCGTTGCGTGCGGCACATGGCCAACCGATATTCCGCGCGGCATCGAGGCGGTACATACCGGCAACCCGGTGCGCCGCGCGGTGCTGGAGCGTGAAAATGCGCAATATATCGAACCCGGCGACTATCCGATGAGCCTGCTGGTGGTCGGCGGTTCGCAAGGGGCCCGGATCCTGTCAGAGGTCGTGCCCGGTGCGGTTGCCCTGTTGCCGGATGCCATTCTGACACATCTCAGGGTGTCGCATCAGGCGCGGGCCGAGGATGTGGATTCGGTTCGCCAGCGCTATCGCGACATCGGTATCACGGCGGATGTCGAGACATTCTTTGACGATGTGCCCGCCCGTCTGGCTGAGGCGCAACTGGTGATTTCCCGCGCCGGCGCCTCGTCCATCGCCGACATTTCGGTGGTTGGCCGCCCGGCGATTTTGGTGCCGCTGGCCTCTGCGATCCGCGACGAACAGACCGAAAACGCCCGTGGGCTGGTCGAGGCCGGCGCGGCGGTTCTGGTTGCCGAAGACGACCTTACCGCGCTTGATCTGGCCCGAAAAATCCACGCAATTCTGGCCGACGGGCCGGTGGCGACCAAAATGGCGAACGCCGCCAAGGCGTATGGCAAACCCGAAGCCACGCAATCGCTGGTTCGCCTTGTCGAGGATCTGGTCACCCCGGGACGGGCGGTGGCATGAACGCGGCGACCAAGCTCCCGACCGACATCGGCCCGATACATTTCGTCGGCATTGGCGGCATCGGCATGTCAGGCATTGCCGAGGTGCTGCTGAACCACGGCTATGATGTGCAGGGTTCGGACCTCAAGGCCAGCAAGATCACTGGCCGTCTGGGCAAGCTGGGCGCGCGGATTTTCGTCGGGCAGGTGGCGGAAAACCTGCGAGGCGCAGCGGTGGTGGTGATTTCTTCGGCGATCAAACCCGGCAATCCCGAACTGGAAGAAGCGCACCGTCTGGGTCTGCCGGTCGTGCGCCGCGCCGAAATGCTGGCCGAGCTCATGCGGTTGAAATCAAACGTCGCGGTGGCCGGCACCCACGGCAAGACCACGACGACGACCATGGTGGCGACGCTGCTGGATGCGGGTGGGCTGGACCCGACGGTGATCAACGGCGGCATCATTCATGCCTATGGCAGCAACGCCCGTATGGGCGAAGGCGAATGGATGGTCGTCGAAGCCGATGAAAGCGACGGGACGTTTGTCAAACTGCCCGCAACCATCGCCATTGTCACCAACATCGACCCGGAACACATGGAGCACTACGGCAATTTCGATGCCTTGCGCGATGCGTTCAACACTTTCGTTCACAACATTCCGTTTTATGGGGTGGCGGTCTGCTGCACCGATCACCCCGAGGTGCAGGCGCTGGTCGGACGGATCAGCGAACGGCGCGTGATCACCTATGGTTTCAATGCGCAGGCCGACGTGCGCGCCGGGAACCTGCGGTATCAGAGCGGGGTTGCCCATTTCGATGTGTATCTGCGCGGGCAGGATCAGCGGATCAACGAGATCAGCCTGCCAATGCCCGGCGATCACAACGTTCTGAACGCGCTCAGCGCCATCGCGGTGGCCCGGCATCTGGGCATGAAGGCGGGTGAAATTCGCGCGGCACTGGCGAATTTCAAGGGCGTGAACCGGCGCTTCACCAAGGTCGGCGAGGTGGACGGTGTCACCATCATCGACGACTACGGCCATCACCCGGTGGAAATCGCCGCAGTCTTGAAGGCCGCGCGGCAGGCAACCGATGGGCGGGTGATCGCGGTGCACCAGCCCCACCGCTACACGCGGCTGTCGAACCTGTTTGAGGATTTCTGTACCTGTTTTAACGATGCCGACGTGGTCGCAATCGCCGAGGTGTACAGCGCCGGCGAAGCGCCGATCGAGGGCGCAAGTCGCGATGATCTGGTCGACGGGCTGCGTGCGCACGGGCATCGCAACGCCAGCGCGCTGATCGAAGAGAAATGCCTGGCAGATCTGGTCCGGCGCGAAGCGGTGCCCGGCGATATGGTGGTCTGCCTAGGGGCCGGAACGATTTCCGCCTGGGCGCATGGTCTGCCCAAGGCGCTGACGTCATGAACGGCTCGTTGATCGTCACCATACTGTGGGTGCTGGCAATTTCGGTCGTCGGGTTGCTGCCGCGCAGCCAACACAAGAAGTTCGGGTTTCCGATGTTGGCGCTATTTCCGTTCGTTCTGGCCTATCTTGGCTGGGATATGGGGCTGTTCTGGGCCCTGGGGTTGCTGGCGGCGGGATTGTCGATTTACCGCTATCCGGCCCGGTATTATGGCCTGGCCCTGCTGCGAAAGCTGCGCGGCGCGCCCGACCCCTAGCGGCTGGAATCCTATGGTTCCATCCATTGAATTTGCCTTGCGGAACAAATTATGGGGACATTTGAGCCGCTCGGGCGAGATGTGCGGCGCTTGCGGGGGTACTCAAACACCGCGTTCGATTTGCTAGGCCGCCTTCTGCATTGGCGCAGCCGGTGCGTTTGATGCGATCATGCCGATGAATTCGGTGGACACGTTTTCCAGCGCGGGACGGTTCGCCCGGTATTCGGTTTCGCCACCTTTCTGAATACGATCCACAAATCCTGCACGCTCCAGAACCCGCAGGTGATGGATCAACGATGTATGGCTGATCCGGCTGGTGCGTTCGAGGGTGCCAAGCGTGTCGCCGACATCGGGTCGATTGATCAACAGCATCAGTACGGCGATGCGGCGGTGATGCCCGAAGGCGAACAGGCGGTTGGCAAGGCGTTCGCGGTGTTGGCGGGTCATTTGGATGCTCCATTGTTGTTGCGTTCGCCCCAATTGATCGGCTTGTGGTTGAGATTCCGTTAAAAAATGCGTGGCTAGCCGTTTAGCCATCTGGCCGTCCAGACATGTAGCCGGTTGGCCGTTCAGCCGTCTGGCCGTCGAGCCGTCTAACCGGCTAGACACGTTTTCACCGTTTTCGACCCGGGATTACTGCCAATTCCGCGGCATTCAAAATCGCCAGCGACCGCTTCTCCGATGGCACGTGCCCGGCAGAATTCGGCCTTGTACCATTCGGAATTCTCACTTTCGGCTGGCGTATCGGTGGCGAAGGTGCTGGAATCCCGCGCTATTCCGGGCTAGAGGCATTCCCACGATGAAGGGTTCCCTGACAAAATACCTGACCGGCACGGCGCTCACCGTCGAGGGGCGCCTGACCCCCGGGCGCCCGTTGGCCGATCTCAGTTGGTTGCGCGTTGGCGGCGCAGCCGAATTGTTGTTTCAGCCCGCGCATCTTGCCGATATCGCGGCTTTCATGAAATTGGTTCCGCCCGAATTTCCGGTGATGCCGATCGGCGTTTGTTCGAACCTCATCATTCGTGACGGCGGGATTCCGGGCGCGGTGATCCGGCTGGGGCGCGGCTTCAACGGGTTTGAGTCGCTGGCCGATGGATGCGTGCGGGTCGGCGCCGGGGCGCTGGACGCGCAGGTTGCGAAACAGGCCGCGAAGGCCGGGTTCGACCTTGCGTTTCTACGCACCATTCCCGGTGCGATCGGCGGGGCGGTGCGCATGAATGCGGGATGCTACGGCGATTACCTGGCCGATGTTTTCGTGCGCGCAACCGCCGTCGCACGCGACGGCAGGATCGTCACGCTGAGCAGGGCCGACATGGGATTTGGCTATCGCCACAGCGACCTGCCGCCCGACATGATCGTCGTGCAGGTGGTGCTGGACCCGCCAAAGGGGGATCCGTTGGAAATCGAGGCGGCCATGGCCGACGCGCTGCAGCGCCGCGCGAGTTCGCAACCGGTCAACGAACGCTCCTGCGGGTCGACATTTCGCAATCCGGCGGGGTTTTCGTCCACCGGCAAGGCCGATGACGTCCACGACCTGAAGGCCTGGAAGCTGATCGATGATGCCGGCATGCGTGGGGCAACGCTGGGCGGTGCGCAAATGTCTGAAATGCACCCGAATTTCCTGATAAACACCGGTGGCGCTAGCGCCGCAGACCTGGAAAATCTGGGCGAGAAAGTACGAAAAAGGGTTTTCCAACACGCGGGCATCTGGCTAGAGTGGGAAATCATGCGGGTCGGTCAAACCGCCCCTTGAAACGGAACGACAATAAGGTCCGAAAAGGGCCATACGAGCAGGAAATTGAGGCGGGAATGGCACCTGGTGCATCCCCCCGTATAGCGGTTCTCATGGGCGGCCCTTCGGCCGAACGAGAGGTATCCTTGGTGTCCGGTCGCGAATGTGCGGCGGCACTGCGGGGCGAAGGGTTTGACGTTACCGAACTGGACGCGGGTCCGGACCTTGCGGCTTTGCTCGCCGACATTCGTCCCGAGATCGTTTTCAACGCGTTGCATGGCCGCTGGGGCGAAGATGGCTGCGTGCAGGGCCTGCTTGAATGGTTGCGCATTCCCTATACCCATTCCGGGGTGCTGGCCTCGTCGCTGGCGATGGACAAGGAGCGGACCAAAGCGGTGTACCGCATGGCCGGGCTGCCCGTGGTAAAAAGCGTGCTGGCAAAATCCGAGGACGTGCGCCGGAACCACCCGATGCCACCGCCATACGTGGTGAAACCCTACAACGAGGGGTCATCGGTCGGGGTATATATCGTTCACAAGGACGCCAACGGGCCACCGCAACTTGCGGACGACATGCCGGAAACCGTGATGGTCGAACAGTTTGCGCCGGGGCGTGAACTGACGGCGACGGTGATGGCGGGCAAGGCCTTGACCGTCACCGATATCGTGACGGACGGCTGGTACGATTATGACGCGAAATACAAGACCGGCGGTTCACGCCACCAGGTTCCGGCCAAGCTTCCGCAACCGGTTTTCGATGCGGCGATGGATTACGCCGAACGCGCGCATGATGCGCTGGGTTGCAGGGGGATCAGCCGCACCGATTTCCGCTGGGACGCGGCGCGCGGCCTGGACGGCCTGATCCTGCTGGAAACCAACACCCAACCCGGGATGACGCCCACGTCGCTGTCACCTGAACAGGCCGCGCATTGCGGCGTTTCCTTTGGCACCCTGTGCCGATGGCTGGCAGAGGATTCCTCGTGCAACAGATGACACCCGAACCCCCGCGCGTTGATCCGGCCCCGAGTCGCGCCGCCTATCGCATCCAGCGGCTGTGGCTGACGCCGGTCTTCCGGGTCCTGCTGCGGATGGGCGTCCCGGCGCTTGCGGTTTTTGTGGCGGTCGGGTGGTATTTTTCCGACCCCGTGCGGGTCGATACGATCAAGGCCGGACTGGCCGAACTGCGCGCCAGCATCGAACAGCGCCCCGAATTCCGGGTCAACCTGATGCGAATCGACCGCGTCAGCGCCGAGGTCGCCGAGGATATCCGCGAAGTCACCGCGATCGACTTCCCGGTCAGCTCGTTCGATCTGGACCTGCGCGAATTGCGGGTCCGGATCGAGGAACTGGATGCCGTGGCCGATGCGGAACTGGTGGTGCGCGCCGGTGGCGTCCTTGAGGTCGCGATCCGCGAGCGCATTCCGGCGCTGGTCTGGCGTGGCCGCGAAGCGCTGGAACTGCTGGACAAGAATGGTCACCGCGTGTCGGCGCTCGACCGCCGTCAAAGCCGGGCGGATCTGCCATTGATCACCGGCGAAATGGCAGATCAGGCAACCGCCGAAGCGCTGGCACTGGTGGACGCGGCGCGGCCGATTTCGCATCGACTGCGTGGGCTGGCGCGCATCGGCGGGCGGCGCTGGGATCTGGTCCTGGACCGTGATCAACGGGTCATGTTGCCCGAAAACGAACCCGGACAAGCGCTGGAACGGCTGCTGGCACTCAATGAAATCAACGACTTGCTGGCGCGGGACGTTGTGGTTATCGACCTGCGGGACAAGATGCGCCCGACGTTGCGGTTGACGCGTGAAGCCGTTGAATTTCTGCACAATATCCCCGAGACGCCGCAAGACGGAGACGACGCCTGATGAACGACCTCTACCAATCCCAACGGGCGATGCGCGCCCGGCGCGAGGCCGCGATGCAGCGCGGAATCGTGGCGCTGCTGGACATTGGTACCAGCAAGATCGCCTGTCTGGTGCTGCGTTTCGACGGCGTCGCCAAAGCACAGCCCGGCGATGGGGTCGGCCCGATGATGGGTCAGGCGCGGTTTCGCGTGGTCGGTGTCGCCACCACTCGTTCGCGCGGCGTGACCTTCGGCGAGATCGACCGGATGGAGGAAACCGAACGCGCCATCCGAACCGCCGTGCAGGGCGCGCAGAAGATGGCGGGTCTGCGTGTCGATCACGTGATTGCCGCGTTTTCGGGTGCACGACCGCGATCCTATGGCCTGTCCGGCAACGTTCACCTGCACGAAAACGGTGTGCGCGAACCCGACATCGCGCGGGCCCTCGCGGCGTGCGATGTGCCCGATACCGGGGCGGACCGGCAGGTCATTCATGCGCTTCCGGTCAATTTCGCGCTGGACCACCGTACCGGTCTGTCCGACCCGCGCGGTCATATCGGCAACAACCTTTCCGTTGACATGCACATGTTGACCATCAACCGGACGGCAACCGAAAACCTGCTGTTCTGTATCAAACGCTGCGATCTGGAACTGGCCGGGATCGCCTCGTCTGCCTATGTCAGCGGCCTGGCCTCGCTGGTCGAGGACGAACTGGAACTGGGAGCGGCCTGCATCGATTTCGGCGGCGGCTCTACCGGGATTTCGATCTTTATCCGCAAACACCTGATCTACACCGATGCGGTGCGGCTGGGCGGGGATCACATCACCTCGGACATTTCGCAGGGCCTGCAGGTGCCGCTTGCGGCTGCCGAGCGGATCAAGACGTTCTATGGCGGGGTCGAGGCCACGGGAATGGACGACCGCGAATGGATCGAAACCGGCGGTGATACCGGCGATTGGGAACTGGATCGCCGCACCGTCAGTCGGGCGGAACTGATCGGCGTGATGCGCCCCCGGGTCGAGGAAATTCTGGAAGAGGCGCGTTCGCGGCTGGATGCTGCCGGGTTTGAAAACCTGCCAAGCCAGCGGATCGTTCTGACCGGGGGCAGCAGCCAGATACCGGGCATCGGCGATCTGGCCGAGAAAATCCTTGGCCGTCAGGTCCGTCTTGGCCGACCTCTCCGGGTTCAGGGCCTGCCACAAGCGGCCACCGGACCGGCCTTTTCCGCCGCGGTGGGCCTGTGTCTGCACGCGGCGCATCCACAGGACGAATGCTGGGATTTCGAGGTTCCCACCGACCGTTACGCGGGCAGGTCGCTGAAACGCGCCGCCAAATGGTTTCGGGAAAATTGGTAATCCGGGGCCTTTCGCGGCGAAATGGACGACGATTGGCGGAAATATGCCAATTTTGGGCCCAGACCCCCATATATTGCGTTGGTTCCCGACATTTTTTCGTGACCGGAAACAATGGCTCGGTTACGGTACGGAATCAGCGGGATAATAACCGGTCTGAAGACCGGACAATCAGGCAGCGGACGGACCTTTAGCATGACTCTCAATCTTCGGATGCCCGACAAGCAGGACCTTCGTCCAAAAATCACGGTTTTTGGCGTGGGCGGGGCCGGCGGCAATGCCGTCAACAACATGATCGAAAAGGAACTGGAAGGGGCGGATTTCGTCGTCGCGAATACCGATGCGCAGGCGCTCGCCCAATCCAAGGCACCGCAAAAGATCCAGATGGGTGTCAAGGTCACCGAGGGTTTGGGCGCCGGTGCGCGGCCAGCCGTCGGCGCCGCGTCCGCCGAGGAAAGCATCGAAGCGATCGTTGACCATCTGGCCGGCTCGCATATGTGTTTCATTACCGCAGGCATGGGCGGGGGTACCGGCACCGGGGCGGCCCCGATCATTGCACAGGCCGCGCGCGAACTGGGGGTTCTGACCGTCGGGGTGGTCACCAAGCCGTTCCAGTTCGAGGGCAACAAGCGGATGCGTCAGGCCGAAGAAGGCGTCGAGGCGTTGCAAAAGGTCGTCGATACGCTGATCATCATCCCCAACCAGAACCTGTTTCGCATCGCCAACGAGAAAACCACCTTTACGGAAGCGTTTTCCATGGCCGACGACGTGCTGCATCAGGGCGTCAAGGGCGTGACCGACCTGATGGTGCGCCCGGGCATCATCAACCTCGATTTTGCCGATGTACGCTCGGTGATGGACGAGATGGGCAAGGCGATGATGGGCACCGGCGAGGCCAGCGGCGAAGACCGCGCCATTCAGGCGGCGGAAAAGGCGATTGCCAATCCGCTTCTGGACGAGATTTCCCTGAAAGGCGCGCGTGGCGTGCTGATCAACATCACCGGCAGCCACGATCTGACCCTGTTCGAGCTTGACGAAGCCGCAAACCGCATCCGCGAAGAGGTGGATCAGGACGCCAATATCATCGTCGGTTCAACGCTGGAGACCGGGATGGAGGGCACGATGCGCGTGTCGGTCGTCGCGACCGGGATCGATGCATCGGAAATCGTTCAGGACGTGCCGGTCCCGCGCCGGAAAATGTCGGAACCCCTGGCACCCAAGCGCAGCGAGATCGTGTTTGAAGAGGTCGACACCCAGCCCGAACCCGAGGAAATTCTTGCCGCCGAGGCCCGCGCCGAGGCCGAGCAACCCAATCTTCTTAGCGAACTGGAAGATGATTCCGGCCACGGCGCAGATACGGGTGGCATGTCGCTGTTTGACGAACCGTCCATCCGCCACGCTTCGGACGATCTGCCGCCGCCGGTCTATCAGCCCGAAACGCGCGTCGCGGAACCGGTGCGCAGCATTGGCCCGGACCCGGCGGATCACGCGGGCTTTGTCGCGCCCAAGCCGCCGGCCACGGGAATGCCTTCGCCAGATGCGATGGCGCGGTTGCAGGCGGCCGTGAACAAGGCGCCAAAACCCCGCGTGCCGGAAGAACAGCCGCTGACGCAGGGCATGCAAAACGAAAAACCTGCGCGTTTCGGGATCAACAGTCTGATCCATCGCATGACCGGACATGGCCCCGAGGCCGCGCCGCAAAGCGAATCGCCGCGACTGGCGCCGACCGTCGGGACCGAAAACGAAACGCCGCGTGATCCCGAACAGGAACGCGTTGATATCCCGGCGTTTTTGCGTAGGCAGGCCAACTAGAACCTGCGCAATTTCGACCGACGAACCGACCGGCTCCGGGTGATTCGGCCCGGCGCAAGGGCGGGGTTTTCCGGCCCGTTGCGGCGGAAACAAATTGTTTCCTTTTTGATCGGCGGAAATCCGCAGACGGGCGGCGGCAATGTTGCAATCGGTCACAAAGATTGAGTTGAGGTAAACAGGGCCGTTGCTCTAGGAACATCCCAACTCTGCCGGGCAAGTGTTCCGGTTGCTTCGGGGGCCAGTCGTGCAAACCACGGTCAAAAATTCGATCTCTTTCATCGGTACGGGGCTGCATTCCGGACGTCCGGTGCGGATGCGCATTCTGCCTGCCTCTGCCGAATACGGCATCTGGTTTCGGCGCGTGGATATCCGGGATCGGGACAACCTGATCGCGGCCAGATACGATAATGTCACCGACACCCAGCTTTGCACCAACATTGCCAACGACAAGGGCGTTTCGGTGTCGACCGTCGAACACCTGATGGCGGCGCTGACCGGTTGTGGTATCCACAATGCCCTGATTGAAATCGACGGCCCCGAAGTGCCGATCATGGATGGCTCGTCGCATCGATTCGTGCAGGAAATCATCCGGACCGGGGCGCAGGTTCTGGGGGCGCCGGTGCGCCTGATCCGCGTGCTGGAACGTGTTTCGGTGCAGTTGGGCGACGTTCTGGTGTCACTGGAGCCGCACGAAAATCTTGAAATAGATTTCGCCATTGATTTTCCGGACGCCGCGATTGGCCGGCAGTCCAAGCGGCTGAACATGGCGAACGGGGCGTTCGTCCGCGAATTGTGCGACAGCCGCACATTTTGCCGCAAAGCCGATGTCGACTGGATGCTGAGCCAGGGGCTGGGCAAGGGCGGCAATCTGGGCAATGCGTTGGTGGTGGACGGCGACAAGGTTCTGACCCCGGGCGGTCCGCGCCACAAGGATGAATACGTTCGCCACAAGATGCTGGACGCACTGGGCGATCTGGCGCTGGCCGGTGCGCCGGTCATGGGGCGTTATCAGGGTGTGCGTGCTGGTCATGCGGCCACGAATGCGCTGCTGCGCGCATTGTTTGCGCGCCCGATGGCCTATGCGATGGTCACCTGTGACGCCGCGACCGCGGTCAAGCTGCCGGGCGTCGGTATCCGGGCGTCCGACCTTCGCCGGGTCGCCTGATCCCTTTCCCGATGTTCCTCAAACCCTGTCACAGGTTGGCGAAATCATTGCGAAACCGTTTTGACTTGCGGCGAATTGTGTTAGGAACGCCGGGAACATCTGCTGCCAGTCTGCCGCTTTACCGGAACAGGAAGATCACGCCATGACATCAGGGGCAATACGGACAATTCAGGGGCTATTCCTGGTTTGCGCGTTGGCCCTGTCGGCCTGCGGCAAGAAGGTCGAGGAAGTCCCGCTCGAGGATCAGTCGCCCGAAGCGATCTTCAAGGTGGCGGAAGCCAAGCTTGCCGCCAAGGACGAAGAAGAGGCGGCCAAGCTGTTCAGCGAGGTTGAACGCCTTTACCCCTATTCCGAATGGGCCAAGCGCGGGATCGTGATGTCGGCGTTTGCCTATCATCAGGCCAAGGAATACGACCAGTCGCGCAGCGCCGCGCAGCGCTATCTCGACTTTTATCCGGCGGACGAAGACGCGGCCTATGCGCAATATCTGATGGCGCTCAGCTATTATGATCAGATCGACAAGATCGCGCGGGATCAGGGCAACACGTTTCAGGCTCTTCAGGCGCTTCGCGTGGTCATCGAACGCTATCCGGACAGTGAATACGCCAAATCGGCGATCCTGAAATTCGATCTTGCCATCGACCATCTGGCCGGCAAGGAAATGGAAGTCGGACGGTTTTATCTGAAGCGCGGGCACTTTACCGCCGCGATCAACCGTTTCCGGGTGGTGGTCGAGGAATACCAGACCACGACCCACACGCCCGAAGCCCTGCACCGGCTGGTCGAAAGTTACCTTTCACTGGGGCTGGACGCCGAAGCACAGACGGCCGGGGCCATTCTGGGCCATAATTTCAAGAGCACCGACTGGTACGAAGACAGTTATGCGCTGTTGACCGGCAAGGGCCTGCGTCCCGAAGCCAAGGGCGAGGGCTGGTTGCGCCGCGTTTACCGGCGGGTGCTCCGGGGTGCCTGGCTCTGACCAGCTAAGCGCCGGAACGGGGGCTGAGGGGGATGCTGCGCGGGCTATTCATCCGTGACATGCTGCTGATCGAGCGGTTGGAGCTGGAGTTTCAACCGGGTCTGAACGTGCTGACCGGGGAAACCGGGGCCGGAAAATCGATTTTGCTGGATGCGCTTGGGTTCGTTCTGGGCTGGCGAACCCGCGCCAGTCCCGTGCGGTCGGGCGCGGATGCGGGCGAAGTTACCGCGACCTTTGATATTGGCAGTGACCATCCGATCCGCCCGATTTTGACCGAGGCCGGCATTCCGATCGAGGCCGAAGTCATTCTGCGCCGAACAGCCCACGCCGACGGGCGGCGCCAGGCCTGGGCCAACGACCGTCGCTGTTCGGTCGAAACCTTGCGCCAAATCTCGGAAACGCTGGTGGAAATCCACGGGCAACAGGATGATCGCGGGCTGATGAATCCGCGCGGCCACCGGGCGCTGCTGGATGATTTTGCCGGAAATTCCCGAAATCTGGCGCAATGCCGCAAGCTTTGGGGCGAATGGCAGGCCCGGCAAACGGAACTGGCAAAGGCCCAGACCGCCGCCGACAGGGCCGCGGCCGACCGCGATTATCTGGCCCACGCGGTTCAGGAACTGGATCAATTGGCCCCCAAACCGGGCGAGGATGCCACCCTCGATACCAGCCGCCGCCTGATGCAGGCAGGCGAACGCATTCGCGCCGACATCGGCAAAGCCGCCGATGCACTGGGGCCGCAGGGGGTCGAGGGGCTGGCGAATGATGCGGTGAAATGGCTGCGGCAGGTCTCGGATCAGGCCGAAGGGCGGCTTGACGCGCCGCTTGAGGCGCTGCTGCGCGCGACCGACGAGATCGATCAGGCCCAGCGCGGTATCGTCGATTGCCTGACGGCATTGGCGTTCGATCCGCGGGAACTGGAAAACATCGAGGAACGGTTGTTTGCGATCCGGGCATTGGCCCGAAAACACGGGGTCGCACCCGACGAACTTTCGGTACTGGGCGATCGATTGCGGGAACGACTGGCGGCCATCGACGATGCGTCGGCGGGATTTGCGGCGCTCAAAAAAACGGTGGCAGAGGCCGGCGCCGCCCATGACGCCATCGCCGCCGATCTTGCGCGCCGCCGTCGCAGCGCCGCAGGCCGGCTCGATCAGGCGATTGCGACCGAACTTGCACCGCTCAAGCTGGAGCGGGCGGTCTTTCGCACCGATGTCCGCGACGAAAACCCGGGGCCGGATGGGAGCGATGCGGTTCAGTTCACGATCGCCACCAACCCGGGTGCCGCACCGGGGCCTCTGAACAAGATTGCGTCGGGCGGCGAGCTTTCGCGGCTGCTGTTGGCGCTCAAGGTAAGCTTGCGGGCGCACGCGCCGGGCCTGACCATGATATTCGACGAGATCGACCGTGGCGTTGGCGGCGCGACCGCCGATGCGGTGGGCCGAAGGCTGGCCAGCCTCGCCGAAGGGTCGCAAGTGCTGGTCGTGACCCATTCGCCGCAGGTCGCGGCCCGGGGAAACCATCACTGGCAGGTTGAAAAGCAGGTACAGGGTGGCACGACCCGGTCGCAGGTACATGCGATTGACGCACAGGCGCGGGTCTCGGAAATTGCCCGGATGCTGGCCGGGGATGTCGTGACCGACGAAGCCCGCGCGGCGGCGGGCAAGTTGCTGGGCGTTTCGGGCTGAAGGGGAAGCGCGCACCCGGTCGCGCCGGAAATTGCGTGCGTCTTTCGTGGATCCGTCATCCTTCCGGGCCACAATTCCGGACGGCGAACAGGAAGGCGCGGCTCGCGTCGTTTGCTGCGGTAAGCGCATAATTCGGCGACAAACGCGACAAATTTCGCTCGGCGGATTGTGGTAGATCGCCGATCCGGCTTTCGGCGGCTCGACCGTGAATTTGCGATCGGGAAGGCGGGAAACGCCCAACGTTCCGGTTGGGCGAAACCGGCACAATTTCGTTGGTATATTTCATAAACACCTGAAATAAGGGAATATTGTCGATCGCACACGGGACAGGCAATCCGAAAATGACCTCTGTTCCCGCAAGCATCAAACGATCATTCCCTTCGTCGAGGCAACGTAATCCTTCCTGATTTTTGGTTAACATTTCGAATGATCTAGAAATCCGGATTACCGGTAGACCGGTAGACCGGAAGACCGGTAGACCGATAGACCGATAGACCGGTGCGCCGATAGACCGGTGCACCGATAGATCGATAGACCGATAGACCGGTGAACCGATAGACTGATAGACCGATAGACCGGTGCACCGACGGACCGGTAATCCGATGGACCGGTGGACTGGTCGACGGGATTACCCGTGGGTCGGTTGACCGATCGGCCGGCAAGTCGGTCGGCCGATGGGCCAGAAAACCAGTGAGCCAGAAAACCGGTGGGCCGGTAAACCAGTGGGCCGGTTAACCGGTCGTCCAGCAGATTGGTGGACCCGAAAGCCGGCAGGCCAGTAATCCGGTCGTCCTGCAAACAGGTGCGCCAGAGATCCGGAAGGCCCGCAGACCGACAAACCGGTTTTCCGGCGGACCCGGATGTTCCTGGATTGGCATTTCGACCCACCGGTCATCTGGTCCGCAAATCCAGCGCTGCACCGATCATGCGGGATGGCGTCAACCGCCCAAAAATCGGCGGGCCAGCCCGCTGTCGATGGTCGCCCAGACTTCGGCGAAATCGTTACAGCCCCCGCGTCATGCACCGACGCATGGTTCTGCCCCGGCGATGCCCGCCGTCCGGTCATGTGTTCGATCACGGTGCCCGGTTTCGCGTCTGGGCGCGCACCGTCAGAATCTCTGCCGGTGCTTTCTTCTTTTTGGCCGCGGCGGGGACCGTGGCGTCGGTTTCCGGATGGCCGACCGCGACGATCATCACCGGTTTTTCCGAGGCCGGACGCCCCAGCAACCCGTTGAGGAATTTCATTGGATTGGGGGTATGGGTCAGCATTGTCAGGCCCGAATGATGCAGCGCCGCCAGCAGAAACCCGCAGGCGATGCCCACGCTTTCCGGCACATAATAGTTCTTGAACTTCCCGCCATCGTCAAACCGACCGAAACGTTGGGCAAAGACGACGATCAGCCACGGCGCGACTTCCAGATGCGGCTTGTCGGCGTTCGTTCCGATGGGTTCAAGCGCGCGAAGCCATTCGTCGCCCGCGCCGCCGGCGTAGAACCTCGATTCCTTGGCCTCGGCGGCAAGCCTGATCCGCCGCTTGAAAACCGGGTCCGATATCGCGGCGAAATGCCAGGGCTGGTGGTTTGCACCCGACGGGGCGGTTCCGGCGGTGCGCACGCATCGCTCGATCACCGATTGATCGACCTCGCGGCGCGAAAAATCCCGTACACTGTGGCGGCGGCGCATGAAGTGGTGGAAATCCCGGGCCGCTTGGCGCATTTCAGCATCCGTCATATCGTGAAAATCGGGCAGGGGCAGGGCGGTGTATTCGATATTCTCGCGTGAAAACATGGGCTCCGGGTTCCGTGGATCAGGGGTCAGACTTGTTGGGCCTCATGCGCGCCGTCGCGTTCATCCGGGCGATTGCACAGACATGGCGGCGGGCAGATGCAGGATTTCGCGTGCCTGGCGGCAGGTTGCAACCGCGCGGTCGTGGCGGGCGCAAATGTCGGCGGCGCGTCGCACCAGCGCCGCGTTGGACGGCGCAAATGAGCCCCTGTCGAGCCTCAGATTATCCTCGAGCCCGGTGCGCATATGACCGCCCGTCTCTGCCGACCACTGGTTCAGCAATGCCTGCCCCGCCCCGATACCGGCGCTGCACCATGTGGCGTCGGGCAACAGGCGGGCCAGGGTCCGGCGGTAAAAATCAAAGACGTCGCGGTCTACGGGCATGGCGTTTTTGACACCCATCACGAATTGAACGTGCAACGGTCCGGACAGGCGACCGTCTGCCTGCATGCTTGCTGCCTGAAAAAGGTGAGAAAGATCAAATACCTCGATTTCCGGGCGGACGGAATACCGCACCATCTCGCCGGCCAGCCAATCGACGAGATCAGGCGGATTTTCATAGATCCGGGTCGGGAAATTGTTCGACCCGACGGTAAGCGACGCCATTTCCGGCCGCAATGGCAGCATTCCGCCGCGTTCGCGCCCCGCACCCGAACGCCCGCCGGTGGAAAACTGCAGGATCATCCCCTCGCAATGCCGGCGAATGCCTTCGCCAAGGCGGGCGAACTTTTCGGGGTCTGAACTGGGGCTTTGATCGGTGTTCCTGACGTGGCAATGCGCGATGCTGGCACCGGCTTCAAAGGCGGCGTGGGTGCTTTCGATCTGCTCGGAAATGCTGATCGGGACCGCCGGATTGTGTTCCTTGCGCGCCACCGAACCGGTGATGGCAACGCAGATGATACAAGGGTTGTGGGACATGTCGGTCATCGCTGTTGGCCTGATCATTGCACGCCTCCGATCCGCGCCATCAGGCGTTCGACCTCAGGGCCAAGCGCGGCGGCCAGCATTTTGGCGCCCGCCGCGTTCGGGTGAATTCCGTCGCTCTGCATCAACTCGGCAAGCACCCGCGCCGGGTCATCCTGCGCACGCAGCACCGCAAACAGATCAGCATAAAGCAGGGCGTCGTGCCGCTGCGCAAGGTCGGCATATACCGCCGCGAAATCCCGTTGATAATCGGCGCCATAATTTGCCGGTGCCGTCAGGCCGACCAGCAGCACCGGCACATCGCGGCGCTGTGCGGCAACAAGGATGCCATCCAGATTGGTCCGGGCATTTGCCGGGTCCAGCCCGCGCAGCATGTCATTGGCCCCCAGCGCCACGATCAGGGCGTCGATTTCGTCGCCCAGCGTCCAGTCGATCCGTGCCAGCCCGCCTGCGGTGGTGTCCCCCGATACCCCGGCATTGACGATCCTTACCGCGTTGCCTTCGCGTTGCAGCCAGACCTCCAACTGGTCGGTCAGCCCGTCGCCGGCCTGCAGGCCATAGCCTTGCGTCAGGCTGTCGCCCAACATGGCGACCGAAACCGGCCCCGCCCGGACCAGAGGCGCGACAACCGACAGCGCCAACACCAGTGCAAAGACCTTGCCACCGGGCAATTTGCCTCCATATTCTGTCAGGTATCCAAGGAGTTTGAATTTCATGAGCAGCCCGATCCTGTCCCTTTCGGAGGTTTCCCTGACGTTACGCGGCAACGCCGGTGCTGTGAATATCCTGAAGCGAATTTCCCTTGATGTCGAGCCGGGCGAGACCCTGGGTCTGGTCGGGCCGTCCGGTTCCGGCAAATCCTCGCTTCTGATGCTGATGGGGGGGCTGGAACAGGCGAGCGCGGGCACGATTTTCGCGTTCGGACAGGATCTGGGCACGATGAGCGAAGAGTCGCTTGCCCGCCTCAGGTGCCAGCATATGGGCGTGGTTTTTCAGTCGTTTCATCTGATTCCGACGATGACCGCGCTGGAAAATGTGGCGACACCGCTCGAACTGGCCGGCGATCGCGATGCGTTCGATCTGGCGCGTGACGAACTGGCACGGATCGGGTTGCAGGATCGCCTGAACCACTTTCCGTCACAACTGTCGGGCGGCGAGCAGCAGCGTGTGGCGCTGGCCCGTGCGGCGGCACCGCGCCCCGGCCTGTTGCTGGCGGATGAACCGACCGGCAATCTGGACGCCGAGAACGGCGCGGTCATCGTCGATCTGCTGTTTGATCTTTCGGCGCGGTTTGGTGCGACACTGGTGCTGGTCACCCACGCGCCGGACCTTGCGGCGCGGTGCGACCGGGTAATCCGGCTGGCGGATGGCCGCATGTTGCCCGAAGCTTCCAACCGGGCCGCGCAATGACCGGTCCGGTTTCCCTGCGCATTGCGATGCGGGAATTACGGGCGGGTTTTGGGGATTTTCGCGTCTTTCTGGCCTGTTTGATTCTGGGCGTTGCCGCCATTGCCGCCGTTGGTTCGGTCCGCTCTGGCATCACCGAAGGGCTGTCACGCCAGGGGGCGGCATTGCTTGGTGGCGACGCGGAAATGAGCTTTACCTACCGCTTTGCCTCGGCACCCGAACGCGCGTGGATGGCCGACACGGCGTCAGTGGTCGCCGAGGTGGTCGATTTCCGTTCGATGGCCGTGGTGCAATCGGGTGGCGAAAGCCAACGCGCCCTGACGCAGGTCAAGGCCGTGGACGACGGGTATCCGCTTTACGGTAAAGTCGCGCTGCAGCCGCCCCAGTCGATGGCGGCGGCATTTGCGCCGGTTTCCGGCGTTCCCGGTGCGGTGATGCAACCCGTGCTGGCGGATCGTCTGGGCATCTTGCCGGGCGATCTGTTTTCGCTGGGGGAACGGGAATTTCGCCTGACTGCCTTGTTGCTGGATGCGCCGGATGCGGTCTTTCAGGGATTTTCGCTGGGGCCGCGTACCATTGTGCAAACCTCGGATCTTGCAGGTTCCGGGCTGATCGGTCCGGGGTCGCTGTTTGAAACGCGGTATCGTCTGAAATTGCCGGCAAATGCCGATCTCACTGCGCTGAAAGCCCGGGCGAACGTGGCGTTTCGCGATTCCGGCCTCGATTGGCACGACCGGCGCAGCGGTGCGCCGGGGACCGAGAGCTTCGTAGGCCGCATGGGCTCTTTTCTGGTGCTGGTGGGGCTGGCAGGGCTGGCGGTCGGCGGCATTGGCATCGCCGCCGCGGTGCGCGCCTATCTCGAAGCCAAAACCGCCGTGATTGCCACGCTCAAGACCCTCGGTGCGGGCCCGGCGCTGGTGTTTCGCATCTATTTTTTTCAGATCGGGCTGTTGGCCGTGATCGGAATTGTGACCGGTGTGGCCCTGGGGGCGGCATTGCCGTTCGTGGCTTTGCCCCTGCTGGCAAACGAATTGGCGTTGCCGGCAATTCAGGCGATTTATCCTGCACCGTTGATCGAGGCCGCGCTTTACGGGGTGCTGACGGCGGCGCTTTTCACGCTGTGGCCGGTCGCGCGCACGCGTGATATTCGCCCCGCCGCGCTGTTTCGGGACGCGGCGCTGCGCCGCCGGTTCTGGCCGCCCTGGCGGTTTGGGCTGGCGACGGTCGGGTTGATCGCGCTCTTGTTGGCGCTGGCGCTGTGGTATGCCGAGGTACGGTGGCTGGCGCTCTGGACCTTTGGCGGGATTGCGCTTGCGTTGCTGGTTCTGACGCTGGCGGCGGTTTTCGTGCGACGAATATGCGCAAGACTGGCCTTGTCGAACCTCTTTCGGGGCCGTCCCGCATGGCGGCTGGCATTCGGCGCGGTCGGTGGGCCCGCCAGCGAGGCGGCGTCGGTCATTCTGTCGCTTGGCCTTGGACTGTCGGTTCTCGCCACGATCGGGCAGATCGACGCCAATCTGCGCCGCGCGATTGCCGGGGAATTGCCGGATGTCGCGCCCGCCTATTTTTTCCTGGACATACAGAGGGAACAGTTGGGCGCGTTTCTGGACCTGACGAAAGCCAACCCGGCGGTCAGCAAGGTGGAAACCGCGCCGATGCTGCGCGGGATCATCACCCGCATCAACGACCTGCCCGCGCGCGACGTTGCGGGCGATCATTGGGTGATCACCGGGGATCGCGGCATTACCTATGCGGCGGCGATGCCGAAAGGCACGATATTGACCGCAGGGAAATGGTGGCCGGTCGACTATGCCGGGCCGCCGCTGGTCAGCATCGCCGACGAAGAAGCGCGCGAGATCGGCCTCAAGATCGGTGACACCCTGACCATCAACATTCTGGGGCGCGATATCACGGCCCGCATTGCCTCTTTCCGGGTGGTGGATTTTTCGACGGCGGGTATCGGTTTCGTGTTGCTGATGAACCCAAGCGCGGTTCAGGCCGCGCCGCACACCAATATCGCGACGGTGTACGCGGATGCCGATGCCGAGGTCGCAATCCTCAACTCGGTGGGCGCATCCTTTCCGAATGTCACCGCCATCGGCGTACGCGAAGCGATCAGCCGTGTTGCGGACGCGCTGCGCGGTTTGGCGACCGCGACATCGTTGGGGGCGATGGCAACGCTGATCACCGGGGTGGTGGTGCTGATCGGCGCCGCCGCCGCGGGCGAGCGGGCCAGACGGTACGAGGCGGCGGTGCTAAAGGCGCTGGGTGCCGGCCGGCGACTGGTGATCGGCAGCTTTGCAATTCGTGCCGCACTGACCGGTGCGGCGGCAGGCGCGGTTGCCATCGCAGCGGGGGCCGGGGCCGCGTGGGCGGTGATGCATTTCGTGATGGAGGCATCGTATCGTTTTGAACCGGTTTCGGCGCTGGCGATTGTCGGCGGCGGGGCGATGACGACCTTGCTGACCGGGTTGGTCTTTGCCCGCCGGACGCTTGCCATTCCACCCGCGCGGGTGTTGCGGGCGCGGGAATGAGGCAATCGTCAGCCAGCAATTCCCCACACACTGACATAGATAATGTGCGCCCCGACGCCGATGGTGCCCAACCCGATCAGAAGTTGCAGGCCGGTATGGGCGCGGGTCAACCAATGCGCGGCGACCGCCATCGGCAACGCCAGCACCAGTGACATAGACGCCATGCCAAGGATCGACCCCGCGCCGAACAGCACGATGTAACCCAGCCCGGCAAACAGGCTGTCAAACGCCGCCGCCGCGACCAACATCAGGGCGGCGGAACCGGCCAGACCATGCACGATTCCGACCGCCAGCGAGCGCCGAACCAGATGGTCGGGGTGAGTGTGCGCGTGGCTCGCCGGGTCGTGCCGATGCGATTGCCCCCGATGGCTGTGCAGATGCAGATGGTTTTGGCCGTCGCCGTGCCGGTGCGGATGAAAATGCACCCGATCGCGATGCAGCCGCCACAAAACACTGGCACCCAGCGCCAGCAGCATCAAGCCGACCAGAAGCTCCAGCCGCGCGCTCAGTTCCGGCGAAATCGCCGTGCCCGTCAGCATGACCCCGGCCCCGACGACCAGCAAGGTGAGCGAGTGGCCAAGCCCCCACATCGCCCCGGTGCGCAATCCATCGCGCGGGCGATTGCGGCCGCTTACCAACGCGGCGATGGCGGCCAGATGGTCGGTCTCAAATGCGTGCGCAATCCCCGACAGGAAACCCAAAACCAGAATTCCGAACATGCCGTCGCTTCGCCCTGGATGATCGGCCGCAAATCGGCCACGCCCGGCTTTAACCGGAATGCGCCGTCGCCGCCAGACCGCCTGCGACGCCGGGCATGCCGGTTCCGACCAAGGGTGCGGGCGGTGGTACCGGACAATCGGCGACCCGGTATTGGGAAAGCGAGCGGACTCCCGTATTTTCGCGGTCTTGCCAACCGGCGTTCTGGGATTTGCCGTTTCACAAAATTGAAAATACTTTAGAAATTACAAACTGTTGCGATGGAATCCGGTCGTCTAGAGATCTAGACGACCAGACAGCTAGCCAGCCAGGTGACCACGCAGCCAGACGACCAGACGGCCGGCCGATTGTTTGATCTGACGCTTGGACAGCCGGACGGCTGGACCAACGGATATTCTCGGTATGCGCACATCCTTCACCGGGCGCGATGTTCCGGCGCCATTTCCGCGTGCGGCGGCCAGCCAACCAATGCGAAAAGCGCCCGCCGGGGAGAACGGCGGACGCTTTTCGCATTGGGACCGGGGCTTATTGCCAGGTGGTGTAGCCCAGTTTCATTTTCTTGACCGCTCCGCCATAGACGGCGTTGACGCGGAACTGGCTGATGCGACCCTGGTTGGTCTTCATGCAGACATACGAGCCGACCGGGATCAGATTGATGTTGACGCGGTGATGCGTGAATGTCTCGGCGGCGCAACCGTCGTAGCCACGGTTCGATCGGTCGCCGACTGCCATTTTCGCACCGTTGATCGGTTCGAGATAGCGCAGCGTCGGGTTCACGGCGCGAAACCACAGATCGGCGCCGGGGCTGGCAACGGTCCCGTTGTCCATGTTGACGGTGTAGGTCTGTTTCAACAGGATCGGGCCGGTGGAATGGGTGACCGGGGGCGGTGCCGGGACCGGAATGGGTGCCGGAGCGGGGCCCGAGCCACCGGCGATGATCGCGAAGGCGGCGATGCCGGCGAACAGCAGAAACGCTTCTTCGTCGGTCAGGGCGCTGGCGGGGGTTGCGGACATGCCGGACATGGCGATTGCGGCGGCGGCGGCGGTGGTTGTCAGTTGGCGTTTCATGGTCTTTCCTTTCAAAATGTTTTGGTCGGTTCCTGCCTTCTGGCGGTTGGGTTGGCGGCGTTGCGTTCCTGACGCGGTGCCGATGAGCCAACCCTGGCTGACCCGGTCGATGTTAGGCAATTTCGCCGCGCTGATAGCCGATCACGCCGGCCTGTTATTCGATAACGCGGCTGTGAAAATCATTTAGAAACAGCCTTTTGGCGATGGATAGACCTGCGATTCCGGTAAATGCCGCGGGCCGATTCTTTCCCGGGTGCCGAAACGTCTGACCGGATTCCGCTTGAAACCCATGCCGCGATGACGAAACGTTGCGCGGGAAATGGCGAACGAGGCACACATGTCCACAGGACCGCTTGCCGGGATCCGAATCATCGAATTCGCCGGTCTGGGGCCGACACCGTTCGCCGCGATGACGCTGGCCGATATGGGGGCCGAGATCGTGCGCGTTCAGCGCCCCGACGCCGAGCATTTGCTGGGGCTGGACTACGATATCCTCAATCGAGGTCGCGGATTTGTCGAGCTTGACGCCAAGAAGGCCGGCGATCGGGCACGGCTCTGGCGATTGTTTGAATGCGCCGACGGCCTGATCGAGGGAATGAGGCCCGGCGTGATGGAACGACTGGGTTTCGGACCGGCGGACCTTGCGGCCATCAATCCGAGCCTCGTCTACGGGCGGATGACGGGTTGGGGACAGGACGGACCTCTGGCGCGGGCCGCGGGGCACGACATCAATTATATCGCGCTGTCGGGTGCGCTACATGCCATCGGCCCGGAAAACGGACCCGTGCCGCCCCTGAACCTGCTGGGCGATTTTGGCGCCGGGGGAATTTATCTGGCGTTCGGCATGGTGTGCGCCCTGCTCGAAGCATCGCGATCCGGG
The DNA here is from genome assembly GCA_964600965.1 of uncultured Rhodobacter sp. Lineage (GTDB taxonomy): Bacteria > Pseudomonadota > Alphaproteobacteria > Rhodobacterales > Rhodobacteraceae > UBA5972. The sequence continues at coordinate 69,551 of CAZRLO010000002.1, forward strand.
CTTGGGCAAGTGGTGGACGCAGCCATAGTCGACGGGACGGCGCATCTGATGGCGATGATCTATTCGATGCAGGCGGGCGGGCAATGGACGGATCGCCGGGCGAACAATCTGCTGGACGGTGGGGCCCATTTCTACGGAGTCTACAAATGCAAATGCGGCGGTTTCGTTTCAATCGGCGCAATCGAACCGAAATTCTATGCGGAACTGGTTGCAAGGACCGGCGCCGATGCCGAAAAATTCAAACACCAGTTGGACGCTGGCGAATGGCCGCAACTGAGGGCCGCGCTTGGTGAAATCTTTGCCAGGAAAACCCGCGATGAATGGTGCGCCATCCTCGAAGGCAGCGACGCGTGTTTTGCCCCGGTGCTGGGCATCGCCGAAGCCCCTGATCACCCGCATCACCGCGCCCGTGGGGTTTTTCAGGACCACGCGGGCATCCCAGAGCCGGCCCCGGCGCCCCGTCTTAGCCGCACGCCCGGCTCTATCCGGTCGTATTCGCAATCGGTGCCAATGGATATTGACGCGGTACTGGCGGACTGGGAAAACAGCGAAAACCCAAGGAATATGGTATGAGCGCACAATTCGTGGAAACCTATCTGGATTCGCCGACCGGCGCGAAGCTGAAACTGTATTCGCGCATGCCCGAGGGCCGGGTTCGCGCGGCGGTGCAAATCAATCATGGCATGGCCGAACATGCCGCGCGGTATGCCCGGTTTGCCGAAGCGCTGGCCGACGCGGGGTTCGCGGCCTATGCGCACGATCACCGCGGCCACGGACAGACCACCGCGCCCGATGCTTCGCCCGGCGTTTTCGGCGGCAAAGGCCTTGATAACGTCGTCGCAGACTTGATGGCGGTCAACCGCCATATCCGGGCGCGGGCGGAGATCCCGGTCATCGTCTTTGGCCATTCGATGGGCTCGGTCATCGCGTTGAATTTCGCGCTGCGTCATTCCGACCGGCTTGCCGCGCTTGCCTGCTGGAATGCGGGTGTGGAAACTGGCATCCTTGCGCGCGTCGCGCGGGTCATCATGGTGAACGAACGCATGCTGCGCGGCCGCGACCGGCCCAGCCGCATTGCCCCGGCGCTGACCTTCACAAGCTGGAACCGCGATTTCCGCCCCAATCGCACCGATTTCGACTGGCTGTCGCGCGACGAGGCCGAGGTCGACAAATATGTTGCCGATCCTCTGTGCGGTTTTGATGTCAGCACCGGGCTTTGGCAGGACGTTCTGAGCGGGATTTTCTTTGCCGCCGATCAGCGGAAATTCGGGCGGCTCGGTGGGGAAATGCCAGTGCATCTGGTCGGTGGCGGTGTCGACCCGTGCACCAATGGCGGCAACGACATGCGGCACCTTGCGCGCCGGTTCGAACGCGCGGGCATGCAGGACGTCACGCTGAAGGTACTGCCCGAAACGCGACATGAATCGCTGAACGAGATCAACCGCGACGAAACCACCGCGCAGTTCATCGAATGGCTGTCCGCGCGATTTCCCTGAAACGCTCAGGATTTCTGAACCAGAAAAATGCCAAATGCCATGATCGCCAGCCCCGCCAGACGCAAAGCCGTCATCGGGGCGATCCGTGCGCCGAACAGGCCAAAATGGTCGATGATGGCCGCCGAAAGCACTTGGCCGAGCAACACGAAGAAGATGGCGTTGCCGACGCCGAATTTCGGGGCAACCCAGGTGATCGACAAGACATAAAATGCGACGAACAGCCCGGCCACGAACAAATGCGGCGGGGCCGTAGTGATGCCGCCAAGGCCGGTCGCGCCGGTCAGCCCGAAAACCACGATTGCACCGAAAAAGGCGACGGCAAACAGACAGACCGCCGCCGCCGCCGGATTGCCAAGCCGCAGCCCCAGTGCCGCATTCAGCCCGGCAAGGACCGGTATGCCGATACCGGCGGCAAGCATGATGGCGGCGTAGCGCAAGGTGTCGGTGTGCATGATCTTCTCCTGATCGGTTGTCCGTGTGACCCCGACCCTGCCCAAGGTTGCGGCGATTCACAACTGGGCCCGGTTTCGAAGGTCGAGCAGGGCGACAGGTCGTCGGTTCAGTGGATCGGGAAGCCAAACGCGCGGGACGCGACAAGATCGCAATACCGGTTGATTGGGGGATCGGATGGTAAGCCGCCCGGGTGCCCGGATTGGCGGGTGGCGCGAAGGCCGGATTGGCAGATGGCCCAAAGACCGGGCGACGCGACGAGCCAAATGCCGGACAACCTGATGACCGCACGGCCAGGTGACGTCATGACCCGAACTCCGAAACCCCGGAACAAAATTGGGCCCGGCGCAGATATCGCCAACCGCACCAGCGAGCCAGTTGACCGGATTACTGGTGTACCAGTCGACCGGATTACTGGTGTACCAGTCGATCGGATTACTGGTGTACCAGTCGACC
>CAZRLO010000002.1:71962-74867 GCA_964600965.1 uncultured Rhodobacter sp.
CGGTCTGCCGGTCATCCGGATTTCCAGATCATTCGAAATGACCCCTCAGGAAAGCATCAATCCGGGAACGCCGGCGGTACTCGGTGCGTTGATCATGCCCGGCGGCGCTATTCGGTGAGGTCGGCTCGGACCGCGTTATTGCGGAAAATTGCCGCTGCAATACCTTGAAATTAGCGGGTTTTCCAAACACTTTTCATGTCGCGGCCACCACGACAAGGCGTCGCCCCGCGCAGGCGCCTTGCGGCAGGCATCGATCCGACGATTTGCGCAGTCCCTTGCGATGCTCGCGATCGTTCCGGCGTCACCGGCACCCTGACTGCGCCCGTATTTGCCCAGCCATTACCGAGATCAGCGCATTCGGGCGATGGCTCGGGATCCGTCCATCAACCGGCGAGCCCAACCGGCGTTTCGCCCCCTGCCCTGTAGTTCGATTCCTGCGCCTCGATCCACTGGAAATTTGCTTGATCCATCAAATTATCACGACGTTTGGATTGCTTGGGCGAAATATGTGGTGTCTGCTGCGGGGCCCAGATGCCGCGTTCGATCCGCTAGCTGCAAATCCCACGGACTTTGGCACCATCCCACGGCAGCTTGACGCGGCGCGGATTCAGATGGTGATCAAGCGCTTCGACGGGGAACGTGGCTTTCAGCATCTTGTGCAGACGCTGGGTGCGCGAACCCTGCGGGTCGAGGCTGCGACAGCAGACATATTCCTCGACGATCGCGCCCTGTTGTTCATACGGAAAATCGAGGAACCGTGAATCTGCCGTGAATTCAAGCAGATAGGGATCCGTGCCGGGCTTGTGTTCCTGTGCCGCCTTCAGCGGATGGTACCCGGTTCGGGCGCGGTTCTGCCATTGCCAGATATGGGTCATCTCATGCGCGATCAGCATGGCGGCGGGCAGCGAGAACGTCTCGGGCCAGGCGGACATGTAATCGTCAAAGTAGATCTCGCTCGATATGTTGATCTGGTTGAACAGAACGAATGCCGCGGTGCCGACGGAAACGGTATCAGTTTTTGGCTCGGGCCAAATACGCTCGCGGCAGGCGACGCGGGGGCGTTTGGGGCGGGTCGTGGTGATCCCGTCGACCCCGTTGAACGACGCTACGCGCACCGGTCCGGGATCGAATTCGGGACCGAACAGCGTGGCCGCAAACTCCTGTTCACCGGTTGTCAGCGGGCGTCCGCAGGAAACGAGCAGAAAAAGGCAGGCGAGTAACAGGCGGCGGTTCATTGGAGGAAGGTAGCACAGATCGGGTGGTTGACCAGCCACAAGGCACGCAAAAACCCTTGGCACGCACATTCATGGCAATGACGCCACGCCGATCAGCGCAGCCGCAACGCGATCCGCAGTGCAGCATTGGCTCGCGTTTGCCAGCCCTTGCCGCCTTCCTTGAGCCGGGCAATGATGTCGCGGTCCAGATACATGGTAACCCGCTGCTTGCGCTCGGCCTCCGGCAGGGGCGGACGGCCGAGTTTGCCGTGACGTTCCAGGATTTCGACGAGTTCGGGGAAGTCCCAAATCGGGCGCATCTCGTCCATCTCCGCATCCGTCAGTGGCGGGTTGTCCGGGTCACTCAGAGCGGCGGCGGTTATTTCAGCGTCCTCTTCGTCGCTGGGGATCTCGACCCAACCATTGCTCAATCTTATCTTTTCGCTACCCATTTTAACACTTCCCTCTGATTAGCTTTGCGCATGCCGATCAATCGGATTTTGTTCTTCCTCCACCCGTAGATTATTACGTGAACTCTCGAACCAATGAGACCTCGCGCAATAAGACGAACCTCGCCGTACTCATGGCGGATATCCGGTTCGATGTCGGCAGTCCGCCAATCAAAACTTTCGATCTCTGCGAAATCCACGCCATGTTTGGCGCGGTTTAATCGCCGTTTCGCCTCATCCCATTCGTACATTTAATATACATACAGGAAAGAGGGTTACAAGAGGATTAATGTCGGTATAATAAATATCGATTACCGGCAGTAGGGTGGGTTTTGACGCACCAAAGCCTATGAGATCACTCTTGGAAAGAGAGTGCTGGGGCGAGCCTTTTTCTACGGCTTGCTACGAAACGGACGCGCCATCGCAAAGTTTGGCCTAATCATTTGGTTAGAATCATTCAACGCGATTGCAACGCCTCCGATTTCGGTGACAATAGTAATCCCGCTAAGCCCAATTGATGGGAAATTCGTTGAAGTTGGGGAAAATTCAAAGTTGTTCCCGTCGACCAATAGATTTCCGTTGATCTCAACATCGTCATTTCGAAAATCCAAACTGAGAAAATTCTCACCTTTTTTCTTCCTAAATTTCAAAAAATTGGACTTGAACTCAATATCCCAAAACCCATCGATCAAAGCACTAAGATTGTTGTTGACTATTTCAATTTCAGGCCAAAAATCCCTGTCGGGAATATAGACCTGAACGTTGATTTCATTGTCGTGATACTTGTATCCGAAAAGAGGAATTCCGCCGTAGCTTATGGCGGTTGACGCATTTTCAAAACGGACTGCTCCAATTCTCAATACTTGTTTTGTTTGGTTGGTGACTAAATAGCCTTTGAGTCTTCCGTTCTTGATGTTGATGGGGTTTGATTTCGCACGATATGCTATTTCTTTTCTCTGTTTTTCGAGCTCCATATGATGGTTTCTGCAAACAGCCACCATATGCTTTGCCTCATGGTGCTCATGTTCACGCCACGTGATAATATGGTGGTACTCAACTATTGGACATCCGCACACTGCACAGCCAAATCCAGACTCATGTCTAAGTTGGCGCACTGTTTCTGCAGGGGGGCCTCTCTTCAAACATCCACCCCCCCCACAAACCGCGCGTTCTCCTGAATGTACTGAAACCGCAGCTCCGGTTTCTTGCCCATCAGCCGCTCGACAAGTCCCGCCGTTTCCC
>CAZRLO010000003.1:0-71390 GCA_964600965.1 uncultured Rhodobacter sp.
CGGTCAAAACCAACTCGGAAAACGCGGTGGAGGCCAGTTCGCAGGCGGAATCCACGCGTGGTCAGGCCGAGCGTGGCCGCGAAGTGGTGGCCGAAACGGTGATGGCCATGACCAATATCCGCGACAGCGCCTCTGAAATCGGTGAAATCGTCGCCACGATCGAAGCCATCGCCTTTCAGACCAATCTTCTGGCGCTCAACGCCGCGGTCGAGGCCGCGCGCGCCGGTGACGCGGGCCGGGGCTTCGCGGTCGTCGCCGCCGAGGTTCGCACGCTGGCCCAACGCTCGGGCGATGCTGCGAAAAATATCCGCGACCTGGTCGGCCGAAGCACCGATCACGTTACCACCGGCAACCGTCTGGTCGGCGAAACCGACACAGCGCTGAGCGACATTCTGGAAGGTGTGCGCAATCTGGCCCGCACGGTGGAGGAAATTGCCGAAGCCAGTCAGGAACAGACCGTCGGCGTCGAAGAGGTGACGGGCAGTGTCAGCAAGATGGATGAAATGACCCAGCGAAATGCCTCGATGGCCGACCGCAGCGCCGCCGCGGCTCGGGATCTGACGACCCAGTCGGAAACGCTGGTCGGTCTGGTCGGATTCTTCAAAACCGAAGGTGTGCCACCCGAAGCGACCGATGTCTCGTCCGCAGCAGTTTCCCCGGAAATGGCCGATTGGCAACGCGACGCAGAAGCCGAAGCGGCGGCGGCGGCGGCATCACTCGCCGAACCGCCAGAGCCCGGCCCGGTCGCGACCGGTACCTGGAGCGAGTTCTAGGGTCGGGACCCGATCAGGTCCACCACAGCATATTGGCCGCAATCTGAATTGTGGACAGGAAGTTTCGCAAGAGTTTACCGTTTCGCAAGAGTTTGCCGTAACGAGAAACGATGTGTCTGAAGTCTTTCAGGCCGCAAAGGCGCACCCAATCATGTTTCTGTCCCGACTGCATGCGTGTCGCATGGAATGATACGCTTTTGGGTACGCGATGAGGGGACAGCCGCTTATGCCCTCTGAGAATAAAGGCCGTTGGGCAAGCCGTTGGCATTGCGTCCCTTATCCCCAACGGCCGCGTTGTCACCGGAACCCCGGACAAGATCAGTGGTGCCGCCGTTATGTCGGCAATGCATTGGAACCCAAGCAGGGACGCATCGAACGCCCGCGACCATTCGTCAAAGCGTGGATTTTCGGCGTCGGATTGCCGCGGGCGTCCGATACCGTGAACTTTCGCCCCCCCGTCCGTCATGCGCAGATCGATGGGCGCGCATCGCTGAACTGTCAAAGCCCGAACCATTGGGCATGCCCGCCCGCGCCACAGGTTCACCAAAACCCACGCCACGATCGGCGACGGCTCCGGCGATCGGGGCGGTCGTAAGATGTCGCCCACGGGCGATGAAACGAAGGGCACGCCTTCGGGCAGTGACCAGATTTCAGAATATGGATGATGCCGCCGAACACATGCCCGTCATCGACCAGACGCGCGTCGGGCTGGTTTTCGGCCATAAAGGCTCGGTCTCGCTCCAGACCCTTTCAGGTAGCCGGAACGCCGCTGCCAAAGTCCGACACCTGCATGTTTCAAGGCAGTGAATCAGAGCGATCACACAAATTCAACGGCCTGATTAGGGTCGAACCCTAGCAATTGCCGCGGAATCGCCCATATTGGCAGCAGGTGAACATCAACGGGGGCGGCATGGGTATATTCTATTTGCTGATCATCGGCGCGGCGGCCGGATTTGTCGCGACGCGGATCATGGATCTGGAAACCAGCGTGCCGGTGACCATCGCCATAGGGGTCCTCGGGGCGCTGATCGGTGGTTTGGTACTGGCGGCCCTGCTGGCGGTTCTTGGAGCTGCGGCGGGGTTTATCGGGGCATTATTGGGCGCATTGCTGTTGATCTGGCTCTACAAGACCTACATCGCCAAGTCCGTCTAGCGACACTGTCTGAACCGGTCGTTCGCACCCAGCCCCGACCGCCCGATCGCGGTGAATTGCGTGGGAACGTTGCGCATAAGATTGCGCCTGTCGTTACCGGGGGCGGCGGGTTGCGGCGGGGTCCGCGCCATGCGCCGGAAAAAGCGCCGCTCTGAAATCCGCACCGCCGCGCTTTCGTGGCGTCATCGCCGCCGTCTGCGCATCCGGACCACGACGTCGACGCGGGTGATTTCCATCTCCGGTGGCACCTCTGGCAAGGCCTCGAACCGCAATTCCGCCTTGGGGGCATCGGTCAGTTCGCCGCTTTCCTCCCAGAAAAAATGCGGGTGATCATCGGTGCGGGTATCGAAATACGACTTGTTGCCGTCCATCGCGATTTCGCTGACCAGTCCGGCCTCGCAAAAGGCGCGCAGCGTGTTGTAGACGGTCGCCAGCGACACCTGATCGCCGTTGCCGCGCGCCGCCGCGTGCAGGGTTTCTGCGGTCACGTGCCGGTCGCGCCCGTCGCCGACCAGCAGCGTGGCCAGCGCCAGCCGCTGGCGGGTGGGTCTCAGCCCTGCATTTTGCAGCCAGTCCGATCCTCGTTCGGCAGGTGTCATCGCCGATCCTCGCAATTTCCCGGTGTCCTGCCCGGCAGGCTATCCCAATTATGTGCCCGATTTCAATTACATTCAGTTGCCGCCAGCCACCATTTGCGCCGCGCCGGTTTCTATTGCCACGCCTTCCCCGGCGATGCTAGATGATCCCCTGATACGCCCCTGTCCCGGAGACGGCCAGACATGTCCAACTACCCCAGCAGTTTCGATTTCGAGGGGCTGATGCAATGCGCCCGCGGCGAGCTATTCGGCCCCGGAAACGCCCAGTTGCCGGCCCCGCCGATGCTGATGAGGGAGCTGGTGACCGAGATTTCCGGCGACGGCGGATTGCATGACAAGGGGCATGTGGTTGCCGAGCTGGATATCCACCCGAAGCTGTGGTTTTTTGAGTGCCATTTTCCGGGGGATCCGGTGATGCCCGGCTGTCTGGGGCTGGATGCCCTGTGGCAACTTACCGGTTTCAATCTGGGCTGGCGCGGCATGGAAGGCCGGGGCCGTGCGCTGGGCGTGGGCGAAACGAAATTCGCAGGCATGGTGACGCCGGATATCAAGCGGCTGACCTATTTCGTCGATTTCAACCGCGTCATCGACCGCAAGCTCAAGCTTGGCATCGCCGACGGTCGCGTCGAAGCGGATGGCGAACAAATCTACACCATAACCGGTATGAAAGTCGGTCTTTTCAAGGATTAACGCCGCGTCCGCGGCAGGCAATCGGGGGCAGAATAAATGCGTCGAGTGGTAATCACCGGAATGGGGATCGTTTCGTCGATCGGCAATGATGTCGACGAGGTTGCGGCCGCATTGAAGAGCGGTAAATCCGGCATCGTCTTTGCCCCGGAATATGCGGCCAACGGCTTTCGCAGCCAGGTGCACGGCATGCCGCAGATCAACCCGGCGGAACATATCGACAAGCGGCAGATGCGGTTCATGGGGCCGGGGGCCGCGTATAACTTCATCGCGATGGAGCAGGCGATTGCCGATAGCGGGCTGGAAGAAAGCGACGTATCAAACGAGCGTACCGGCATGGTGATGGGGTCCGGCGGACCATCGACGTCGAATTTTTTCATGGCGCACAACATCGTCAAGGAAAAGGGCGCGCCAAAGCGGATGGGGCCGTTCATGGTGACGCGCTGCATGTCATCCACAAACTCGGCCTGTCTGGCGACCCCGTTCAGGATCAAGGGGGTGAATTACTCGATCACCTCGGCCTGCACGACTTCGCTGCATTGCATCGGCAACGGGGTCGAGCAGATCCAGTGGGACAAGCAGGACATCGTTTTCGCCGGCGGCGGCGAGGAACTGGACTGGACGCTTTCGTGCCTGTTCGACGCGATGGGCGCGATGTCGTCGAAATACAACGAAACACCCCAACGCGCCAGCCGCGCGTTCGACGCCAACCGCGACGGTTTCGTGATTTCCGGCGGAGCGGGCGTCGTGGTGCTGGAAGAGCTGGATCACGCGCTGGCCCGGGGTGCCACGATCTATGCCGAGGTTACCGGCTATGGCGCCACCTCGGACGGTCACGACATGGTGGCCCCGTCCGGCGAAGGTGCCGAACGTTCGATGAAACTGGCGATGGCCACGCTGGGCGAACGCAAGGTCAGCTATATCAACGCGCACGGCACCTCGACGCCGGCGGGCGATGTGACCGAGGTCGAAGCCGTCCGACGCGTGTTCGGCGAAGGCAAAACGCCCCCGATCACATCGACCAAGTCGCTGACGGGGCATTGCCTTGGCGGGGCGGGCGTGCACGAGGCGATCTATTCGCTGATCATGCTCAGGGACGACTTTATCGCCCCTTCGGCCAATATCGAGGAGCTGGACCCCGCCATCAGACCGGGCGAAATCGCCACGGAGTTTGTCGAAAACGCAGGGCTGGACACGGTGATGTCGAACTCGTTCGGCTTTGGCGGTACCAACGGTTCCATCGTGATGAGCAAATACGATGGCTGACCTTCTGCGCGGCAAACGCGGCCTGATCATGGGGGTTGCGAACGACAAATCCATCGCCTGGGGCATTGCCAAGGCGATGGCGGCGGAAGGGGCCGAACTGGCCTTCACCTATCAGGGCGAAGGGTTCGGAAAACGGTTGCGGCCGCTGGCCGAAAGTGTCGGCGCGTCGATCATGGTCGATGCCGATGTACAGGACGATGCCTCGCTCGATGCGGCATTTGCGGAGCTGGCCAGCGAATGGGGCAGGCTCGATTTCCTCGTTCACGCCATCGCCTTTTCCGACAAGGCCGAGCTGACGGGACGTTTCGTCAATACCAGCCGCGCCAATTTCAAGAACTCGCTCGATATTTCGTGTTACTCGCTGATCGAGGTCGCACGGCGCGCGGTGCCCCTGATGCAGGATGGCGGCACCATCCTGACCCTGACCTATCAGGGGTCGAACCGGGTGACACCCTATTACAACGTCATGGGCGTGGCCAAGGCGGCGCTGGAAAGCGCGGTGCGCTATCTGGCCAACGATCTGGGCCCCGACGGCATTCGCGTCAATGCCATCAGCCCCGGGCCAATGCGCACGCTGGCCGGTGCTGCCATCGGTGGCGCGCGCAAGACGTTCCGCCAGACCCGCGAAAACGCGCCGATGCGTGAAAACGCGACGCTCGAAGCCGTCGGCGGCACGGCGGTCTATCTGGCGTCGCAATACGGTGCCTGCACCACCGGCGAGATCGTGCGGGTGGACGGCGGCTATCACGTTCTGGGCATGGCGCAACCAGAGAATCTATAGCACGGCCGCGCGACGCCCCGTAATTTGCGGGCGGTTCACGGGTTCGGTGCGATGCTTTGCAGCGCCCGATCTATCGCAAGCCCGGCCCCGCCGTCGGGGCTCGACTGCGGAGAAATGAAACCGTTCGTGGTCTGTGCACCCAAAGTCGCCGCCGGCGGCGATCGGGTGACGCCTTGGGTTGCCGAAGATTGCAGGATCGTCGTGCGTTTGTCCGCCGCGACCGTGGGCATGCCACACACGGCGAATCGCGGTTCAGCCAAACAATCCGGCAAACCGCTGGCGCAACTGGTTTTTTTGCACCTTGCCCATTGTATTGCGCGGCAGCTCGTCGATCAGCGCGACTGCTTTGGGTTGTTTGTACCGGGCCAGTCCGGCGCGGACGCCATCCTGAATATCCGCTTCGGTCACGCCAGCCGAGCCGTCCGGCACCACAACCGCCACCACAGCTTCGCCGAAATCGGCATGCGGCACGCCGATGACCGCGCTTTCCGAGACACCATCAAGATCGTCGATCAGCAATTCGATCTCTTTTGGATAGACGTTGAATCCGCCGGAAATGATCAGGTCCTTCGCGCGCCCGACGATGCTGACGTAACCGTCGGCGTCGATCTGTGCGATGTCGCCCGTAATGAAAAACCCGTTCTCGCGCAATTCCTCGGCGGTCTTTTCCGGCATGTTCCAATAACCGGCGAATACGTTGGGTCCGCGTACCTCCAGCACGCCGACCTCTCCCCGGGGCACCGCCTGTCCGGTCTCGGGGTTGGCCACGATCACTTCGACACCGGGCAACGGGAAACCGACCGTCCCCGCGCGGCGCTCGCCCGCATAGGGGTTGGACGTGTTCATGTTGGTTTCGGTCATCCCATAGCGTTCGAGGATGGCGTGGCCGGTCTTGGCCTGCCAGCGCGCGTGGGTTTCCGCCAGAAGCGGTGCCGAACCGGATACGAACAGGCGCATGTTCCGGGCCGCGTCGGCCAGACCCGGGGTTTCCAGCAGGCGGACATAAAAGGTCGGCACGCCCATCATTGCCGTGGCGTCCGGCATGACCTTGCAAATGGCGCTGGCATCGAACCGGGGCAGGAATATCGCGGCGCCACCCGACATCAGCGTGATGTTGGTCGCCACGAACAATCCGTGGGTGTGAAAGATCGGCAGCGCGTGGATCAGCACGTCCCGATCGGTGAACTGCCAGACTTCCCGCAAGGTATCGGAGTTCGACGCCAGCGCCCGGTGCGTCAGCATCGCCCCCTTGGACCGCCCGGTCGTCCCCGACGTATAAAGGATCGCGGCCAGATCCGACGCGTCGCGGGTAATCGCGGCGAACCCGGGAAGGTACGCATCGCGCCGCGTCGCAAGCGTGCCGGTTTCATCCGCAGCGAGCGTCCAAAGATGAACGACCCCGCATTCGCGCGCAACCGGCCCGAGGTGGACCAGATCGCCGGGATCGCAAACGAAAATTCTCGGCCCGGCATCTTGCAGGAAATAGGCGATTTCGGTGGCGGTATATGCAGGGTTGAGCGGCAGGAACACCGCGCCGGCCAGCACGGTTCCGACATAAAGCTCCAGCATGGTCACGGTCTTGGGTGTCTGCGCCGCCACCCGGTCACCCGGTTTCACGCCCGCCTCGACCAGCGCCGCTGCAACCTGTTCGGCGCGGGCAAAAAACGCACCATACGAAACCGCTCTTCCGCTTTCATGGACCCGCAAAATGGTCCGCGCCTCGTGCCCGATGCTCGGCTGGCGCAAGCGCATGGCAAGGTGGTTGTTCTGATACATTCGGGCTCCGGGGTGACGGGTTGCTGGCCAACGAATTCTCGCCGGAAATTCGCGCCGGGCAAAGGGCAAAACCGGCAGCCGACGAAAACGACCCGCCCGGCCGCCCAGCCGGGCGGATTTTGCCACATATCGTTGATATTGTGCGGTAATATGCACCAACGGCGATGCAAAGTCTCCGGGAAACCAGCGGGCAAACGCGGCCGGGGGCGTGAAATGAGGCCCCCGGTTCGCCGACGGCTGGAATTTCTGCCCCCGAAATGCGGCAAAAGGTGGTAAATTCGGCGCCGGCGATGCACAATCCCATCGACCATCAGCCAAGCGAGACGCCCCCATGAAAGCCGCTGTTTGCCACGAATTCGGAAGCCCTCTGGTGATCGAAGAGGTACGCTTGCGGGCACCCCGGAACGGCGAGGTCGAGGTCCGTATCCTGGCCTGTGCCATCTGCCATTCCGATATCCTTTACGCCGAGGGCGCGTGGGGCGGCACCCTGCCGGCGGTCTATGGCCACGAGGCAGTCGGAAATATCACCGCACTTGGCGACGGGGTGCGGGACCATGCGGTGGGCGACCGCGTGCTGGTGACGCTGATCCGGTCCTGCGGGCATTGCGTCAGTTGCGCGGGCGGCCATCCGGCGCGGTGCGAAACCGGCGTTGATCGTGACCACGGACCGCTCAGTACGGTCGACGGCGGTGTGCTGAACTACGGATTGCAGACCGCGGCATTTGCCGAAAGCGTCGTCGTAGATCAAAGCCAGATCGCCGGCATTCCCGAAACCATTCCCCCCGCCGCCGCCTGCCTGCTGTCGTGCGGGGTGATTACCGGTGTCGGTGCCGCGACCAACACGGCAAAGATCGAGCCGGGCTCCAGCGTGGTGGTGATCGGTACGGGCGGTGTCGGGCTGAACGCCATTCAGGGCGCCGCGATTTGCGGGGCGGCAAAGATCATCGCCGTCGATATTTCGCAGGACAAACTGGACGCCGCACTTGAATTTGGCGCGACCCACGGCATTCTGGCGACCAGCGACCGACCGCACCGGCAGGTGAAAAAGCTGACCGGCAACCGGGGCGCGGAATATGTGCTTGTGACCGTTGGCTCGCCGCAGGCCTATCAGGTCGCGCCGAAATTCCTGGCCACCGGCGGAACGCTGGTCATGGTCGGCATGACCCCATCGGGGGCAAAGGTCTCGTATGAACCGGTGATGGTAGCGTCGTCCAGCCAGACGATGACGGGTTCCAACATGGGCGATACCGTACTTTCACGCGACATTCCCTTTCTGGTGGAGCTTTATCAGCAGGGCCGCCTGAAGCTCGACGCGTTGGTCACAAGGTGCTACCCGCTGGATCAGATCAACGAGGCGATCGCCGACACGGTCGCAGGCAACGCCCGGCGCAACGTGATCGTTTTTGAATAGCGGATCGCTGAAATGCCAGGCTCTGCCGGAATTCGTTTCCGAACTGCCTGCGAAACGGGCAATTCCGCCGGGCAGCAGGTCGATCCGTCTGACCTTCCCGGACATCGGAGCATTGCAATTTTGATCCATGTGCGACGCGGATCAGCGTGCCGGACCCGTTGCGCAAAAATCGCTGGTACTTTGCAGGCCAATCTTTCACGATTAGCGCACCGGATCATGCGATCGGACAGCGCCAGATGAAACTTCGCGATCTTGAAATATTCGTTGTCGGCACCCCTCCGCCGGGCTGGGGCGGGCGATACTGGATTTTTGTGCGGCTGACCACCGACAATGGCATCACCGGTTACGGCGAGGTTTACGCCGCCTCGGTCGGCCCCGACGCGATGTGTGCGGTGATCCGGGACGTTTTCGCCCGTCACATGCTGGGCGAAAACCCCGAAAACATCGAGCGGATGTTTCGCCGCGCCTATTCCTCGGGTTTTACCCAGCGGCCTGATTTAACCGTCATGGGCGCGTTCTCGGGCCTTGAAATCGCCTGCTGGGACATTCTGGGCAAGGCGCATGATCGCCCGGTTCACGCACTGCTGGGCGGATGCATGAACGAGCGCATCCGCTCTTATACCTACCTGTACCCGATGCCGCATCACAACGTCGGCGAATTCTGGATCAGCCCGGAAATGGCGGCGGAAAGCGCGGGCGCGATGGTCGATCTGGGATTCACCGCGGTCAAATTCGACCCCGCGGGACCCTACACCATGCGCGGCGGGCACCAGCCGTCGATGCGCGATGTCGAACTGTCGGTTGCCTTCTGCCGCGCGATCCGCGACGCGGTGGGCGAACGGGCGGACCTGCTGTTTGGGACGCACGGCCAGTTCACGACCGCGGGCGCGATCCGTCTTGGCAAAGCGATCGAGCCGTTCCGCCCCCTGTGGTTCGAAGAGCCGGTCCCGCCCGACAATCCGGCCGAATTCGCGCGGGTTGCCCGTCACGTCCACATTCCGATTGCCACGGGCGAGCGTCTGACGACCAAATCGGAATTTGCCGCGGCGTTGCGGGCAGGGGTTTCGATCCTGCAACCAGCGCTGGGCCGGTCGGGCGGTATTCTGGAAACCAAGAAAATCGCCGCCATCGCCGAGGTGTTCAACGCGCAACTCGCACCGCATCTCTATGCGGGACCGGTGGAATGGGCCGCCAATATCCAGCTTGCCGCCAACATTCCCAACCATCTGCTGTGCGAAACCATCCAGACCGGTGGCGAATTCCACCTGGCGCTGATCAAGAACAGCATCACGTGGCAAGACGGTTTCATCGAGACGCCCACAGGACCGGGCCTTGGCATCGATTTCGACGAGGATCTGGCCCGCGCCAACCCCTATAGCGGCGACGGCCTGCACCTTCAGATGCAGGACGAACCCTGCGACTATAAAGAAGGAAACAACTTCGCCGGCGGCGCGCCCCCGCGCGAGGGTTGAAGTGTCATTCCCGCGAAAGCGGGGACCTCTTCAATGTGGCGCATGGATGACGAGAGTTCGAGCGTTCACGGGGAATACAGTCTTTGCCACGTCTGCGCCGCCACTTGATCCGCGCCTCAACCCACACCACATTCAACGAACCTTTGCTTCAGAAAGCCGCCCCATTGTCCCGCAAGCTCCCCGTCATATTCCTGCTGATCACGGTCGCGATCGACAGCATGGGGATCGGGCTGATCATGCCGGTG
Organism: uncultured Rhodobacter sp.; assembly: GCA_964600965.1. Lineage (GTDB taxonomy): Bacteria > Pseudomonadota > Alphaproteobacteria > Rhodobacterales > Rhodobacteraceae > UBA5972. Next base: position 10,161 of record CAZRLO010000003.1, read on the forward strand.
ATGCCCAAGCTCATGATCGAGCTTGGGGCGACCGATCTTTCGCAGGCCGCCACCTGGGGCGGGGCGTTGGCGGCGATCTTCGCGGTGATGCAGTTCGGGTTCGGCCCTCTGGTCGGCGCGCTTTCCGATCGTTTCGGGCGCCGCCCGGTTTTGCTGGTCTCGCTTGCGGCGCTGACGGTCGACTATCTGATCATGGGGTTCGCGCATTCGCTGTGGGTGCTGGTCATCGGCCGGATCATCGGCGGCATGACGTCGGCCACCCATTCGACCGCCAACGCCTATATGGCGGATATCTCGGCACCCGAGGACAAGGCCGCCAATTTCGGCCTGATCGGCGCGGCATTCGGCGTCGGCTTCGTGCTTGGCCCGATGATCGGCGGCCTGTTGGGGGAATTCGGCCCGCGCATGCCGTTTTTCGCCGCCGCCGCGCTGGCCGCCGCCAACACGATATTCGGTTTTCTGGTCCTTTCGGAAACCGTGACCGACGCGATCCGCCGCCCGTTCACCTGGGCCCGCGCCAATCCGTTCGGCGCGTTCCGGCATATCGGCAAACTGCCGGGCGTCACCCGTTTGCTGGTCGTCTATTTTTTCTACACCGTCGCCTTTTTTGTCTATCCCAGCGTGTGGGCCTATTTCACACAGGAAAAATTCGGCTGGGACAGCGGTACGGTCGGGATTTCGCTGGCGGTCTTTGGTCTGTCGATGGCCGTGATGCAGGGCGGTGTGATCCGCCTGATCATCCCGCGCATCGGCGAACATTACACCGTGGTCTTCGGATTCATCGTCAACATTCTGGCGTTCTCGATCTATGCGCTTGCGTTCGAGGGCTGGCATATCTTCGTGCTGGCACCGATCACGACACTGGGCGTCGTTGCCGGCCCGGCATTGCAGGGGATCATGTCGCGCACTGCCAGCGACGATCAACAGGGCGAATTGCAGGGCGTTCTGACATCGATTTCCGCCGTTGCCGTCATCATCAGCCCGCTGATGATGACCCAGACCTTCAGCCATTTCACCCGGCCTGAAACCGATTTCTATTTCGCCGGTGCGCCGTTTCTGCTGGCCTCTGCGCTTGTGCTGGTATCGCTCGTGATCTTTTCGGGGCGCAAACGCCTGCACACCTATATCCGCGCCTGAGCCTTTCCATTTGGGGGAAATATCCTCGCCGAAGGCATGAAATCAAAAGGCCCGCCGTGCTGGCGGGCCTTTCGGTTTTCAAATCCGGCGATCCGGCTTAGTTCGGCAGGTCGCCCTCGATGCCTTCGACGTAAAAGCTCATGCCCGCCAGCGTGCCATCATCCGCGATTTCACCCGCTGCCAGCCATGGCGATCCGTCCTGCTTTTTGATCGGGCCGGTGAAGCTGTGGATCGTACCCGCCGCCAGACCATCGGCAAGCGCCTGCGCCGATGCCTGAACATCCGCCGGGACCTTGTCGGAGAAAGCGCCGATTTGGACCATGCCCGGCGCAATGCCGTCCCACGTATCGGTGCTGGACCAGGTACCATCCAGAACGGCCTTGGTGCGCGCAACGTAATACGGGCCCCAATTGTCGATGATCGAGCTCAGCCGTGCATTCGGGCCAAACTGCATCATGTCCGAGGCCTGACCAAAGGCATAGATGCCCTTTTCTTCGGCAATCGTCATCGCAGCCGGTGAATCGGTGTGCTGCATGATGATGTCGGCGCCCTGTTCGATCAGTGCGTTGGCCGCATCGGCCTCTTTGCCCGGATCAAACCATGTGAATACCCAGATCACCTTGAATTTCACGTCCGGGTTCACCGCCTTGGCCGCCAGATAGGCCGAATTGATGCCGCGCACGACCTCGGGGATCGGGAACGACGCGATGTAACCGATCGTGTTGGTTTTGGTCATGCTGCCGGCGATATGGCCGATGACGGTGCGGCCTTCGTAGAACCGCGCCGAATAGGTCGACACGTTGTCGCTGCGTTTGTAGCCAGTCGCGTGTTCGAATTTCACGTCCGGGAATTTGGCCGCAACGTTGATCGTCGGGTCCATGTAGCCAAACGATGTGGTAAAGATCAGCTTGGTGCCGGCCAGTGCCATCTGGGTCATGACGCGTTCGGCGTCTGCACCTTCGGGCACGCTTTCGACATAGCTGGTTTCGACCTTGTCGCCCAGCGCGGCTTCGACGGCAAGGCGGCCCTGATCATGTTCATGAGTCCAGCCAAGATCGCCGACCGGGCCGACATACACAAAGCCGACCTTCAGCTTCTCGGCATTCGCCGCGCCCGACAGACCAACGGCAAGTGCCGCGCCTGTCAGAATAGTTTTCATTAACCGCATCTTCTCTTCCTTCCTGTTATGGGCCCGCAGATCGGCCCGGTCTTGGGTTTCGCCTCTAGTGCGAGGCGTGGAACACCCGGCCAATCGAGGCCGGAGCGTTGGTGCCCGACATGACGACCAGCACAAGGATCGTCATCAGATAGGGCGTCATCGACAGATAAGAGACCGGGATGTTCACATCCTCGGCCTGAAGGTTCAGTTGCAGGATGGTGACCCCGCCAAACAGATAGGCCCCCAAAATGACACGCCAGGGTTTCCACGACGCGAACACGACCAGCGCCAGCGCGATCCAGCCCGCGCCTGCGGTCATGCCCTCGGTCCACAGGGGCACCCGGATCAGCGACAGATAGGCCCCGCCGAGCCCCGCGCAGCCGCCGCCGAACATGATCGCCAGAATGCGGATGCGCACCACCTTGTACCCCAGCGCATGCGCCGCGGCGTGGTTCTCGCCGACCGACCGCAGGATCAGCCCGCTTCGGGTGTAGCGCAGGAAATACCAGACCGCAGCGACCAGAAACAACGAAACGTAAACCATGTAATCGTGGTTGAGCAGGATCGGGCCGATATAGGGAATGTCGGTCAGCGCCTGAATGTCGAGATGCGGCGTCGGGGGTGGTTTCTGCCCGGTATAGCTGTGCCCCACCAGCGCCGAAAATCCCAGCCCGAACATCGTCAGCGCCAGCCCGGTCGCGACCTGATTGGACAGCAGCACCTGTGTCAGCACCGCGAAGATCAGCGAAAGCGCCGCGCCGCCGACGAACGCGGCCAGAAAGCCCAGCCCGGACGATCCCGTCTCGACCGAGACCGCAAAGCCGAATATCGCGCCGGTAATCATCATTCCCTCGACGCCAAGGTTCAGCACACCGGCCTTTTCCACCACCAGTTCCCCGATGGCCGCCAGCAGGATCGGGGTCGATGCCATCATGACCGAAGCCAGCAGCGCCACCGCATTGATCGACGAAAGGTCCATCACACCCGCTCCTTTCTGATGCGCCGGACACGGTAGCCCGACAAGACGTCAAATGCCAACAGGAAGAACAGGAGCATCCCCTGAAACACGGATATCGTGGCCGCGGGCACCCGCAGCACGTATTGCGCGGTTTCGCCGCCGATATAGGTCAGCGCCAGCACAAGGCCCGCCAGGAATATGCCGATCGGATTGAGCCGCCCCAGAAACGCCACGATGATCGCGGTGAAACCATAGCCGACCGGAAAGTTTGTGGTCAGCTTGCCCGCTGGCCCCGTGACCTCGAACAGTCCGGCCAAGCCGGCCAATGCGCCCGATATGCCCAGAACGACGGCAATCAGCACGTTGGGATTCACGCCCGCGAACCGCGCGGCGCGGGGCGATTGCCCGGTCAGGCGGATCTGAAATCCTAGGATGTGCCGGTTCAGCAGGATATAGGCCACGATCACGGTCGCGAACATCAGCAGGACCCCATAGTGAATACCGGTCCCGGCGATGATCTCGGGGTTGCTGGCGCTGGGATATTGTTGAAAGGAACGCGATTCCGGAAAGCCCAGTCCCTCGGGGTTCTGCATGGGGCCGATCACCATGCCGCCCAGAAAGTTGGTCGCAACATAGACCAGCATCAACGAGACCAGAATCTCGTTCGCCCCGAACCGTATCTTCAGTAACGCGGGGATCATCGCCCACAAAAAGCCGCCCAGGGCCCCGCAAATCGCCATCAGCGGCAGAACCCAGAAAGCCTCGACCGGATAGACCGCCAGTCCGGCCGCGCCGCCCGCAACCGCGCCCATGATGAACTGGCCCTCGGCCCCGATGTTCCAGATGCCCGCGCGAAATCCCAGCGAAAGCCCGATGGCAATCAGGATCAGCGGCGCGCCCTTCACGAAAAGCTGCGAGCGCGTATAGGGCTGGGTCAGCGGATCATAGAAAATAACCCGGATCGCCTTGATGCCTTTTTCAAGTGCGAAGGGACCGTCGCCGAGAAACGCAAACAACAATCCGCCGGCAACCATGGTCGCCAGCACCGCCAGTACCGGCGTGATCGCCGTCCAGAAAACCGAGGTATTCGGTCGGGGTTCAAGCTGCCACATGATCTGCTCCCATGCCGCCCATCATCAGGCCGATGTCATCCATGCTCAACTCGGATGTTTCCGCAGGCTTGGTCATGGCGCCAACATTGAGAACCGCCAGCCGGTCCGACACTTCCAGCAATTCGTCCAGATCCTGGCTGATCACCACCACGGCCGTTCCGGCCTCGGCCAGGTTCATCAAGGCCTGCCGGATGGACGCGGCGGCGGCGGCATCGACACCCCAGGTCGGCTGGTTCACCACCAGAACCAGCGGGTTTTGCAGGATTTCCCGCCCGATGACGAATTTTTGCAGATTGCCGCCGGACAGCGATTTGGCAGAGTTGCCGATGCCGGGCGTGCGCACGTCGAATTCCTCGACGATGGCGCGGGCGAAGCCACGTGCCGCCCCCCATCGCAAAAATCCGCTGTTGGACAGTTTCTGGCGAACATTTCCGGTCAGGAGCGCATTTTCCGTCAGGCTCATGTCGGGTGCGGCGGCGTGTCCCAGCCGCTCTTCGGGGGCGGTTTGCAGCCCCAGTTGCCGCCGCTCGTTCGGGTTCATGTCGCCGATCTCGACGCCATTGATGCGGATCATCCCCTGTTTCACCAGCGTTTCGCCGCCCAGTGCCAGCAGGAATTCGTCCTGCCCGTTTCCCGCGACCCCGGCGATGCCCATGACCTCGCCTGACCGAACCGTGAGGTTGATGTTTTTCAGCGTCGTTCCAAACGGGTTCCTGGAAACGAGGTTCAGATCGTCCAGTTCCAGCACCACGTCGCCGGGATGCAGATTCTTGCGCGTCGGATTGTGAAACGCCTCGCCAACCATCATCTCGGCCAGTTTTCGCGCAGTTTGCTTTGTCGGGTCGCAGTCGCCGACCACCTTGCCGCCGCGCAGGATCGTGGCATGGTGGCAAAGCGTTCGGATTTCCTCGAGCTTGTGCGAGATATACAGGATCGCCGTACCTTCCCGGGACAGGGTGTTCAGCGTTTCAAACAGGATTTCAACCTCTTGCGGTGTCAGAACCGAGGTCGGCTCGTCCATGATCAACAGCTTGGGTTCCTGTAGCAGACACCGGATAATCTCGACCCGCTGGCGTTCTCCGACCGACAGATCGCCGATGATCCGGTGCGGATCGAGCGGTAACTTATACGCGCTGGAAACATCGCGGATCCGCTGCGCCAACTCGCGCCTTGGCGGCGCGTTCTCCATGCCCAGCGCGATGTTTTCGGCCACCGAAAGCGCGTCGAACAACGAGAAATGCTGGAACACCATCGCCACCCCCGACGTGCGGGCCGCGCGGGGTTCCGCGGGATGGTAGGGTTCGCCGTTCAATGTCATCCCGCCGCTGTCCGGGCGCACGAGGCCATAGATCATCTTGACCAGCGTCGATTTCCCGGCGCCGTTTTCCCCCAGCAGCGCGTGGACTTCGCCCTTGCCGATGCTGAAATGCACGTCGTCATTCGCAATCACGCCTGGATAGGCCTTGGTCAGGCCCTGGATCGACAAAAGCTCGGTCACGATGCGCGTTCCTCTGATAGCTGCGCGGGAGCAAGATGACCCGCGCCCGACCTTAGTAGCTCAGTCGCCACGCCGACGGCAATGGCTTCGGGCACTTTGCCCAGTTCCGGCAAACCGATCGGGCAGGCGATAAGGTCGACCCGTGCCGGTCCGTGGCCAAGTGCCAGCAACCGTTTGCGAAAACGCGCCCATTTGGTGGCCGACCCGATCAGACCGGCACCCTCAAACGGCCGTGTCAGGATCTGGTGGCAAATCTCAAGATCGAGGGCGTGCGAATAGGTCAGCACCAGATGCCGCGCCGCGTCGGGCGCATGGCGCACGGCGTCGGCGGGGTTCGCGGCGATCAGCGGGCAGACGCCGTGCGGGCAGGGCTCGGGAAAGCGGCTCGCGGCGGTATCCACCCATGTTATGTCAAAACCAAGCCCCGGCAACAGCGCCACCAGTGCCCGGCCAACATGTCCGGCACCATAGATCCAAAGCGGCTGGCCTTGGGGCGCGAAAGGTTCGCTGAACCAGCCGCGGGTGGAATGGACCGGAAATTCAGGCGGGGCGATGCCATTTGCGCAGGGCCGCTTGAAAGCCGGAAACCGCAGGGCGATCCCGCTCAGGGTTGCAACTTCGGAGTCGCGAAAAACCTCGGTCAGCAAAGTCACCGCGCCACCGCAACACTGACCCAGCCTGGGGCCAAGCGGCAGATTGGTCGCTTCGCGCCGCCAGCGGACCACCGGTTCGCCAAGGATCGCGCGCGCGTGCGCAACCGCTTGATGTTCCAGGGTTCCGCCGCCGATCGTGCCGGTTTGCCCATCCGCCCAGATCCACATGCAGGCGCCGGTTTCCCGAGGCGTCGAACCCTTTGTATCCGTGACAACGATCCGCGCCACCGATCCGTGTCTCTGGACCAGCGGCGCCAGTTCCGCGAGATCAAACCGCATCGCGTGCCCCCGCCTTTTGCTGGTCGACCGCCAACAGCAATCGCTCCGGCGTTGCGGGCGCGTCGAGCGCCGGATAGACCGAACCATCCCCGCAGGCCGCCACCGCGTCCGACAGCGCCATCAAAGCGGCGATCCCCAGCATCAGTGGTGGTTCGCCAACGGCCTTGGAGCGGTGTATCGTCTTGGCCTGATTGATGCCGCGTTTCCACAAATTCACGTTGAAGACCTGTGGACGGTCCGAGCAGGCCGGGATCTTATAGGTTGACGGCGCGTGGGTCGTCAGGCGGCCCTTGTCGTTCCAGACCAGTTCCTCGGTCGTCAGCCAGCCCGCGCCCTGAACAAACCCGCCCTCGATCTGGCCGATATCAATCGCGGGGTTCAGCGATTTGCCGACATCGTGCAGGATATCGCAGCGCAATATCCGGTTTTCGCCGGTCAGCGTGTCCAGCAAAACCTCGGTCACCGCCGCGCCATATGCGAAATAGAAGAACGGCTTGCCGCGCCCCTTGATCCGGTCCCACTCGATGCCGGGTGTCGCGTAATAGCCGGTAGAGGAAAGCGAAATGCGGTTCTGATGGGCGGCGGAGGCGACCTGGGCAAAGGTCAGCGTCTCATCGCCGACCCGAACCTCGCCGTCCCTGAATTGGATTTCGCGGGCAGGCACCCCGTGCGCCGTTTTCAGGAAATCCACCAGGCGTTTGCGCAATTGGTCGCACGCCGCCCGAACGGCCATCCCGTTGAGATCCGACCCCGACGAGGCTGCCGTCGCCGAGGTGTTCGGCACTTTCGCCGTATCCGTTGCCGTGATCTTGATTGCCGATAGCGGCAGGCCAAAGGTGGTGGCCGCGACCTGTGCGACCTTGGTGAACAGACCCTGCCCCATTTCGGTGCCGCCGTGGTTCAGGTGGACCGAGCCGTCGGTGTAGATATGCACCAACGCGCCCGCCTGATTGAGGAAGGTCAGCGTGAACGAAATCCCGAATTTGACCGGTGTCAGGCTGATGCCCTTTTTCAGGACCGGGTTCCCGGCATTCCACGCCGCCACCTTCGCCCTGCGTTTCGCGTATTCGGACGATTTCGCCAGATCATTGGTGATTTCGCCGATCACCGCGTCCACGACTTCCATGTGATACGGGGTGGTTTCGCCGGCTTTTTCCCGGAATGACCGGTAATAGTTGGCCCGCCGGACTTCCAGCGGGTCGCGCCCAAGCTGGTGGGCGATGTGATCCATCACCCGCTCGATACCGACCATGCCCTGCGGACCGCCAAACCCGCGAAACGCGGTGTTGGACTGGGTGTTGGTCTTCAGGCGATGCGACGTGATCCGCGCATGCGGCAGATGATAGGCGTTGTCGGCGTGCAGCATGGCCCGGTCGGCCACCGGCAGCGACAGGTCCTGCGCCCAGCCGCAGCGGGCATATTGCGTGAAGACCACGCCCGCGATGCGTCCGTCCGCATTGTACCCGGCGCGATAATCGATGCGGAATTCGTGTCGCTTGCCGGTGATGATCATGTCGTCATCCCGGTCGTAACGCATCTTGCACGGTCTGCCCGTCGCCTTTGCAGCCACCGCACAGGCCACCGCCAGCGCGTTGCCCTGGCTTTCTTTGCCGCCGAAACCACCGCCCATGCGCCGCACTTCGACCCGCACCGCATTTTGCGGCACGTTCAAGGCCTCGGCGACCTTGTGCTGGATCTCGGTCGGGTGCTGGGACGAGGAATGGACCAACATGTCGCCGTCCTCTTGCGGCAGCGCCAGTGCGGCCTGTCCCTCGAGGTAGAAATGCTCTTGTCCGCCAATGTCGATGATGCCCGCGACCTGCCCCGGCGCCGCGCTGATGGCGGTCTCGGGATCGCCCTTTACGTACTCCACGGGCGGTTCCAGCCGGGAATCCGCGGCCAAAGCGTCGGCAATGTTCAGTAACGCCGGTTCTTCGCGCCAGTCGATCCGCGCCATTCTCGCAGCCTTGCGGGCCGCCAGATGGCTGGTCGCCACCACCAGAAACACCGGCTGACCCAGATAGTGAACGCGGTCGGTGCTCAGCAGCGGTTCGTCGTGGACCGAGGGCGACACGTCATTCGCGCCCGGCAAATCCGCCTCCGTCAGAACCGCGACCACCCCGTCGGCGCGGCGCACCGGTTCAAGATCCATCGCGGCGACGGACCCACAGGCGATTTCCGACAGGCCGAACGCCAGAAACAAGGTGTCCGCCGGGACCGGCATGTCATCGATATATCGCGCGGCACCTGTCACATGCAGGCGGGCGGCGTCGTGGGGCACGGGACTCGCGACGCTCATCCGTCTGCCCCCGCCACGCGCAGGCTGGCGCCCGCGTGGTCCTCGGCGAAATAGCGGTCCATCAGGTTCTGCGCGCTTTTCATGCGATATTCAGCCGACGCGCGCATGTCGCCAATGGGCGCGAAATCCAGCGCCAGCGCATCCCGCGCGGCGCGGATCGTGCCGGGTGCCCACGTCTGACCGATCAGCGCGGTTTCGGTGTGGCTTGCCCGTTTCGGTGTGGCCGCCATCCCGCCGAAAGCGATGCGCGCGCCGACCACGCGGCCGTCGCGGACCGTGATGTTGAAGCACCCGCACAAAGCCGAAATGTCCTGATCGAACCGTTTGGATATCTTGTAGCATTTCAGCCGGTCGTTCTGGCGGGGGATCGACACGGCCTCGACAAACTCGCCCGGCGCGATGTCTTGGCGGCCATAGGCGATAAAGAAATCCTCGAGCGCGATCATGCGCCGCATGTCCCCCCGACGTAAATGCAGGCTGGCCCCCAGCGCGATCAGGGCCGGTGGCGCGTCGCCGATGGGCGAGCCGTTGGCGATATTGCCGCCGACGGTCGCCGCATTGCGAACCTGAACGGAACCGAACCGCCGCACCATCTCGGCGAAATCTGGATGATAAATTGCGATGAGTTTTTGAAACGACGACATCGAAACCGCCGCCCCAACCCGAATTTCCCGATCAGAAATCGCGATATCGTGCAATTCGGGGACCTGCGCGATAAAGGCGGGTTTTTCGATTTCGGCAAGGTTCTTGGTTACCCACAGGCCGATATCGGTCGCCCCGGCGATCAGGGTCGCGTCGGGGTTTTCGACATACCAGGCCGCCAGATCGTCGGCGGATGCCGGGGTGAACGCACCGTCATGCGATCCCGCCGCGAATGCCGGGGCCTTGCCCGGCGCATGCAGCCAGGCGGCGCGATCTTTTTCTGCCGCCGACCGGGCCGCGCGTATGATCGGCGCGTAGCCCGTGCAGCGGCACAGATTGCCCGCCAGTATATCGTCGTGATCCCGCGCGCCGTTCTGATGAGCCGTGACCATCGACATGATAAAGCCCGGCGTGCAGAACCCGCACTGGCTGCCATGATGTTCGATCATCGCGCTCTGCACCGGGTGCAGGGTGCCGTCGGGTGCCGCAACGCCTTCGACGGTGGTGACGGATTTGCCGTTGAGCTGGGGCAGAAACAGGATGCAGGCATTCAACGCCTGGTGCCGGATACCGTCGGGCGTGGCCGACGAAACCATCACCGTACAGGCACCGCAATCGCCTTCGTTGCAGCCTTCCTTGGTGCCCTTGAGGCCGCGGGCATCGCGCAGCCAGTCCAACAGGGTAAGGGTGGCCGGCGCGCCTGTCGCCCGCATCGTCTCTCCGTTCAGAAGAAACTCGATTTCCATACTGGCGAATTCCGCCGCGTTCTCTGCGTCAGGTCAAATGCGCGTTCGCCCGATGCGACGTAAAGCGAAGGCGCGACCCCTATTCCTTGAACCTTCAGCAAAGCAGACATTTTCCGACGTGACAAGGATTTTGTCACAGCGGGTCAGCTTCCGCGATATGTCGAATAACCATAAGGGCTTAGCAGCAGCGGCACGTGGTAATGACGATCGTCCGATATGCCGAAACGCAGGGGAATCCGGTCCAGAAACCTTGGCTCGGTCAGTTTCGCGCCGCTTTGCGCAAGGTAATCACCGGCGTGGAAAACCAGTTCGTAAACCCCGGATTCGAACGCGGCACCCTCCAGCAGGGCCCCATCGACCCGGCCATCGCTGTTGGTCACGAAATCTCCGAGTTTCCGCCGCGCCGTGGTGCCAACATGGAAAAGCTCGATCGCCAGCCCGCTTGCAGGCTGGCCCGTTGCGGTATCCAGAACATGCGTGGTGAGTTTGCCCATGATCCCCTCCTGACCCGGCGCAGCCAACACGGAATTTGGGCGATTGGCAAGCGGGCAAGCGCCGAGGGGACGTGGCATATCTTCCGTCACCGTCGCCGAACCGCGATTTGCCGGAAATTGGTGCTTTGCGCGCCAAACGGTGCGACGGTCGCTTTCGCGACCTCGATGCGCGCGCGCGATGCCGATTGGCGCCAAATTCGGTCAACGGCGCGAGCATTCCGTTGGCCAAGCCTTGTTCCGGTTCGGCGGACATGACCCGCCAACCTGTTGGGACATCGATTGCGGCAAGGCGCGTGAAACTTTGCGCGACCTTTTGCGATTTCGGGATATCATGCCAACGGACCCAAAGACCGCTCATGCTCCGTTGAACCGAACAGGCTTCTTGGCGGACCTCACCCCTGACAAACGCAGAGCCGCGCAATCACGGGCCGTGGTGCGGTGAACCGCTGCAAGTTACGGGCACTTTATCCCGGCAAAACCTGTACGACCCAAATTGGTTGCGCCATCGTTGGCCTGTCGCCGTACCGGGGGCGGCCCGTCTGGAACATCGGAATTCGGGCCGATACCCGCCACGTGATGTGGTGCGGTTATTCGGGCCGGCGGCATGGGCCGGCATACGCGGCATTCCATTGAAAGCAGAGCCTAAAGCTGCGCCATCACGTCGTCGGAAATGTCAAAATTCGCAGTGACCGACTGGACGTCGTCGTCATCCTCCAGCGCGTTGATGAGCTTCATCAGTTTTTGCGCGCCATCAAGGTCCAGCGGCGCCGTCGTCGTGGGTTTCCAGATCAACTTTGAGGTCTCGCTTTCCCCAAGCGCGGTTTCCAGCGTGCCCGACACCTCGTGCAGGTCGCTGTCGGCGCAGTAGATGTCGTGGCCGTCCTCAGAGCTTTCCACGTCCTCGGCGCCAGCTTCGATCGCGGCCTCAAAAACCGTATCCGCATCGCCTGCCGACACCGGATAGCTGACCAGCCCCTTGCGTTCGAACATGAACGACACCGCGCCGGTCTCCGCCAGATTGCCACCAGATTTCGTAAAGATCGAGCGTACCGACGACGCCGTGCGGTTCCGGTTGTCCGTCATGGCCTCGACGATCACCGCCACGCCTTCGGGCCCGTACCCCTCGTAGCGGATCTCGTCATAGTTTTCGGCGTCGCCCCCGATGGCCTTGGTGATCGCCCGGTCGATGACGTCCTTGGGCACCGACTGGGATTTCGCCTCTTTCACGGCCAGGCGCAGGCGGGGGTTCTTTTCGGGATCGGGATCACCCATCTTGGCGGCGACCGTGATCTCCTTGGCCAGTTTCGAAAACAGTTTCGAGCGCACGGCATCCTGACGGCCCTTGCGGTGCTGGATATTCGCCCATTTTGAATGGCCTGCCATTTTTGTCTCCGAGCCGGTAACGCTTTCCGCCGCTTCTATAGGGCAGGTAGCGCGGCAGGTTCAAGACCGCTGGCCGGTTGCAAACACGCTGCAAATCGGATTGGCTTTGCCCCGAGACAGGAGACCGCATTTGACCATCGACCAGATCACGTTGTTTGCAATATTCGGCGGTGTGTTCGCGTTGCTGTTGTGGGGGCGCTGGCGCTACGACCTCGTGGCGTTTGCCGCGCTGCTGACCGGCGTTTTGTCCGGGGTGGTTCCGTCGGAACAGGCGTTTTCCGGATTTGGCCACCCGGCGACGCTGGTGGTGGCGCTGGTGCTGATCATATCGGCGGGGTTGGTGAATTCCGGAGCGGTGCATCTGATCACCCGCGCGCTGGTCAGTTCCACCCGGTCGCTGGGCGGTCATATCGTGATCATGGGGGGTGTCGGCGCGGTGCTGTCGGCATTCATGAACAACGTGGCGGCGCTGGCGCTGCTGATGCCGGTCGACATGCAGACCGCGAAAAAGGCCAAACGCGATCCCGGTCTCAGCCTGATGCCGCTTTCGTTCGCCACCATTCTGGGCGGCATGGTCACGATGATCGGGACGCCGCCCAACATCATCATCGCGTCGATTCGCCAGGACGCCTTTGGCGCGCCGTTCCGGATGTTCGATTTCGCGCCGGTCGGTCTGGTTGCGGCGTCTGCCGGGTTGTTGTTCGTCGCCACCATCGGCTGGCGTCTTATCCCGCGCCAATCCGGCAAGGAAGGTGCCGCGGAATCGCTGCTGGACATGGCGGCCTATGTGGCCGAACTGACGGTGCCGGATGACAGCCGGCATATCGGGCGGCGGGTACAGGAGCTGACGGGCGAAGCCGACAAGGCCGACGTGGCCATTCTGGGGCTGATCCGGCGGGGCAAGCGGCTGTACGGAACCTCGGCCGGCCGGACGCTGCGGGCCGACGACATTCTGGTGCTCGAGGCGACGCCCGAGGCGCTCGATGAATTCCGCGCGGCGCTGAAGCTCGATTTCGCCGGTCCGGACCGGCAGAAACGCATCGAAGCGGTCGGCGCGGGGTTGAGCCTGACGGAAATCGTGGTCACCGAGACCGCGCGCATTCGCGGCAAGACGGCCCTGGCAATTGGGTTGAACTGGCGCAAGGACACGATCCTGATGGGGATTTCCCGCGAGGGTCGCCGGATCACCAAGCAGGTGCGCCGGACCAAAATCCGCGCGGGCGATATTCTGCTGTTGCTGACCCCAAGCGACACCCAATCCGAGGTGACCGACTGGCTGGGCTGTCTGCCGCTGGCCGAACGCGGCCTCAACGTGACCCAGAACGAAAAGACCTGGCTGGCCATCGGTCTGTTCGCAAGCGCGGTCGCGGCGGCGAGTTTCGGGCTGATCTATCTGCCCGTGGCGCTGGGCGTCGTCGTTGGTCTGTTCGCGCTGACCCGGATCGTGCCCCTGTCCGAAGTCTATGGCCACGTCGAATGGCCGGTCGTGGTTCTGTTGGGGTCGATGATCCCGCTGGGACAGGCGCTGGACAGCTCTGGCGGTACCGAACTGATTGCCGGCTCGTTGATAAGTTTGACGGCGGGCCTGCCCGCCTGGGCAATCCTGACGGTGCTGATGGTGGTGACGATGACGCTGAGCGATGTTCTGAACAACACCGCCACCACGATCGTCGCCGCCCCGGTCGGCATCGCCATGGCCCAGGGGCTGGGCGTCAGCGCCGACCCGTTCCTGATGGCGGTGGCGGTGGCGGCAAGTTGCGCGTTCCTGACCCCGATCGGGCACAAGAACAACACCCTGATCCTTGGCCCCGGTGGTTATCGGTTCGGGGATTACTGGCGCACCGGCCTGCCACTGGAGGTGCTGATCGTGGCGGTCAGCATTCCGGCGATATTGGTGTTCTGGCCACTGTGATCCGGGCGAGCGCCCGCCCGTGGGGTGGCGCCGCTACTTTGGTGAGAGCCACTTTATCGCGCGCTCCTCGAAAAAACCTCATGCGAGGCGCTTCGCTGCAAAGCGCCGGCCCGCCGGGACGGGCAGGCGCTCGCCCGGCGACCTTTGGCCTAGTTCCGGGCGAATGGTCGAACCAAACCGACATCACAAGGGCCAGAAAATCGGAATCAGCGCCGAGGCAATCAACCCCACCGACAGGTTGAGCGGTATCCCCACCCGCAGGAAATCCGTGAACCGATACCCCCCGGGACCATAGACCATCATGTTGGTCTGATAGCTGATCGGGGTCGCAAAGGTGGCGCTGGCCGCGACCATCACCGCCACCACCAGCGGGCGCGGATCAATGCCCAGCGTCAGCGCAAGCCCGATGGCGACCGGGGTCAACACGACGGCAACCGCGTGATTGATCATCTCGGACAGAACCGAGGTCAGCAGATACACCGCCCAGACAATGAAAAACGGCGGCAGATCCCCGATCAGGGGCGCAAAAAAACCGACGATCAGATCAATCGCGCCCGACGTTTCCAGCGCGGTCGCCACCGCCAGCATGGCGAAGATCAACGCCAGCAACCGCCCGTCGATGAACGAGAACGCCTCGTCTGAATCGATGCAGCGGGTGATGAAAACCGTGGCCATCGCCAGTACCGCCAGCAACAGGATCGGCGCAACCCCCATCGCCGCCAGCACCACGATTCCGGCAAGCGTCGCAATGGCGACCGGCGCGTGGCTGCGGCGATAGGCGCGCGCCGACGGTTTGGTGATGTCGACCATGTCCATGTCGGCGGCAAGCCGCTGAATGTCGCCCGGGGTGCCTTCCAGCAGCAGCGTATCGCCGACGCGCACCACCAGATCATCGATCTGATGGCCGATATTCTGGTTCCGACGATGCGCCGCCAGCGGATAGACGCCATAGCGCCGCCGCAGCCGCAGATTGCCCAGCGACCGGCCCACCATGCGGCAACCCGGCGAGATCAGCACCTCTACCGTGGTCGTTTCCACGGAACCCAGCTTTTCGACGCTGCGCAGTTGCGGGTTTTGCTGAAGGCCCAGAATCTCGGTCATGGCCGATCGCAGCACCACCCGGTCGCCCGCCGCGATCACCACCGATTTCAGGTCACGCCTGAGCGAGGCATCGCCGCGCAACACGTCGATCAGGCGGACACCGCCGCGACGGAACAGGTCGATCTCGGTTGCGTTCTGACCGATCATGTCGCTGCCTTCGGGCACGGCCATCTCGGTAAAGAACTTCATCGTGCGTCTGTCCGACAACAGCGTTGCCATGCTGTCACGGTCCGGCAACAGGCGCGGCGCGATGAAACGCAGATACAGCGCACCCCAGATCACCAGAAAGATCGCCAGCGGCGTGATCTCGAAAATCGTGAACGGTTCCAGTCCGCGCGCGCGCGCCACCCCATCGACCAGCAGATTGGTCGAGGTGCCGATCAGCGTCAGCGTGCCGCCCAGTATCGCGGCATAGGATAACGGGATCAGCAGCTTGCTGGCCGACATTCCCAGTTTGCGCGAAAGCTGCACGAAAACCGGGATCATCACCACCACGACCGGCGTGTTGTTCACAAAGGCCGAGGCCACCACCACAAACGCCATCATGGCCCCGATGGCCAGCGCGGGACGGGCATCGGCCTGTGCCTCGGCCAGCCCGGTGAACCATTCCAGCGCTCCGGTCCTCACCAACGCACCCATCACGATGAACATCGCGGCAATGGTCCAGGGTGCGGGGTTCGACAGGACGTCCAGCGCATCCTCGTACGGCAACAGGCCCAGGATCATCATCAGGGCCGCGCCGGCGATGGCCACGACCTCGGCCGGGTACTGCTCGCGGACGAACAGAACAAACATCAGTCCGACAACGACAAGGGTGGCAATGGCCCGGAAACCGGGGTCGTTCAGCAGGTCGAACATCCATGTCCCATTTCAGCTATCGGCGGCATTGTTGCCTGCCTGAGCCTTCGGTTCAAGGCTTTCGCTTTGCAGCGGCCGCACCAGAAACAGCCCCGCCAGCATAAATCCGAGCGACAGCCACACCCACCCGGAATAGGATTCCGACAGCAGGATGATCGACCAGAACACCCCGAACCCGGTGACAAGATAGCTGACCTGCGCCGAAAACACCGATCCCGCCCTGGTCACCAGCCAGATATATCCGGCATAGGCCAGTGTGGTCAGCACCGACGACAGCAGCAGTGCGTATTCCGCGCGGCCCCAGGGGCGGAAAAGATCGACCCAACTGCCGGTCGCAAGCGTGATCGGCGCGGCAACGGCCAACGCGACCAGCGACGCGCCCAGCAGAACCTGAATGGAATCCTGATCGCCAAGCCCCAGTTTTGCAACGAAATTGCCCTCCAGCGCATAGCAGATCGGCCCGATCAGGGCCAGCAGCACGAACGGCACCTTGCCGGGGTTCGGCAACGAGGTCTCCGGCCCGATCAGCAACCCGATCGACATCGCACCCAACAGGATGCCGACCATCCGCGTCAGGCGAAATTTCTCCAAGCCCATCATCAGCGCAATCGGCAGGGCGAACATCGGCACCATCGAAATGACGATGGACAGGATGCCGGCGGGCAGGTGGCGGGCATTGAAGAACCACATCGTGGTCGGGATCAGATTGCCCAGAGTCGCGATCAGCAGATATAGCCGCAGATGGCCGCGTTGAAACCTCAGGCGACGGCGGCGAAGGGCCGAAATCGCAAAAAGCAACAGAATCGCAAAGGTCAGTTCCCACACCACCAGACCAAGTGCCGCGTGCCCGGTGCTGACCGCGATTTTTGCAATCGGCATGGTGAAACCCCAGGCCGCACCCAGCGCGAACAGGATGGCGACATAGGCTCCGCGGCGGTTCAAGCGGCCCCGCTCTCGGCCAGACTTCCGCCGATTCGAACCGGCATGACCCGGGTCGCCAGCCCGGTCCTGTCGTCGGTTTCAACGAAGGTGCCGCAGAGGGTCGCCTCGGCTCTGGCGGGCGCAAAGCGGTCCTTCACCATGCCGGTCACGAACCGGCGCATCGGCTCGGCCTTTTCCATCCCGATGACGCTGTTGTAGTCGCCGCACATGCCGGCATCGGTCTGATACGCGGTGCCACCTTGCAGGATCATCGTATCCGCGGTCGGCACATGGGTATGGGTTCCCACCACCAACGAGGCCCGCCCGTCGCACCAATGGCCCATCGCCATTTTTTCCGACGTGGCCTCGGCGTGGAAATCGACGATGATGGCGTTTGCCAACTTGCCGCAGGGATGCGCCTTCAACACCTGATCCACCGCCGCCCACGGATCGGCGAACGGCTTTTTCATGAAGACCTGCCCCAGCGCCTGCAGCACCAGCACCTTTTTGCCGTTGCCCGCATCAAACAGCCGGAAACCCTTGCCGGGTGCGGATTTTGCAAAATTCAGCGGCCGCAGGATGCGCGGCTCGGCCCCGATCGACTTTAGCATGTCCTTTTGGTCGAACGCGTGATCGCCCAGCGTCAGGCAATCGGCACCCGCATCAAGCAGCGTTCGCGCATGCGCGCCGCTGACGCCAACCCCCGAGGTCGCGTTTTCGGCGTTCACGCAGACGAAATCCAGCGCCCAGTCACGGCGCAGCCCGGGCAGGCGGTCGCTGATCGCGGCCCGTCCGCTGCGCCCCATCACATCGCCAAGGAACAGAAGTCTCATGCGCCACGCTTACCCAGCGACCTGGTCAAGGGCAAGGGTGGTTCAAAAGGTCAGAATACCTCGTTCGGTGACGATGGCGTCCAGCCGAATGTCGGTCGGCTCGACCGGAACGACCGGGATTTCCTGTGCGCCATAGGCAAAACCGATGGCCTGCGCGGGTTTTTCGTGACGCAGTTCGGCAAATGTCCGGTCGTAAAACCCGCCACCATAGCCCAGACGATATCCCCGCGCGTCAAACGCCACCAGCGGCGTGATCAGGATGTCCGGCCGCACATAATCCGCCGTTTCCGGCACCAGCGCCCCAAAGGGCCCGGCGGCCATCGGTGCTCCGGGGCACCAGCGGCTGAACAGCAGCGGTCGGCACGCGCCCTGAATGACCGGCACAGAGACGACGATGCCGCGCTTGTGCAGATCATGCATGACCGGCAGTGGGTCGACCTCGGTTCGGATCGGCATATAGGCGGCGATGCAGGCGACTCCGGGCAATGTGGACAGATGCGCCATCAGATGGTCGCAGGCACGCTGTCCCAGACCCTGCGCGTGCGCCAGTCTTCGTGTCACGAAGGCCGCCTTGCGTGCCGCCGATTTTTGTTCGCCGATTTCCAATGGCCCCTCCGGTATATCGAATCTGTTGCGCCCGGAACTTTTAGCCTGCGGCGCGGATATTTGAACCACAAAGAAGCAGATGAAGCGGCGGGCCCGCAAACGCAGACGTGAAGGGGTTGCATTCCCGAGAGCCTGGTTCAACCAGGTGGGCGCCAGATGCGATAGGCCAGGGCCAGTCGCAGAGCCAGCTCCCTTACGAAAATGTAAGGCCACTGGAATGGGACCTTGCACGAAAAGGGCAGAACCCGCCTGCGCCAAAGATAGGACGCCGACGCGCCCACCGCAAGAACCGTCCGGGGGTTGACCTGATGTTCACGTATTGTTCATATAACCCATGATCAGCAACCTGAAGCCCGGGCAATGGCTGGCAAGGGGCGTGTGCCGCCACCTGCGCCAGCATGGATTTTCGACGCTCGAGGAATTCGTGCCGTCGCCCGGATTGCGCGTCGATGTGATGGCGCTGGGACCGAAGGGGGAAATCTGGGTGATCGAGTGCAAATCGTCACGCGCGGATTTTCAGGCCGACAGCAAGTGGCATGGTTATCTTGAATGGTGCGACCGGTATTTCTGGGCGGTGGACGCGGAATTTCCCGAGGAATTGCTGCCGGGCGGCACCGGGCTATTGCTGGCCGACGGTTATGACGCTGAAATTCAGCGCATGGGCCCCGAAACCAGACTTTCCGCGCCGCGCCGCCGCAAACTGACCCTCAAATTCGCCCGCAACGCGGCCGACCGGTTGCAGGGCTTTCGCGATCCGGGG
The DNA here is from genome assembly GCA_964600965.1 of uncultured Rhodobacter sp. Taxonomy (GTDB): domain Bacteria; phylum Pseudomonadota; class Alphaproteobacteria; order Rhodobacterales; family Rhodobacteraceae; genus UBA5972. The sequence continues at coordinate 29,512 of CAZRLO010000003.1, forward strand.
GTGGCTGGATTTGACAATCTGGGTCAGGGACAGGCCCGGGGGTAACGCCTATCTGGCCGCCCGCGCCTGCGCGGCGGCGGCGCGCAATTCCTCGGCGATCTCGTCGGCCTCGTCGGGTTCGAAATCAAGCGGCAGACCCTGATCGGCGGTCTCCACGAAGATGCGCACCATGCCCAGCGTGGTCGGGCCGATTTGCAGATTGGCGGCAGTGTCGCTGGGTTTGTTAATGCTCATCAGACCCTCCATATCGCCCGGAACCGGCTAATGGTTTCGGTTCGCACTGACAAGTGCCACCTGCGGTTTCGGTCCTGCGCAATACGTTAAACGGGTTTTGCCAAATGGCTTTTCGCGTGCTTTTGTCCGGTGCGTCGGGATTCTCGTGTAAATATTGTTTCAATTTGGCCCACAATCCGGCAATTTCCGTTCTTTTGTCCCTATATATGCATTGTCAAGACAACATTTCGTTGACTAAGCGGATTTTTGCCTATGTCATTTGATCACACTGCCCATCAAAAGGGCAGGAGCAAAAGAGGAAGCAGTATCATGTTGGACCAAGCAAAGAAATCAATTCAGACAATCACCGAACTGGGCGTCGCGCTACTTGCGCTTGCGATCGTTGCGTCGCTGTTGGTGGGGCCGGCAAACATGGCGTTTCTCGGCGACGTCGTCGGAAACATCACCGATCTGATCAGTCAACTTGGCAGCTCCGGGCTGGCCGGTCTGATTGCGCTGGGCGTCGTGCTGTGGCTGTTCCAGAAATAGCATACTGATCCATTCCCCTCCCATCCGAGGATCGATCCATGGACAAGGCCATCGGACTATTGAAACAGTTGCAAAGACTGTTTCTGTCGGTTGCTGAAACCGGGCTTGCGCTGGTGGCTTTCGTCTTTGTCATCTATCTCTTGCTGGGGGGGGATTCCGGCGATTTCGTATTGTCGGTCGTCACGAATGCCAGCCTGCTGGTCGATGCCATCGGCGCACAGGCCATCATCGGCGTCGCGCTGGCACTGGCCATCGTCGGCCTGCTGCGCAGCCGCTCGTGACCGCATTTCCATATTGACGCAATGTTGGCGGTGATTTACTGCGACTTGGCCCGCGACGTGGCGGCGTGCCGACGTAGCTCAGTAGGTTAGAGCGCTTGATTGTGGATCAAGAGGTCCCCCGTTCGAGCCGGGGCGTCGGTACCATTTCCCCCGGAACTCTGCCCTGCGAATTGCCATGCGCGCCCGGTTATGAGGGCGATTGCTGTGCTGCCACGCTTGTCATTGCGTCGTGCAACCGTTCCACCGCCGTGCGGGCAAAACTGCGCATCACCATGATCTCAAATCCTTTCGGCAGCCCAATGACGACAGCCATCATGTGCGCCAGTTCGGTTCGCGCGGCGTCTGCGCGCCGGAAGGTTTCGCGCCGCAGATCCAGCGGGCATACCCGCGCCATGACTGCCGCCGCGTCCGGCCCCTGCAGGCGCATGACCGCCCAGCCGTCGGTCTGATCGCTCAGGGCCGCGAGGGCTGCGAGCGTGTCCGGTGCGGCCCGGTCGCCCGCCAGAAAGAACTGACCGCGCCCGGTCCAGATCAGGCGCAATTCTGCCTTGCCGCGCACACGCCCGTTGGCGGGCAACGGCGGGGCCCCTGCGGCTTTCAGCGCCTCGTTACATGCCTTGCCCGTGCCGCGAAATGGTTGGATCGAGGTGATGAATCCGGGCTGTGCCGGGGTCAGACGGCACCCGTTGGTCGTCATCGGCAGCAAACCAACCAGTGGTGATTTTCGAACCATGTCAGACACTTGCGCCCCCTGCCCGGTCCGCCAGGAAATCAGGCCGGCATACTTCGCACAGGGTCTCGACATCGCGCAGGTGATCCACCATTCGCACATGTTCGCCGATGCGGGCGCGCCCGTTTTTCAGAAATCCCTGAGCGATCGGGTGACCAAGATGCGGGGAGAAACAGAAACTGGTGATGTAACCCTGATCGTTTTTACGCACGGTTTCATCGCCGATGTTGAACAAATGCGCCCCGCCCAACAATTGCCGGACCGCCCCGACCGGCCGCAGCCCGACCAGTTGCGCGCGCCCGGAACCGGTCAGGCCCGAACGCGCGGACATGGCCTTGCCGACGCAATCCTTGTTCGCCACCATCCGCCCCATCCCGAGATCGTCCGCCGTCACGCGGCCGTGAATTTCGGCATGGGTGATGAACCCCTTTTCCAGTCGCAGCACATTCAGCGCCTCCATCCCGTACCAGCCACCGCCAAGCACCGCCGCACGCTGGCCAAGCTCGCGGGCCAGCGCATCGCCAAACGATGCCGGCACGGCAAGTTCATAGCCACGCGCCCCGGAAAACGAGATGCGGAACAACCGCCCCTCCACGTTAGCCATCCTGACATTGCTGCAGCTCATGAACGGAAAATCCACGTCGCGGATCGTCCCGGCACACAGATCGTTCAGCAGATCCAGTGATCTGGGGCCCGCCACCGCGAACTGCGCCCAATGTTCGGTGACCGAAATGAACGCGACATCGAGATCGGGCCACAACACCTGCTGACAGAATTCAAGATGCGCCATGACCTGCCCGGCGCCCGCGGTCGTGGTGGTGATCAGGAAATGGTCCGGCCCCAGACGCGCGGCGGTGCCGTCGTCCATCACCATGGCGTCCTCGCGCAGCATCAGCCCGTAGCGGACCCTGCCGATTTTCAGCGTGGACATCGTGTTGGTGTAGACCCGGTCCAGAAATGCGCCCGCATCCGGCCCCTGTACGTCGATCTTGCCCAGCGAGGTCACATCGGTCACGCCAACGGTTTTGCGCACCATCTGTACCTCGCGGTCACAGGATTGCCGCCAGTGGGTTTCGCCCTCTTGCGCAAACCAACCGGGGCGATACCACAGCCCCGCCTCGATCATCGGCGCGCCCTGTTCGCGGGCCAGCGCATCCGACGGGATGAACCGCTCGGGCGCGAACCCCTGGTCTTTGCCATGCGCCCCCAGCGCCCCCAATGCGACGGGCACAAAGGGCGGGCGAAAGGTCGTGGTGCCGGTCTGTGGGATCGAACGCCCGCCAAGTTCGGCCAGAATCGCCAGCGCGCCGACATTGGCGGTCTTGCCCTGATCGGTCGCCATACCCAGCGTGGTGTAGCGCTTCATATGCTCGACATTCGCGAAATTCTCGCGGTGCGCCAGTTCGATGTCCTTGGTGGTCACATCGTTCTGGAAATCGACCCACGCGCGCCCGCGGGCACCCACCCGCCAGAATGGCGCGATTTCGACCGGTGCGTCTTCGGCCTGCGGCAAACGGGTGCCGCCCGGATTCCGGCCGAGGTCTTTTGCCACCGCCTTCGCCGCGCTCGCCCCGCCCCTGATCGCCGCATGGGTGGAAAAATCGCCCGCCGCCGCACCGACCGCCGACAGCCCGGGCACTGCGCCTGCGACGGGCACGAAAGCCGCGACATCCGCCCGCCAGTGGGGTCGCGCGCCCAGATGCGACGTCAGATGCAGGGTCGGGTTCCAACCACCGGACACCGCCAGACAATCGGTTTCGATCCTTCGCAACCCGCCGGCACCCCGAACGGTGACGGACCGCAATCCCAGCCGGCCACGGGTTGCGACAACGCTGGCCCCGGCCATCAACGGATAATCGCCCTTCGCGGTGGCATGCGGGCGCGGGTCGATCACGGCCACGACCCTGACGCCGGCGCGTTTCAGATCAAGCGCGCTTTGGTGTCCCGCATCATTGTTCGTGAAAATACTCACAGCGCGACCCGGCGACACCGCGAACCGGTTGATATAACTGCGAACCGCCGCGCCCATCATGATGCCGGGCCGGTCATTGCCGGGGAACGCGATCGGGCGCTCGATGGCCCCTGCGGCCAGAATGGCGCGGGGCGCGACGATGCGCCAAAAGGTCTCCAGCGGGGCGTCGCCGGCATCGGCGCGATGGTGCGACACCCGCTCGAGCGCGCCATAGGTCGCGCCGTCATAAACCCCGGTAATCGTGGTGCGGCGCATCAGCCGCACGTTGGGCATGTCGGCCAGTTCGGCTTCAACCCCCAAGGCCCAATCACAACCCGGTTGGCCACCGACCTCGGTGGTTTCGCTGCAAAGCCGCCCGCCAAGGCGGAAATCCTCGTCCGCCAGAATGACGTCGGCCCCTGCCCTGCCCGCGACCAGCGCCGCCATCAGGCCCGCCGGGCCACCGCCGATCACCAGCAGGTCGCAATGCGCGAAGGCCTTGTCGTAGCGCGCCGCATCCGCCGCCCCGCTCAGCGCACCAAGACCGGCCGCGCGTCTGATCAGCGGCTCATAGAGTTTTTCCCAGAAGGCCCGTGGCCACATGAACGTCTTGTAATAGAATCCCGCACCCAGAAACGGGTGCAGAAAATCACTGGCTGCCATCAGGTCAAAACCGAGCGCGGGAAACCGGTTCTGCGAGCTTGCGTTCAACCCGCGATAAATCTCTTGCGTGGTTGCCCGCACGTTGGGATTGGCCTGATCGCCAGTGCCAAGCGTCACCAGCGCGTTCGGTTCTTCGGAGCCGGCGGTCAGAATGCCGCGTGGCCGGTGATATTTGAAACTGCGCCCGACCAGACGCACATCGTTCGCAATCAGGGCCGAGGCCAGCGTGTCGCCCCTGAACCCCAGACAGGTCCTGCCGTCGAAACGGAACGGGATATGCTGGCTGCGGTCGACCAGCCCTCCGGTTGGCAGGCGGCTCATTCCCGGTGCCTTTTCGCGGTTTCAGCCAGCGCGACCGAATGGAATTCATGGCTCGTCGCGTCGCGTTCCACCACCAGCCAGGCGCGGCAGCCCAGTTCGTGATGCCACAATTCCCTGTTCCTGCCGGTTGGGTTCCCGCGCAGGTAGACATAGTCAAAGAACGCCGATTCGGGCGCATCCGCGGCGGGCCGGTCCAACAGCTTTGCCGAGCCGCGATAGTGGAATTCGCGGCTGTCGCGTTCGCCGCAAAGCGGGCAGTCAATGCGCATCGGTCCCCCTAATGCAAATTCGGCGTCGCACCATTGCCGGTTTCGTCGATCGTTTCGCCACGTTCAAACCGCCGCATCACCAGCCGGTCCGCCGCAGCGTGATGGTTGCCGGTTGCCAGCAGGTGCGCGAACGCGTCCCCCGAGGCGGGAACTGCCTTGAACCCGCCGTAACACCAGCCGCAATTTATGAAGAGCCCGCCGATTTCGGTCTTGTCGATGATCGGCGCGCCGTCCATCGACATGTCCATGATCCCGCCCCAGGAGCGCAGAACCCGCGCCTTGCCGATCATCGGCATCAGGGTCATGCCCGCCTCGGCCACATGTTCGGCCATCGGCAGGTTGCCGCGCTGGGCATAGGAATTGTATCCGTCCAGATCACCGCCAAACACCAGCCCACCCTTGTCGGACTGGCTGATATAGAAATGCCCCATGCCGAAACTGACGACATGCGGCAGGATCGGTTTCAGCCCCTCGGTGACAAAGGCCTGCAACACGTGGCTTTCGATCGGCAGGCGCAGACCGGCCATTTCCGCAACCTGGCTGGACCGTCCGGCGACCGTCACGCCCACCTTGCCGGCCCCGATATAGCCGCGCGACGTTTCGACCCCCAGCACCTTGCCGTTCTCGATGCGAAAACCGGTGACCGCGCAATTCTGGATCAGGTCGACCCCGCGCATGTCGGCCGCGCGTGCATAGCCCCATGCCACTGCATCATGGCGCGCCGTGCCCCCGCGCCAGTGCATCAACCCGCCATAGATCGGAAATCGCGGGGTTTCATAGTTGAGATAGGGCAACTGCCTTTGCACCTCGGCCCGCCCCCACAATTCGGCGTCATCGCCCTGCATCCGCATCCGGTTTCCCAGTCGCGCGAACCCGTCCATCTGCCCATCGGAATGCGCCAGCAGGATCTGTCCGCGCTGGGAAAGCATGATGTTGTAGTTCAGCTCGGCCTCCAGCCCCTCCCACAATTTCAGCGAATGGGAATAGAACTGGGTATTGCCCTCGATCATGTAATTGGCGCGTACGATGGTGGTGTTGCGCCCGACATTTCCGCCGCCAAGATAGCCGCGCTCCAGCACCGCGACATTGGCAATGCCGTGTTTCGCCGCCAGATAATAGGCCGTCGACAGGCCATGCCCGCCACCGCCGATGATCACGATGTCATATGCGGGTTTCGGATCAGGATTGCGCCAGACCGGTTTCCAGCCCTTGTTGCCACTCAGGCCCTGCCGAAATATCTGAAATCCCGAATAGCGCATCTTTCCCCCGGTTGTCGGCGATATTGAAATTCACCGGGCCAGGGGTTGCAAGACCGAATGTTCGCGCCCTACGTCTGGGCGACGGGGCGGCGGGTCTATTTCACCAACAGATAGGAAACCTCGGTTGCGTTCGAGGTCGAGTTGTTGCAGGCACCAAAGTCGCCCTCTTCGGTGAAGGTGACATCGCCGTTCGCGTCAATGGCGATCCCTTCGATCCCGCCTTCGGCTGCGGCGATCTGCACTTCACCCACCGCGGAGACGTAGGTGCCATAGGCTTCCAGATCGGAATCGGCCAGAAAATCACCCGCCGCAAAAATGCTGACCCCGCCACCGTCGGCGCATTCGTCATCTTCACCCAACTGCACACCGCTGGCGGCGTACACCGAATTGCTGCCGGCTTCGCGTGACACCAGCACCACATCCTGAAACACCGCGTCCTGCCCCAGTTGAAGGCGGCATTCCGAAACGATCACGACCCCGGTCACGAATGCCTCGCTGAAAAATTGCGCCGTGTCTCCGGCAGAGTCGCCACAGACGACTTCGTAGATCCGCCCCGGGATGAAGCTGGTGTATTTCACATCGTCCGCGTCGATCGTGATCGTTGTGGAACTGACGTTGATATAAGCGGGTTGACCCTCGTAAAGCGGGTTCAGGTAAAGATCGCCCAGCGTATCGACATCCGCGGTATACGGTGCGCTGATATCGGCGTTTTCATTGAATATGTCGGAATAGGTCAGCCCGGCGCTGCTGTTGCCGCTGCCGCGCCCGACATTCGAGGCCATGCCAACCGATCCCGGAAAGGTGACGTCGTTGAAATCCGCGACCGAAAGGCGGTTGTCGTCGTCAAAAAGATTGTCGCCGCCAAGGTCCATCCCTGCCAGCGCCTCGACGCAGAAACCGTTGAAAAAGTCGCTGTCCGCGTCAAGTTCGAACACGCCGTTGGTGGAGATATCCGCATTCGAACAATCCCCTGCCGAGCGCCAGGCGACGCTGTCGACCTGAATGTTCCAGCTTTGAAATCCGGCAAGGCGCAACAGGAATGTCGGGACCGGGTTGGCATTCTCGCTTGATCGGGTCGCGGTCACGCGCACCGCGTCGGCGATCGTTGCCGAGGTCGAGAACGTGCGCGTGTCATTGTCCCAACTGCCGAATTCCACGCTGTCGGACGTGATCGCCGCGCTATTGACGCCGGTTCCCAGATTGTCGGTCGCAAGTTCCAGCGCTGCCTCAAGCGCGTCGCCGGTATCCGGCAATTCCATCGCGGCGGCATGGGCGGCGGCGTCGGCCGCGGATTGCAGCATGTACCGGACGCGCCAGGCATTGGTGGAATCCAGCGACATGCCGGAAAACAGCGCCACCAAAAGCATGACGGTCAGGGCAAAATGCGTGATCGTGCCGCGTTCATCGCGCCAAAACCGTTGATATCCAAAGTCGGGCAGGTAAGTCATTGCATGCCGCTTTTTGCCGGGGGTGGGGTCAGTCCTGCTCATTGCGCATCGTCACGGTTGCGTTGATCGCGTAGGATCCCAGATTGCCCATCGAACCCAGCACCGCAACGTTGCTCAGAAACGTCTCGACCTCGACCACAACGTCGTCGCCGACATCGACATCGACCCCGTATTCAAAATTCATGTAGGTCAGTTTATCCAACGCGTATGCCTGCCCGGTGCTGGCATCAAGCTCGCCGGTCGAGACCCGCCGGGCCGTGTCCCGCGCGATGCTGTACATGTTGCTTTGCGCCATCAGAACGATGTTCAGATCAAACGCACCGACCACGATTCCCACGATCAGCGGCAGCCACAACACGAATTCGACGGTGGCATTGCCCTCGTCGGCCTTCAAAAATCTGCGCAGGAGCAATTTCATCGTTGCACGTCCCGTCCGGCGCCCCAAAGAGGCGATCGGTTGCCTCGAACCTGTTTCTACGCGGCAAAAGCGCCGGAATTTTGATGACAATGGGACATTCGTTTTGAATTGGAATGGTCAGGTCTTGCGATGGCGCGATCGACAAACCGTATTTATTACAACATCTTGGCCATGAATGCATCGAAAACGGATCGTCGCGTTTGCTGTTCTTGCCGCCACATTCTGTTCCAACAATATCGCCCCAGCCGAACGATTGTGTTCGATTCCGGCCGATCTTTTTCCGGGCCTCCGATTTCAACAATGGTGCCGGACGCGTGAAACCGATAAGAAACCTCTGTTCATTATCGTCACTTGATGTCTATTTCGACAAACACACCGGGGAAAAATACCATGAACGCACAAACCGAACCAAGTTTCCGCCAATCCGTCGATCTTATGTTCACTCGCGCGGTTGCGTTGATGGACCTTCCGCCCGGGCTCGAAGAAAAGATCCGCGTTTGCAATGCCACCTATACCGTTCGTTTCGGCGTACGCCTGCGGGGGCAGATCCAGACCTTCACGGGCTACCGGTCGGTGCATTCCGAACATATGGAGCCGGTCAAGGGCGGCATCCGGTTCGCGATGGGCGTCAATCAGGACGAGGTCGAGGCGCTGGCGGCCCTGATGACCTATAAATGCGCATTGGTGGAAACGCCATTTGGCGGCTCCAAGGGCGGTCTCAGGATCGATCCGCGCGAATATGATGAATACGAACTTGAAAGCATCACGCGGCGCTTTGCCTATGAACTGGCCAAGCGCGACCTGATCCATCCCAGCCAGAACGTGCCCGCGCCCGATATGGGCACCGGTGAACGGGAAATGGCGTGGATCTCGGATCAGTATAACCGCATGAACACGACCGACATAAACTCGCGCGCCTGTGTGACCGGCAAGCCGCTGAACGCGGGCGGCATTCATGGCCGGGTCGAGGCGACGGGGCGCGGTGTGCAATACGCCATGCGCGAATTCTTCCGCTATCCCGAAGATATCGCCGCCGCCAACCTGTCCGGTACGCTGGACGGCAAGCGCGTCATCGTTCAGGGCCTCGGAAATGTGGGCTATCACGCCGCTCAATTCCTTTCGACCGAGGATGGTTGCCTGATCACCGGCATCATCGAACGCGACGGCGCGCTGGTGAACGACAAGGGCATGAACATCGATGCCGTCCGGGCGCACATTGCCGAAAACGGCGGCGTGAAGGGCTGCAGCGAGGGCACGTATGTCGCCAACGGTGAATCCGTGCTGGAAAACGAGTGTGACATCCTGATCCCGGCGGCGCTTGAAGCCGTGATCAACATGCACAACGCCGCCAGGATCAAGGCGCCGCTGATCGTCGAAGCGGCGAACGGCCCGGTCACCGCCGGCGCCGACGAAATCCTGCGCAAGAAGGGTTGCGTGATCATTCCTGACATGTTCGCCAACGCGGGCGGCGTGACGGTTTCCTATTTCGAGTGGGTCAAGAACCTGAGCCATATCCGTTTTGGCCGGATGCAACGCAGACAAGAAGAAGCGCGGCACCAGCTTCTGGTCGAGGAATTGCAACGCATGTCGGCGGAAAGCGGGCTAAAATCCAAAATGTCCGATGCATTCATCGACAAGTACCTGCATGGTGCCGGCGAACTGGAACTGGTGCGATCCGGGTTGGACGACACGATGCGCGCCGCCTATCAGGCCATGCGCGAGGTCTGGCACGGACGCAAGGATGTCAACGACCTGCGGGTCGCCGCCTATCTGGTGTCGATCGGGCGCGTCGCGGACAGCTATCGCGCCAAGGGGTTGTGATTCTCACCGAAACGGCGCGTGGGCGATTGCGCGGATCCACCGGTTCACGGAACCGGCGGGCCTGATCGCGGCGCCAGCTTGATGACGTCGACGATGGTCGAACTGTCGATCTGACCTGGCAGCACCATTTCCGGGCCGAGTTTTGCCAGCGTGGCGGGATCGGCGCGCGGGCGCAAAAACGCCCCTTGGCCGGACGCCTGCAACACCGGACCCGCCCGTTCGTACAGCGCCGCCGCCAGATGATCCCGGCGATCGTCGCGGTACAAATCCGCCAGCGCCACGACCCTGAGCGCATAGATGGCGGAATTCTCTGACGTTGCTGTGCGGGCGTTCTCAATCGCTGCCAATTGCAGGCGCTCGGCTTTCGCAATGTCGCCCTTGCGCGCCAGCAAATTGGCGAGCTGGCCCAGATGCCCGCCATATTCCAGACTATCGGTCAGATTTGCCCGCTCCAACAGGCCGATCACCCGTGAAATTGCCGCTTCGGCAGCCGGAAAGTCGCCGCTGCGGGTGTAGATCAGCGCGGAATCGGCCAGCGCAAGGCGAAATTCATACCCCGACGCGATGCCCAGTTCCCGGAACATCGCAATCGCGTCGTCCGCGTGGAGTTTTGCGGTTTCGTTTCGCCCGAGATCGGATTGAAGCAGCCCCAGTGCCAGCAACGCATCGGCACGTTGCCGACTTTGCCGGCCAAACATGATTTCGGTGACGCGCACGGCTTCGGCAAGCCAGCGCTGCGCCATCGCGAAATCGCCACCCGCCTTTGCGATCAGCGCATGTTCTTCCAGCTCTGCCAGATAATAGGGCGACGCCTGACCGAACAGCTTTCTGTCGAGATGCATGTCCTCTTCCAGCATTCGGATCGCGGTGGAATAATCCCTGAGTTCCAGCAACGCCGAAACCTCGGAATTGATGGCGATATGCATTTGCTGAATGAACCGGAAACCGGTGCCGGACGTGATGGTAAAAACCGCGTCAAATTCCGCGGTGCTCAAATCGCGCTCGTCCCCGTAGTGATCCCGCAGCACCTGCTGCATCTGTCGGCTGATATGCAGGGCGCTGGCGAATGATTTGTCGCGCATTGCCTGCCCGAACGCCTGATGAATCAGGTGGAATTGTCGCGCGACGAATTTTTCGCCCGAGGCCGCGTCCGCGACCTGCGTCGTCGTCAAGACCGGGAATTCGCGGGCGGTTTGCGTAGCCGCCGCCGGGGACGCCACGCAGATGCCAACGGCAACCATTCCGGTAAGCACATGTTTTCGCACGAGCGCGGCCCAGCCCGCCGAATTCTCGTGAATTATTTCGGTCTTGCCCGTCATCTCTGCCCCGTTTCCGCGGCGCGCAGAACCAACAACAACAACAAAAATGCCAATCATACCAACTGCTTGCCAGTTTGGCGCAATCAATCACACTCGGAAAAAGTACTGCTCGATCCGCAGGTTATCCTGCTTTTTGAAAATTGTTTCATATACATCTCTGGATTGCAAGCAAATTTTATCAAATGTTCAAAAATCCAACGAGCCCTTTTGGCAGTGACTTTGGTCGCGCACGCCAAATGATCCGTCAGTCGGTCAACCGATCCGCCCGCAACCCCGCGCGTTGATAATGAATCGGCAACACGCGGCCATAAAGCTGTTGGCAGCGCTCGGGGGAGGCCACCATGCCCGGTTCCTCGACATACGAGAATATCGCGACATATCGCGGCGTCGGTCCGGCTAACGGCGCCACCCGGTGCAACGAGTTTCGCCCCCGGAACAATTGCAGATCGCCCGGTTGCAGGTTCAGCGTGGTCACCCTGCCGGAATTGCCGTCCAGCACCCGGCCGACTTCGGTGAAATTCTCGCCGTTTTCGCGAATGCCGGGGGCATATTGGAATTCCCCGCCGCTTTGCGCATTCTGAATGGCCAGCGTCACCGTGAAATTGTTGGTATCGAAATGCCACGGAAAGCCGTTGCCCGCCTGCGCCATGTTCACGATCACATCCGCCAGCGGATCAGCGTAGCGGTGGAAATTCCTTTCTTCCAGGCATTCGCGGATAAAGCGGTCGAAACCCGGAAAATCGTAAATGCCGCGCAACGGGCCGGAAGCGGCAAAATTGTCGGCCGGTATGAACGCGTTGGACCGCTCGAAAAACCGCCTTTTCGGGTGGCTTTCAGGCAAGGTCGCATCGTCCTCGGTGAAATATGGATTGGTGCGGCTGAACGAATTGTGGGCAAAGGGCGCGGCGGCCTCTGCCTCGGCGGTGATCGCTGCGATCCCCGGTGCGGTCAAAAACCCGTGCAGTACCGCGCAACCGTCCGCGACAAGCTGCGCGCGCGCATGGGAAACCGCAGCTTCGTAGTCCGCGCTTGCGGGCGCATGGATCGGGTACCGCGCCAGATCGATATGGGACATGCCGAACGCCCGCTATTCGGAAGTGGGCGCCGGGTGCTGTTTTGGCAGCACCTCGTACCCCGGAGCTTCGGGTTCGTCGTCGGCCATTTCCGCCGGAAATCCCGGCGCGCGGATGTCGAGCCCGGTGGCCTCTTCCAGCCGCCGGATGATGTTGGGCGACAATTCGCGCGGGCCGAACCGGCGGATGCCGTCATCGAAAATGTCGATCAGTACCGGACTTATTTCCAGCGCCACCCCGGCGCGTTCCGCGATCTCCTGAAACAGGCCGATGTCCTTTTTCACCAGATCCATCGTGAACGAAATGTCGCGGCTGCCGTTCAGGATCACCTGACTTTCGGTTTCGTGCACGAACGAATTGCCCGACGAAATCCGGATGGCCTCGAACGTGGTATTCAGGTCCATGCCGGCGGCCCTGGCGGTGACCAGCGCCTCGGAACAGGTGACCAGATTGGCGGTGGCCAGATAATTTGTCAGCACTTTCAATACACTGGCGGAACCCAGCTCGCCGGTATGCAGAACGCGCCGACCCATCTTCGTCAACAACGGCAGGATGCGGTCGAACGTGTCACGGTCGCAGCCCGCGAAGATCGCGATGTTTCCCGTCGCCGCGCGATGACATCCGCCCGATACCGGGCAATCCACCGCCGCGCCGCCCTTGGCGATCACCAGCGCGCCCAGCCGCTTTGCCTCGGCTTCGTCGGTGGTCGACATCTCCATCCAGATCTTGCCGGCACCGATGGCGCTCAGCAGTCCGTTTTCGCCCTCCATCACGTCCGCCGACGCGGCGGGGGACGGCAAACACGTGATCACGGCGTCGCAATCGCGCATCATGGCCGCGGGGCTTTCGCCGGCTTTCGCGCCTTGGTCCACCATGGCCTGAACCAGCGCCGGTTCCAAATCCAGGACCGTCAGATCGACCCCGTTTCTCAGCAGACTTCCTGCCAGTTTCGCACCGACATTTCCCAGCCCCACAAACCCTGTTTTCATCCCGAATTCCCTTGTTCGCACCCCGGTTTGCGACTGATTTGACGGGAATTCCCGCAGGCCCGCAAGTTCGGATGCGACGTGTTCGTTTCGCGTTCTGACCGTGACGCGCACAATATTGTTTCCAAAATCGCGACAATCTATTTCAAATACAGCTACTGTTTATTCAATCGCTCGTCCCCAGATTGGGAGTTCACCCAGGAGCCCAGCCATGTCGATCCGACCCGTCAAATCCGTCAGCCAGGCGCAACCCACCATAGAAGGCGCCGGCGTTCACCTGCACCGCGCGTTCGGGTTTCATGACCCCGACATGCTGGACCCGTTTCTGTTGCTGGATGATTTCCGCAACGATGACCCGCGCGATTTCGCGCCGGGGTTCCCCTGGCACCCGCATCGCGGCATCGAGACGATAACCTACGTGCTGGCCGGAAATGTCGAGCACGGCGATTCCCTTGGCAATACCGGGCGGCTTGGCGCGGGCGACGTGCAATGGATGACCGCCGGTTCCGGGATCATGCACCAGGAAATGCCGACGGCGAATGAGCACGGGCAGATGCACGGTTTTCAGCTTTGGGCCAATCTGCCCGCGTCGCTGAAAATGACGACACCGCGTTATCAGGATGTGCCGGGCACCGAAATTCCCCGGATCATCGAAGACGACGGCACCGCGATCCGGGTGATCACCGGCTCATTTGCCGGTCGCCCCGGCCCGGTCGACGGCATCGCGGCCCAACCTCAATACCTTGATGTCACGGTGCCCGCCGGGATCACCAAAACCATTCCGATGGACACCTACCGCAATACCTTCGCCTACGTCTTTGACGGTGCCGGGTCGTTTTCCGATGCGTCCGAACCCCGGGGCGTTCTGCTGGAAAAAGAGCTGGCCGGGCAGGAATTGACGCTGCGCGACCTGTCAGGCAACCGGACGCTGGTTCAGTTCGACACCGGCGATTCGATTCGCGTCCGCGCCGGGCCGGAGGGCATCCGTTTCCTGCTGATCTCCGGGGCACCGATCAAAGAGCCGGTCGCGTGGCACGGACCCATCGTCATGAACACCCGTGCCGAACTGATGCAGGCATTTTCGGATCTGCGCGGCGGCACCTTCATTCAGCCGACCAGATAGACCGCCACGGCAAACAGGACCGCCAGCAGGAACAGGTTGACGACCAGCCCGGTGAACCACGCCAGCCGCCGATGGCCGCGATGCTGTTTCCGGTCGATCTTTTCCAGATGTTTCACGCAGACATCGCGGGCCTGCAATACGCGTTCGGGATCGTATTGATGGGCGAGTTTGGGGTTTTTCGTCCGCTGCTCGACCTCGACAAGATAAGCGGCCTGCCTGCGAATCCTGCGCGGCAGACGCCGACCGGCATGGCGGATTTTCTGATCGAGATTTCGACCCTTGGCCGCCATTTTCTCGACCAGCAATTCCTCGACCTCGGCGGTGACCGAGCCAAGCGATGTTTTGTACATTCCGGTCTCTCCTGCGCGCAATCATATGCTGGCCACATATCGACATCAACCGGATCGGACCACGTGTCGGGAAAGCGTTTTCCCCGACGATCACGTCCCGCCACCAGTTCGCATCCTAAAAGCCGGCAAAAGTGCTATCGCACGCCGATCTCGCCCAATGCGCGGTGCAACGCGCTGGGCAATTCGTCGTCGCCTTCGCGCCCCTGCACCAGATCGGGCGGGCTGTCGGCGGCGCTCAGGTAACGCCAGCCCTGAAACGGGCGGCGCGGCGCGGCCTGTGTCGGGATGATTGCGCGGGACATGACGATCTTGCAACGGCGAATGCCATCGTCGCCGGTCACCGGTTCAAACGCGAGGATCGGTTGCCGCGCCAGGACCTGTCCGCGAAACACCCAGTAGAGCGAGCCTCCGTTCAGGATTTCCCCGGTGCGTTTGGGCCACATCCGGGTGATGTGCCATGGCAGGTAATCCAGCCCCTTGCCACGCGCTGTCGCCGCCCGTGCCGTTTGCCATGCCGCAAGATCCGCAACGGATTTCACGCCGACGCATAACTTGACCAGATTTAGCGGATCGTGCCCCATATCCACCCCGGCTTGTCCCGTCTGCCAATCTATGCGACGCGGCGGGGCTTGTACATGCGGCGCGGCACCGGTCCCGGCGGGTCGGAATGCCGCCGAATTGTGCCAACGGATGCAAAGACCAACCTTTCACGATTGAACGCGTCGGGCTTTCCGGCGGACCTTGTCCCTGAGAAACACAGAACCGCGCAAACCGAGGCTTTCAAGCGCCGGATTCAAGGCCGGTTCCCGCCACGTCAAGTGGTTCTGTTGTTCGGGCCGGCGGTATTATGTGGCGGCGGGGCGTCCTTTGGGTTAATGTCTGACCCCGTTCCCAGAAACCCGGCCCGAACGATGCACGCATTCCAAGCCCCGATCGCCCAGCAGATATGGGACATGAAATACCGGTTCAAAACCGCCGACGGCGAACCGCTGGATCTGAGTGTTCAGGACAGTTGGCGACGCGTGGCCAAGGCGTTGGCCAAGGCCGAGGCCAAGCCAGAAATGTGGGAAGAACGGTTCTTTGACGCGCTGAATGATTTCAGGTTCCTGCCCGCGGGGCGCATTTTGGCGGGCGCTGGCACCGGGCGCTCGGTGACGCTGTTCAACTGCTTTGTCATGGGAACGATCCCCGACTCGATGGGCGGAATATTCGACGCGCTGAAAGAGGCCGCGCTGACCATGCAGCAGGGCGGTGGCATCGGCTACGACTTTTCCTCGCTGCGCCCGCGAGGGGCCGGTGTCAAGGGCGTCGCGGCCGACGCCTCGGGGCCGCTTTCGTTCATGGACGTCTGGGATTCGATGTGCCGCACCATCATGTCGGCCGGCAGCCGCCGGGGCGCGATGATGGCCTGCCTGCGCTGTGATCACCCCGACATCGAGGCGTTCATTCAAGCCAAGGCCGATCCTGCGCGGCTCAGGATGTTCAACCTTTCTGTTCTGGTCACCGACGCTTTCATGGACGCGGTGAGGAACGACGGGAAATGGGATCTGATCTTTGACGGCAAGACCTGCAAAACGCTTTCCGCGCGGGTATTGTGGGACCGGATCACGCGGGCGACCTATGACTTTGCCGAACCCGGCGTCATCTTCATCGACCGGATCAACCAGTTGAACAACCTAAATTATTGCGAAACGATTTCGGCAACCAACCCATGCGGTGAACAGCCATTGCCACCCTATGGGGCCTGCCTGCTGGGATCGGTGAATCTGGCCCGGCTGATCGACGATCCCTTCGGCGAAACCGCCAGCCTTGATCAGACGGCGCTGGCGGAACTGGTGCGCACCGCCGTGCGGTTGATGGACAATGTGATCGACCAATCACGCTTTCCGCTGGCCGAACAAGCCGCCGAGGCAGCGGCCAAGCGCCGCATCGGCCTTGGCGTCACCGGGCTGGCGGATGCGTTGATGATGACCGGCCTCAGATACGGCAGCACCGAGGCTGCCGATCAGACCGAAAGCTGGCTGAAGGCCATCGCGCGCGCCGCCTATCTGGCCAGCGCCGATCTGGCGGCGGAAAAGGGAGCGTTCACGCTGTTCGACCCCAAGGCCTATCTGGCCGCACCGATGGTTGCGGCGCTGGGCGACGATGTCGGTGCGGCCATCGCCCGGCACGGCATCCGCAACGCGCTTTTGACGTCGATTGCCCCCACCGGCACGATTTCGCTTTATGCCGGTAACGTGTCGTCCGGAATCGAGCCGGTCTTCGCCTTCGCCCATACCCGCAAGGTGCTGCAAAAAGACGGTTCCCGCCGCGAGGAAGAGGTCGTCGATTACGCCGTCAGCCTGTGGCGCGAAAAATTCGGCGACGCGCCTTTCCCTGAACATTTCGTCGACGCGCAATCGCTGACACCGCAGGAACATGTGCGTATGCAGGCGGCGGCGCAGAAATGGGTCGACAGCTCGATATCGAAGACCATCAATTGTCCCGAGGATATTTCGTTCAACGATTTCAAGGAAGTATACAGCGCCGCGTGGGAAAGCGGCTGCAAGGGGTGCACCACCTACCGGCCCAACGACGTGACGGGTTCCGTTCTTAGCGTGGCGGCACCGGCGCCCTTGCAAACGGCCTCCAACGGTGCGGATGTCGTTTATATCGCGGAACCGCTGGGCCGACCCGAGGCGCTGGAGGGGCAGACCTACAAGATCAAGTGGCCCGAATCCGAACACGCGATCTATATCACCATCAACGACGTGATCATGAACGGCCACCGCCGTCCGTTCGAGGTGTTCATCAACTCCAAGAACATGGAGCATTTCGCCTGGACGGTGGGCCTGACGCGGATGATTTCCGCCGTGTTCCGGCGCGGTGGCGACGTCAGCTTCGTGATCGAGGAACTGAAGGCGGTGTTTGATCCGCGCGGCGGTGCCTGGATGGAGGGCAAATATATCCCGTCCATTCTGGCCGCCATCGGCGGGGTGATCGAGCGTCACATGATCCTGACCGGGTTCATCAAGGAGGGCGGGTATCTGACCGCCGATCCACACCCCAACGCCGAGGCGCTGGCCGTGGGCGACCGGCCGCGCGGCGCGGCCTGCCCCAATTGCGGGCAATTCGCGATCCAGATGGTCGAAGGCTGCAAGACCTGTCTGGATTGCGGGTACAGCAAGTGCGGCTAAAGCACCGGCCGCAAAATCGAAAACTGCCGCAGATCGGGGCGCCGGGCGGTGTGGCCAATCGTAACGGCCCCGGCGCCGGTGCCGACCCATGCCATTGCCGTTGGCGTCCTGCCCCCGACGCGCGATGCCAGCGCCCCGGACCCCCGAATTCCGCCCGTGAAATGTGGCGAAACTAAAGCAGCGCTTAACCCGGCTTTGCTATCCTGTTGCCGGATTGCACTTTTCAGCGGTTTGCGGCGCCCCTATAGTCCACGGGTCTGGGCGGACCAACGATAAGAATAAGAGGCGGGGATGCGCAGGCTTCTCATTATCGCAGCAATGCTGCTTGTTGCCGGCAGTGTATCGGCACAGCAACGTGAATGGCTGGGCCATTCGCGGATGTTCACCAACGATTATATCGGCGATGGCGCGGATCGGTGGCGCACGGGTTCCTATGGGGTCAGTTTCGTTCGCGGCGATTCGTGGACCGGCGAAAACCCCGATCGGTTCGGCGAACTGATCGAATTCCGCGTGCGCAGCGAAATCATCGCGCCTGCGGACCTTTCCAATCCGGTTCTGGGCACCGACCGGCCCTATGTCGGTGTGCTCCAGGCCGGGGCGTTCAGCCATATGAAGGCCGGGGATGCCGACATGACCGTCGGGCTGGACCTGGTCATCACCGGTCCGCAAACCGGACTGGGCGCGTTTCAGAACTGGGTACATACCGGATTGGGCATGGCCCCGCTTGCGGTGCTCGGCAGTCAGATCGGCAATGCGGTATACCCGACGCTTAGCGGCGAGATTTCGCGCGAATACGATCTTGGCGGTTCCGGGAACTACAAGGTCGCCGTGCGCCCGTTTGTCGAGGCTCAGGCGGGCGTTGAAACCTTCCTGCGTGTCGGTGGCGACATCGCCCTTGGCAACATCCGCAGGGGCGATCTGATGTTGCGCGACCCGACCACCGGACAGCGCGGCACCGCGATCAAGGGCGACCGCGCGCGCGGGCATACCTTCGTGATCGGGGGCGACGTCGCGTTGATGCAATCCAGCCGCCTGTTGCCGGGCGGATCGGGCTATACTCTGGTGCCGTTGCGCAAAAGAATTCGCGCGGGCGTATACAAAGAATACGAAAAAGGTTCGGTATTCTATGGGCTTACGTGGCTGGGCCGCGAATTCACCAACCAGCCGCAAAACCAGATCGTCGGCTCGTTCTACGTGCGCATGGGCTTTTGAAGCGCATCACGCGCTGCCGATCATCCGTGCTGCGGCGGCAAGGCCTCCGGTGCCGTGCGGGATTGCAAGCGCCGACAGCCCCGCCTCGATCGCGCCCAGAGCCCCCAGAACCATATGCGCGTTGACATGCCCCATATGCGCGATGCGGAAATGATGGTCACCGCCAGCGTCGATCGCGTCGGCCATGCCAAGCCCGATGCCCAGGCTCACCCCGGTCGAAGCCTCCACCCACCGGCGGAGTTTCCCGGCATCCTGTGCACCGGTTCCCACGGTCGTCACGGCATGCGAACGCCGCGCGTTCTTGGCGACGTTCATCGCGACCGGCCCGCCATCGCCCCAGCAGTCCAGCGCCGCCCAGACCGCCTGTGCCAGTTTTTCGTGCCGCTGCCAGACCGCGGGCATGCCTTCTTCGTGCACCAGCATATCAAGCGCGGCGCGCAACCCATACAGATGCTGCGCCGGGGCGGTGCCGTCGAATTTCTGATAAAACTCGGTGCCCGAGACCCGTGGCAACCAGTTCCAGTACGGCGTCACCATGTCCGCGCGCGCATTGGCGCTTGCGGCCTTTTCGCCGAACCAGACAAACCCCAGCCCCGGCGGCAGCATCAACCCCTTCTGGCTGGCGGCGATGGCCACATCGACCCCCATTTCATCCATCTCGAAGCGGTCGCAGGCCAGCGACGCGATGCAGTCGACCATCAACAGCGCCGGATGGCCGCTGGCGTCCAGCGCCGCCCGGATGGCGGCAACATCGTTTCGCACAGATGTCGCGGTGTCGGTGTGAGTAACCGTTACCGCCTTGATATTACGAGATTTGTCTGACTTCAGCACATCGGCCACCCGTTGCGGATCAACCGCGTTCCTGCGGCCAAAGTCCAGCAAATCGACCGTCGCCCCCAGCCCGCGCGCGACGTTGGCCCAGCCGATGCCGAACGGACCCGTCGCCAGCGCCAGCACATGATCGCCCCGGCTCAGCACATTCACCAGCGCCGCCTCCCACATCGCGTGGCCGTTGCCGATATAGATCGCGACCTCGCCCCTGGTCCGCGCCACGCTCTGCAAATCCGGGTACAGCGTCCGGACCATTTCAAAAAGCGCGGGCGCATAGATATCCGGCGACGCGCGGTGCATCGCGTTCAATACCCTGTCCGGCACCACCGAGGGGCCGGGGATCGCAAGATAGGTTCGGCCCTGCGCCAGTGACATGTTCATCCCAACGATCGTTCGGAATTCCGGGACGTTACCGCCACCCCGAACCAAAGGTCAATTTTCAAATTGCACCGCCGCCTGGTGGCCGACCGCTTGTCTGGCCAAACGGAATGCGCTACAGCCACCGGGGCGAACGCGCCGTGGTGCCCTGGCGGACGGGAATGGGAATGTTTTCCGGACTTTTCAACTATATACGGGGCAGAGAGCGCGCGTGGCGGACCGGGCTGGAACCCGATATTTCGACCCCTGCCGCGCGGCGGCGCAGCCGATGGCACTTTGCGCTGGGCGACCATGCGATCCTCAGAATCTGGTGGACGAACTTTCATCCCGTAGCGCGTGACGTCTATCGATCCAACCAACCCTCGCCCCGTCGCCTGAAACGGTATCGCCGGTTCGGGATCCGGTCGGTGCTCAATCTCAGGGGGGCCAGCCGGTTCAGCCATTACCTGTTTGAACGCGAGGCCTGCGATCAATTGGGGCTGACCCTTGCCGACATCTATCTGCGCCCTGCGCAATTGCCGGACCGTGACACGATCCGGGCGCTGGACACGCATTTTCGCACATTGGAAAAACCGCTGGTCTTTCATTGCAAATCCGGTGCCGACCGGGCGGGGTTCGTCGCCGCGCTTTATCTGCTGCTGATCGAAGCTGCGCCGGTCGAAATCGCGCGCAAACAGCTTTCGTTTCGTTACCTTCACATCAAGGCATCGAAAAAGGGCATTTTCGACTATTGTCTTGAAACTTACGCCAAGACCCATGAGATTTCGCCCATCACCTTCCGCGACTGGATGGAAAACGTGTACGATCCGACCGCCATCACCCGCGAATTCCGGCGCGCGCGCCGAAACGCCGGAAAGGGCTGATCCTTGGCGCGCATGTCTGATTATGCACCCGCCGCCCAAGGTCTGGAGCTGCCGCGCTGGCTGTGGCGCGATTATTTCCGTCGGTATTTGTGGTGGATCGTCGTCGCCTTTCTGTTGATGGCCGTCGAAGGTTCGATGCTGGGCCTCATCAGCTATATGGTTGGCCCGATGTTCGACGATGTGTTCGTCGGCGGGCGGAAAGAGGCGGTTTACTGGGTCGGCGGCGCAATATTCGCGATCTTCGTTGCCCGTGCGATCAGCGGTTTCGGCCAGCGCGTGATCATGGCCGCGGTCGGGCAATGGGCCACCGCCGCGATGCAGGGCGATCTGGTCCGCCACATGATGCGGCTGGACAGCGTCTTTTTCCAGGACAACGCGCCCGGCGCCTTGATCGAACGGGTGCGCGGCGACACGCTGGCGATCCAGAATGCGTTTTCGACCGTCTTTACCACACTGGGCCGTGACGTGATTTCGCTGATGACATTGCTGGCCGTCGCGATCTCCATCGACTGGTTGTGGGCGCTGATCGCGGTTGCCGGCGTGCCGGTCCTGCTGGTGCCGGTGATGATTCTGCAACGTCTGATCCATGTTTCCACGCGCCACGCCCGTGTTGCGGCCGCCCATATCTCGACCCGGCTCGACGAGATTTTCCATGGTATCAACCCGATCAAGCTGAACACGCTGGAAGGGCAGCAGAACCGGCGTTTCCTGCAAACGCTCAAGGCCTATATCCGCGCCCAGATCAAAAGCGAGGCTGGCCAGGCCGGCGTGCCGGCAATGATGGATCTGGTGGCCGGGATCGGGTTTCTGGGCGTATTGATCTATGGCGGTTTTCAGATCATCGAGGGGCAAAAATCCATCGGTGAATTCATGAGCTTTTTCACCGCGATGGCGCTTGTGTTCGAGCCGCTGCGCCGCCTTGGCAATATCTCGGGGCGCTGGCAGGCGGCGATTGCCAGCCTCGAACGGCTCTACGCGATTTTTCAGGAGCATCCGGGCATTCTGGAACCGGCCTCGCCGCGCGAACCGGGTTCTGGCGACGGCACCGGCGATATCGTGCTTGAAGACGTCCGGTTCAGCTATGGCGATCAGGTGGTGCTCGACGGGTTGAGCCTGACCGCAAAGGCCGGGCAGACCACCGCGCTGGTCGGGGCCTCCGGGGCCGGCAAATCGACCGTGTTCAGCGTGCTGACCCGTCTGGTGGAGCCCGAAAAGGGGCGGGTCACCGTCGGCGATGTCGCCGTCGCCGATCTGGCGCTGGCGCATCTGCGCGGGTTGTTTTCGGTGGTGACACAGGATGCCGCCCTGTTTGACGAAGATATTCGCGACAACATCCGCCTGAGCCGCCCCGACGCCAGCGAGGCGGAATTCGACCTCGCCGCGCAGACGGCGCATGTGACCGAATTCGCGGGCGCTCTGGCCCAGGGCTTTGCCACCCCCGCCGGGCCGCGCGGCTCGAATCTGTCGGGCGGGCAACGTCAGCGTGTCGCGATTGCCCGCGCGGTTTTGCGCAACGCGCCGGTCCTGTTGCTGGACGAGCCGACCTCGGCGCTGGACGCCCGGTCCGAGGCCGTGGTGCAAAAGGCGCTCGACAAACTTTCGGCGGGCCGGACCACGCTGGTGATCGCGCATCGTCTGGCGACGATCCTGCACGCCGACAAGATCGTGGTGATCGACAAGGGCCGCGTCATCGATCAGGGCACCCACGAACAGCTTCTGGCGCGCGGCGGACTATACGCCAGCCTCTACCAACTTCAGTTCGGCGGTTAGGCCGACCTCACTTGCGGTGATACCGCACCACCAGTCTTTCCGGCGGCACCCCCCGGAAATAGAGGTACAACGTCACCATGTTTCGCAACCCCTGCCGCAACCAGCCGTGGCGCGCGAACCGGTCGCCACAGGTGATCGCCACGGTGCCAAGCAGGCGAATGCGCCGCCGCCCGAGCGCGCGGGCGATGGCGACGTCCTCCATCAGGGGCAGGTCGGGATAGCCGCCAATCTCGTCCAGCAGGTCGCGCCTGATCAACAAGCCCTGATCGCCGTATGGCAACCCGAACATCCGGGTTCTGAAATTGGCCCAGCGCGCGAAAATCGCCGGCCACAGCCCGGCATCCTGAAACCGCAGCCGAAAACACGCGGCCCGATCAGCACTCCGGGCAAGATGGGCGCGAACCGACTTTTCCCAACCCGGCCCCAGCTTCGTGTCGGCATGCAGGAACAACAGCCATGTACCCGTCGCCGCCGCCGCCCCCCGGCCAAGCTGCCCGCCGCGACCGGCAGGCCCCGGCACGATTTCGGCGGCGAATCGCCGCGCGATCATCACCGTCGCATCCCCGGACCCGCCGTCGCTGATGATGATCTCGCCGATCAGCCCCGATGGCCGCCCGCCCGACACCGATTGCAGCGTCGCGCCCAGCGTGGTCGCGGCGTTCAGCGTGGGAAGTACGATACTTAAAGGTGCGGGCATGTCGGCGGCATCAAATGTCGGATATATCGCCAGCTTACCCGCTGTACGATCGGCAAGCGATGCCTATATAAGCGAAGAATGCCAGACAGAGCCCGCACATGAACCCTGCTCGTATACTCTTTGAAATTACCGGCACCGACCGGATCCGGTTCCTGCAAGACCTCGTGACCAACGATGTCGCCCATCTTTCCGACCGCCTGACCTATGCGGCGCTGTTGTCGCCACAGGGGAAATATCTGTTCGATTTCTTTCTTTTTCAACGCGGCGACACCATTTTCCTTGACGTTGCCAGCGACCGCGCCGCGGAATTGTCGGCGCGTCTGGCCATGTACCGGTTGCGCGCGGATGTCGAAATCGCGCCGTCCGATTTGCAGGTCTCGCGCGGCTTTGGCTCGATCCCCGAATTCGCGATGCTTGACCCGCGCCACCCCGAACTTGGCTGGCGGTGTTATTCGCATACCCCGCACGCCACTTCGGTGAACGACTGGAACGCGATCCGGGTTTCGCACCTGATCCCGGAATCGGGTTTCGAGCTGATTTCAGGCGAAAGCTATATCCTGGAAATGGGGTTCGAGCGGCTGAATGGGGTGGATTTCAAAAAGGGCTGCTACGTCGGTCAGGAAGTGACCGCACGCATGAAACACAAGACCAACTTGCGCAAGGGCCTGGCCCGCGTCGTCCTTGGCGGGCACGCCGAAGCGGGGGCCGAAATCACCGTCGACGGGCGCAAGATCGGCGCGTTGACGACCGTTTCCGGCAACCGTGCACTGGCCTATCTGCGGTTGGATCAGGTGGCCCAAGGGATGGTTGCAGGTGATGTTGGCGTCGCCCCGGACCGGGATTGAGCCCGCAGTCTACCCGGCCCGGATCATGGCAGCGAAGGCGTCGAACGTCGCTTCGTTGGCCGAAATGACGTCGCCACTTGCCAGAATATCGCTGCCCGGCGTGATCGCCTCGCTCAACCCGCCGGCCTCTTTGACCAGCAGCAGCCCCGCCGCCATGTCCCAGGGGTGCAGGCGACGTTCCCAGAAACCATCGTACCGGCCCGCCGCAACATAGGCCAGATCCAGCGCCGCCGCGCCCCAGCGCCGCACGCCGGCACAGACCGGCAACAGTCGCGCCAGATCGGCAAGCGTGTCCGGCAGGTCGCCCCGACCGCCGAACGGCAGACCGGTGGCAAAGATCATGCGGATCATGTCGCGCCGCGCCGACACCCGCAACCGGCTGTCATTCAGCCAGCACCCGGCACCTTTTTCGGCGGTAAAAATCTCGTCTTTCACCGGGTCGAACACCACTGCCGCCACGATTTCGCCCTTGTGTTCCAGCGCGATGGAAACCGCCCAATGCGGCAACCCGTGCAGGAAATTCGTCGTGCCGTCCAACGGGTCCACGATCCAGCGACGGGTCGGATCGGCCCCCTTGACCTCGGCACTTTCTTCGCCAAGCCAGCCGTAGTTCGGTCGCGCGACCGTCAGTTCCTCGCGGATGATCGACTCGGCCTTGATATCCGCGCGCGAAACGAAGTCGCCGGCACCCTTCATGGAAACCTGCAACTTTTCGACCTCGCCAAAGTCCCGCAGCAGGCCGCGCCCGGCCTTGCGGGCGGCTTTGATCATGATGTTCAGATTGGCGCTGGCCTGAGACATTTCGCGAAACCTTGCTGAATTTCAGCCTCGCTCTATATGCCGCACGCGCCACCGTGCCAAGGGTCAATCCATGTGCGTGCGCCTTTGCGGGTTTGGCGGGGGAGACGTTTGAATTCGATTGGAGCCAGCGATTGCGGTGACGGGTCGCGCAGGCCGCAAACGGCACCGCCTAGCAAGAAATCACGTGCACGCACCGGGGAAATGGCGTCCTCTGCGGGAGGCGATTCTGTGCGGACGGGGAAATCATGGAACTTGACGGAAAAGTTGCGATCGTCACCGGCGGGGCCAGCGGGATCGGCAAGGCGCTGGCCGCAAGATTTGCGGCAGAGGGCGCGAAGGTTGCTTTGGCCGATCTGGACGGCGATGCCGCGGTGGAAGCGGCGGCGGCGTTCGGCGGTACGGCGTTTGCCTGCGACGTTACCAATGAGGCGGCGCTTCGCGCGATGGTCGAACAGGTCGAAAGGACGCTGGGCCCGGTCGATCTGTTCTGCTCCAACGCCGGGATCGGACGGGGCGAGCCGGATCATGCCGCCTCGGCGGGCAACGATGTGTGGCAACTGAACTGGGAATTGCACGTCATGGCCCATGTCTACGCCGCGCGCGCGGTGCTGCCGGGCATGATATCGCGGGGGCAGGGCTATCTTCTGCAAATGGCTTCGGCAGCGGGGTTGCTCAGCCAGATCGGTGATGCCGCGTATTCGACCAGCAAACATGCCGCCGTCGGTTTTGCCGAATCGCTGGCGATCACGCATGGCGATCAGGGGATCGGGGTTTCGGTCATTTGCCCGCAATATGTTGCGACGCCCCTGCTGGGGTATGCGCCGGGCGAGAGTGCGCACGATCTGCCGAACGTCCTGACACCCGAAGATGTGGCCGATGCGGTGGTCGCGGGGCTGGCCGAGGAAACCTTTTTGATCCTGCCCCATCCGGCGGTGGCTGAATTTCGGCAGTTCAAGGCCGCAAATTACGATAAATGGCTGCAATCAATGCGGGCGCTTCGGGCCAGTGTTTTGGCGCGGATGGATGGCGCCGATATCAGCGAAATGCACAAATTCATCTGACCGCCGCTTTCTGAACACCGCTTCTTGCTGGCAGAATGCCGCGGTCGCAACCGGATCGTGACGCGTGGCTATAAAAATCCCGGCCCGCGGCAGCCAGAGGCTGTGCAATCGCGATTTCAGAGCAGTGACGAATCCCCGACCCGCATCGGGCTTGCCCCGACGCGATCGTCGCCATTCCGACTTTTGCATGGCGTTGCCGCCGGTTTTGCGAACCCTCGATCAAAAATCAAGCGGCGACGGCACCGGGATCCGTCGATTGTCGGACCGTACTTTGCTCGGGTACCGTGGGGGTTCCGCTGGCCGCGGTGTCGAAAAACGAAACCAATTCCAGCAATTCCTCGGCACGGCGGGCCAGATTGCCGGCGGTGTCCTTGCTGACCCCGGCAAGCGAAGCATTTTCCCGTGTCTCGCGGTCGAGCCGGGAAAAGACACCGGATATTTCAGTGACTTGTTCTGATTGCGTGGTGCAGGCCGACGACATTTCCTCGATCGCCTGTTCCAGCGATCCAATATATTCGTGAATTTCAGACAGCGAAGTCCCGGTCGCCTCGACCATTTCGACCCCGGCGGTGACGCGACCGTGCGTTTCGGTGATCAACTGCGCGATTTTGTCGGCGGCGGCCTTGGATTTCTGGGCAAGGACCCGAACTTCCTGCGCGACAACGGCAAATCCGTTGCCGGCGTCCCCGGCGCGCGCGGCTTCTACCGATGCGTTCAGCGCCAGGAGATTTGTCTGAAGCGAAAGATCGTCGACCATCGAGTTGATCTTGGAAATCTGCTCGGCGCTGTCCTTGACCAGCCGGATCGCGGCGACCGCCTTGGCGGCGATGTCTTTGCCGCGCTTGGCAACCTCGGTGGTCTCGCCGGAAAGCGCCTTTGCCAGGCGGGCGTTTTCGGCGTTTTCGCTGACCGATACCGCCACCTCGGAAACCGCGCAGGACGTATCTTCCAGCACGGTCGCCTGTTTTGCGGTGCGTCCCGAAAGGCTGTTGGCACCGCCAACGATCGTTTCGACCGCGTCGTTGATCCCCTGGGCGCTCGATTTTATCGATGCGACCAGTTCGGAGAGCTTTTCACCGGTCGCGTTGACGTCGTGTTTCAGTGCCGCGAAAATTCCGGAAAACCGCCCGGCGATCCGCGCGCTCAGATCACCGCGGGCAAATGCCGACAGTACACCCGAGGTTTTTCCGATCCCGTCGCCGACCACATTCATCAGATTGTTCATCTGCGACGAAAATTCCATCAACCCCTCGTCGGCATGATCGTCCGAAACCCGTGCGTTGAAATCCCCGTTGCGCGCGGTGGTCACCACGCCCCGCAATTCCTGTTGAAAGGCGGCCAGCATTTCGGCTTCGCGCGCCTGTGCGTCCATCCTGATCTGCTCGTTCAGCCGGTTTTCTTCCTGCGATTCCTCCAACCGCGCGCGCTGGCGGCCGCTTTCGCGAAAGGCCTCGGTCGCAAGCGCGATCCTGCCGATTTCGTCCTTGCGGGCCAGATGCGGAATGCTGATGTCAAACCGGTCGGCCGCGAGGTCCGCCAGCCGTTCGGCCAGGTCGTTGAGTGGTCGGCCGATGTGGCGCGTGGCGAACAGTGTTGCGCCCAACGTGATCCCGATTCCCGCAAGAAAGACCACGATGCTCACCAGCATTGCATTCGCGCCATTCCGGTTGGCGCGGACGACGGAACTCTGCATGCCCTGCATCGCGGCCTGTTCCAGAATCTGCGCTTCGCCGATAAACGCGCCCAACTCGGCCCGCACCTCGTCAAGCGCGGTTTTCTTGACCGCCCATAATGTCGAAACCCGATCCGTTGCGATCGAGATCAACGCGTTCAATGCGCGATCCTGTTTCGGAATCCTGCGGGTGTTCAGGCGGATGAATTGTTGCTGGGCACGCTCGGGGTTCACAATGACCTTTTCCCGGACATAAACAACGGCGTTGGTTTCGGCCTTGGCAAAATCCGCCAGCAATCCCTGCAATTCCGCATCCTGCGTATCAAAGCCCGGACGCCAGCGCGCGAAGGTCGTCGCCGTGGGGTCGACGGCCACATTTTCGAATACGCCAAAGCGTGTCGCGTCACCCAGGCGTTTCAAATAGGCCGCGTTCTGCACCGCGATCATGTTAAAGAAATCCGCGAGCGAAAATTCACGTCCCTCAAAGCGGAAATACAACGCCGAGGAATTCCTGTGCGCCAGAAGTGCCCGTTCGATTTCGGCCGCGAGGTGGCGGAACTTCGGCTCCAGCACCAGCAGTTCTGGTTTCATGAGCAGCGCGCTCACACGACCCTTGGCCGCCGCAATCCCCTGTTCGCTGGTCTTGTCGATTTCGTTGCCCAACAGATAGGCGACAAACGACAATTCCAGCGCCCCGGTTGCCTGTGCCAGTTCCGAGGCGTGTCTGGAATTCGGCAATTCCACGGTTGCGATGTCCGAAAGTTGCGCGCTCATCAGCCGCAGGCCGACGATACCGACAATGCCCATCACCCCCGCGACGGCCAGAAACATCGCAAAAGCCAGGGCCAGCTTGGCCTTTATCGTCAACCTCCGGAACATGGTGGCGAACGCGCCTCTTTACCGTCAGTTCAGATTCTCGACATGTTCCACGACCTCGGACAATTCGTCGACCACCTGATCCAGATAGACATCGTCCTGTGTCGCCGCGTATTCGCGCAGGGCGACCAGCGCCGTGGCGGCGTGGACGACCGTGTCCATGTAGCTGACCGCGGGGCCGAAATAGTCGATTTCGTCAAAGTTGAGCCCGATGGCCGACAACGCCTCACCCTCGTGCCAGGCGGCTTCGATTTCGTCCAGCGACATTTCCTTCATTTCCCCGACGCTGTTTTCCACCAGCGCCATCAGTTCCGCATGTTTCGGATTGCTGGCACCGAAATCGCGCACCCCCTGGACCCCGATGGCGATCAGGCTGTCTTGCAGATCGATCAGTTCCTGAACCTCGAAATTGCCGGAATTGATGGCCGAAATCGTCTGGCCGACGATCGATTTGTAACGCTCTGTCTCAAACCCGGAGGCCGTGCCCGCCGACAGGACGAGCATTGCGGGCAGGACGAATCGGAAGATGTTCATTGTAATCCCCTTGAAAAATTTCCGTACCCATCCATAGGCATCGGACCATTTCCAAGGTGTTAAGCCGACCAACATTTCTCAAGAATCCACGTCCCGGGAACCGGATCGCGCCGGAAACCGCATTTGGCAATCCGCGTTTTCGCGCTGAATTCCCGGCTAGGCCCGCTCGGAATATTCCATCGTCTCGGTGTGGACGACGATCGCCTCGTCCGGGCCAACGAACGGCGGCACCATGACCCGAACGCCATTGTCCAGCAGCGCCGGCTTGAACGAGTTCGCCGCCGTCTGTCCCTTGACCGCCGGTTCGGTCTCGACCACCTGACAGGTCACTTTCTGCGGCAGCGCCGCGCTCAGGGCTTCGCTTTCGAAATACTCGATCTTGATCGTCATGCCATCCTGCAGGAACGGCCGTCGTTCGCCCAGAATATCGGCGGGCAGTTCGATCTGATCAAACGTCTCGGTATCCATGAACACCAGCATCCCGTCGCTTTCGTACAGAAACTGCTGATCCTTTTGTTCCAGCCGGGCCTTTTCCACCTTGTCGGCAGCGCGGAAACGCTCGTTCAGTTTGGAACCATTGCGCAGATTCTTGAGCTCGACCTGCGCGAAAGCACCGCCCTTGCCGGGTTTGACATGGCTGACCTTCACCGCCACCCACAGGCCGTCATTATGTTCCAGCACGTTGCCGGGGCGAATTTCGTTGCCGTTGATTTTGGGCATCGGGAAACCTTGACTGATGTTGAAATGCGTTCGCGCGCACCTATATCCGCAGCAAAGCAGCGTGACAAGGCGACGCCGTGGCCGGGTGATTTCCATGGACGACCTATGCATTAAACGCATAGGTGATATTCCGAGATTGCACCCCCGAATCGCCACAAAGTTGCCATATTGCGCCTCAAGCCAAAAAGACAAGAGCAAAAATGAAAAGGACAACGTATGTTTGATTACGTTGACGCAACCGCATTTTCCAACGACCAGGGCTCGCGCGCACGCAAATTGTTTGCCGCCGTGGTTCTGGCGGCGCTGGACGACGCGATTGCAGATGACAAGAAATACGGCAACGGTCCCGAAGTTATTGCCCGCTGGGCACGGTCGCGCGACGGGCGCGAAGTGCTGATGTGCGCGGGCATCGATCCGAACGAGCGTTGCGTCAAGGGCATGATGGGCTTCGTGGGCCGCGGTGTGCGGACCTCGGTGGCGCTGTCGCGCGAAGAAAGCGAACGGCAAAATCAGGCGAAAGCCGCCTGAACCCAGAGCCATGACGGCACTACGGAAAGGCGCGTCCGTTCGGATGCGCCTTTTTCATTTCCGGGTCAGGCCTTGCGCGGGCCCGCCCGGTTCACAGGCACCGCGCGTGCCGGGTCTTCCGGCCAGGCGTGTTTGGGATAGCGTCCGCGCATGTCCTTTCTGACATCGCGGTAAGAGCCCTGCCAAAACCCTGGCAAATCCGCGGTGCGCTGCAGCAGACGCCCGGCAGGTGACAACAGATCGATCTCAAGCGGGGTATGTTCCGGGCCGATCACCGGGTGGCGGACCACGCCGAACATTTCCTGCAACCGCACCGCGATCCGAGGCTGCCCGGCGGCGTAATCGACCCTGACCCCCCGCGCGCCCGGGGTTTGGTAGTGCGTCGGTGCAAGCTTGTTCAGCAATTGCCGGGCGGGCCGACCTAGCCGCGTGTCCAGCGCCCCAAGCAAAGCCGCTGGCGCAATCTCGGGCAGGCTGCGGGTTTTGCCCAGAAACGGTGCCAGCCAGATCTCCAGATCATCGGTCAGCCCCTTGATCGAGAAATCCGGCAAATCCGCCCCCTTCCCCCGTGCCCATTCCACCCGGTCGATCAGCGCGGTCGCGGTTGCGGAAAACGCCAGCGACTCCAGTCCCTGTTCGCGAATTCCGCCCATCAGCGCGCGGGCAATCGCATCGGGCGGGCAGTCTTTCCACGGGCGGTCCTGCAGGACCAATGCGCCGAACATTTCCTGCCTGCGCGCCAGAACCTTTTGGTCGCGCGGGGACCAAAGACAGGTCTCGCTTGTGTCGATCTGTCCGGCAAAGACCGCCCGCAATTCGGTTTCGCTCAACGCCACGGCAAGGCGAATGCGCGCCTCTTTCCGGTCGCCATCCAGATTGCAGGCCACGATCAGACGTTGCTGTCCCAGCGCCTCGGCCACGTCAAAGGCGGCGCCCTTGCCCGCCGCAAGCACGTAGCGCGGCGCGGGGCCCTTGCGGCGCAATCCGATGCGGTCGGGAAAGGCCAGCGCCGCCATTTCACCAACGCTCCGTCTTTGGGGCCCAACCGGCGGCAGGCGCGCGATGGTCGATCCGACACGCGCCAGAACCGTGCGGTTTATCCGATGTGTTGTATTTTTTTCAAAGGCTTGTGGGTCATCCAACGCCGCCAGACGTTGCGCAAGATCGGCGGTTCGCGGGCCGGTTTCCCGCGCAAAAAGATCAGGCTCGCTTAGCAGCGCCGCCAGTTTCGGGGCGTCCTGCCCGCCTTGCAGCACCATATGCGCCAGCCGGGGATGGATCGGCATGGCCGCCATTTTTCGGCCCTGCGCGGTCAGCGCGCCGGCATCGTCCAGTGCCGCAAGGCGTTGCAAAAGCTGTTTCGCCCCGGCCACGGCACCAGCATTGGGCCGCGTCAGAAAGCCAAGCTCGCCCGGATCGCGCGCGCCCCAAAGCGCGGTCTCGAGCACCAGCGGCGCCAGATCCGCGATCTCGATCTCGGCGGGCGCGAACGGGGCCATGCCGCCCTGTTCGCCCTGCGTCCACAAACGATAGCACGTTCCGGCGGCGGTCCGCCCGGCGCGGCCCCGCCGCTGGGTGGTTTCCGCCCGGCTGGCACGTTCGGTTACCAGTCGCGACATGCCGGAACCCGGATCAAATCGGGCGCGCCGGGCAAGCCCGCTGTCGACCACCACGCGGATATCCTCGATCGTCAGCGAGGTTTCGGCAATCGACGTTGCCAGCACGACCTTGCGCCCCTCGGCAAGTGGGCGCACCGCCGCCTGCTGCGTCTTGAAATCCAGTGCCCCATAGAGCGGGAACAGCCGCACATCCGCGTCGATGCGGGGTCGCAACAAGTTTTCGACGCGCCGGATTTCGCGTTCGCCGGGCAGGAATACCAGTACGCCCCCGACGCTTTCGACCAGCGCCGTTTCCACCAGATCGGCCATGGCCGGTTCAAGCCCGATTGCGGGGTGGCGCGGCCGGTCGGGCCAGCGGGTCTCGACCGGATAACTGTACCCCTCGGACCGCAGAACCGGAGCGCCACCCAGCAATTCGGCGACCGGGCCGGTGTCCAGCGTCGCCGACATGACCAGCAGCAGCAAATCGCAGCGCAGCGCTTCGCGGACTTCCAGACACAGGGCCAGCCCCAGATCGGCGTGCAGCGATCGCTCGTGGAATTCGTCAAATATGACGGCACCGATGCCGGTCAGCGCGGGATCGCTCTGAATCATCCGGGTCAGGATACCCTCGGTGACGACTTCAATCTGTGTTTGTGCCGACACGCGGGCCTGGCCTCGCATCCGATAGCCGACCGTTTGACCGACTTTCTGTTCCAGCAGGTGCGCCATTCTTTCGGCGGCCGCGCGGGTTGCCAACCGGCGCGGCTCCAGCATCAGAATGCGCCCCGGGCTCAATCCGGCCTGCAACAACGCCAGCGGCACCAGCGTGGTTTTCCCCGCGCCGGGCGGGGCCTGCAAGACTGCCCGCCCATGTGCGGCGATCGCCGAAATCAGGTCGGGCAGGATATCCGAAACAGGCAGCAATGGCGGCACGCGGGGCCTTTCAACGGCGGAACGCCACCGCCATACCAAATCCGGCGGCAAAAAGAACCGGTTCTTGCCCCTTGTCATCAAGTTCGCTTTGCAGGCACAAGATGAAACCGGCCCTCTGCCGACTGGAAATCAACGCGTGACATCCGCCCCCGATCTTGCCGCCAACATCCGCGCCGGTCAGCGCCGGGCGCTGGCGCGTGCGATCACGCTGGTGGAAAGCACCCGGCCGGATCACCGCGCCGAAACGCTGGCATTGCTTCGGGCGTTGCGCGCCGAACCCGGTCGGCAGGCGCTGCGCCTTGGCCTTTCGGGTACGCCGGGCGTGGGCAAATCCACCTTTACCGAAAGCTTCGGCATGATGCTGATCGAGGCGGGTTTGAAAGTGGCGGTGCTGGCGGTCGATCCCTCGTCCACGCGTTCGGGCGGCTCGATTCTCGGCGACAAGACCCGGATGGAGCGGCTTTCCCGCGCCCCCGGCGCCTTCATCCGCCCCTCGCCCAGCCAGACGGCACTTGGCGGCGTGGCGCGGCGCACGCGCGAAGCGATCACCCTGTGCGAGGCGGCGGGTTACGATGTCATCCTGATCGAAACCGTCGGCGTCGGCCAGTCCGAAACCATGGTTGCCGACATGACCGACATCTTCCTTCTGCTGCTTGCACCTGCGGGTGGCGACGAGTTGCAGGGCGTCAAGCGCGGCATCATGGAAATCGCCGATCTGGTGCTGATCAACAAGGCCGACGGCGAACTGAAACCCGCCGCCTTGCGAACCTGCGCCGACTACGCCAACGCGCTGCGCCTGATGCGAAGCCGGCGACGCGACCCCGACGGATATCCGCAGGCGCTTGCGGTTTCGGCGGCAACCGGCGAAGGGCTGGAGACCGTCTGGGCGGCCATAGAAACGCTGGCAGACTGGCGCAAGGATGCGGGCATTTGGGCCGCCAACCGCGCGCACCAGGCCGGGCTGTGGTTCGACGACGAACTGCGCCGCGCCGTACTGGCGCAGATCGACGGGAATGCGGAAATTGCGGCACTTTGCGACCGGCTCAGGGCCGGGGTTGCAAGCGGGGACAACAGCCCGGAACTGGCGGCGAAAACGGTTCTGGACGCATTGGCGAAAATCCGCAGCACCTGAACAGCGGCAAGGCAGACGAAACCCTTGACGCCTGCCGGTTGTCGGCCTAAAGAAGCGGCTCGAATTTCCGCCGCGGCCCGGATCGGTCGCGTGCCCGCAAATCCAAGGATCGAAACCATGTCCCGCCGTTGTGAATTGACAGGTAAGGGTGTGATGGTCGGCAACAATGTCAGCCACGCCAAGAACAGAACCAAACGTCGGTTTTTGCCGAACCTGAACGACGTGACGCTGGCGTCCGAAGCCCTGGGCCGGTCGTTCAAATTCCGCATTTCGGCGGCGGCATTGCGCAGCGTCGATCACCGCGGCGGGCTCGACGCCTTTTTGGCCCGCGCCAAGGATGCCGAGCTTTCGGAGCGCGCCCTGAAGGTCAAACGCGACGTGGCCAAGGCATCGGCGGCCTGACGAACCAAATCCAACGTGCGGCACGTTGAACCGGCTCAACCGGCCCGGCTTGCGTCAGGCCCACGATCCGAATAGCCGAACCATATCGCATGGCGGGTGTCGATCACAAAACCTGCAAATTTCGCGGGACCAAGGGCGCAAGCCCACCGCGCATCATTGGACCGCCCCCTGGCTCGACGATTGGCCGGGGATAGCGGAACCTGTTGGGGGCACACGGGTTTTACCGGGATAGAATATTCGTCACCTGCGCCCATTCACCGCAATTCGGCCCGTCGGCACGTGGCTTTGTGGGCGTCCGGGACAGGGCCCACCAGCAAGCCCGAACCGCTCAATGGCGAAAGGTCGGTCTTTGGGTCCGGTGGCATCATATTTCCTGTAATATCCATCTTCCGGGCGCGTTCCTGCCTCGTATGCCGCCGTGACGACGATGATCGACCACATCTGCCAGCAATCGCGCCGCTGCGCCGCGGCCGTTTCGTCAAATGCCGTCTGCGCGCAAGTAACCGGGCCGATTTGACCGGAACCGCAGGGTTTGGATGGCCGAGCAACACCCACGGCAAAAGCGGCCCCGTGCAAATGCCCATAATTTTGGGGCCCCTCGGCGCAGAAATAAAATTTGTCCCACGAGATCAACGTGGCACCAAACGCTCGGCCGCACCGGTCAACCAGCGTGTCGGAAATCCGGTATTCCGATAAACCGGTAAACCGGTATTCCGATAAACCGGTAAACCGGTAATCCAATAAACCGGTAAACCGGATTATTGGATCAGTTCGCCATCTTAATAGGGGCGCCCGTCCATAAGGGCAAAGCCCGCCAAATTGGCCGCCGATCCGTGACTTCGTGCGCGCGACTTGGCGCGGTCACCGGTGCGAAACGCTGGCCCGGACGATTTTTCGGGAAATTTCGCGTTCAATGGGGTAACATGTGCTGAATCCCTGACCAATTCGGAGGCAAATTGAAACTCAGCACCCACACCCGGCCCGGTTGGTCTTTTTGGGTGATCGGCGTTTTGGCGTTGTTGTGGAATGCGATTGGCGCGTTTGATTATGTGATGACCCAAACCGGCAATGCCGAATATCTCAGCCAGTTCAATGATGCGCAGATTGCGTTTTTTTACGGATTTCCGGCCTGGGTCCAAGGTGCCTGGGCCGTTGCCGTGTGGTTTTCGGTCCTCGGCGCGCTGCTGTTGTTGCTGCGACGACGCCTGGCTGTCCCGGTCTTCGCGATTTCACTGGTGGCGATGGTCGTGACCGCCATTCACAATTTCTGGATCGCCTCGCCTTCGATGACCGATCTGATGGGGGGCTTTGCGGCGGCGTTTTCGGCGGTAATCTTCGTCGTGGCGGTCTTTTTGCTGTGGTATTCCCGGCGGCTGGGGCGGCGCGGCGTCCTGCGATAGGGCCGTTTGCCGCGCACCTGCGCGACCGTGTCAGAAGTCGCGGCGCTTTTCGGCACCCTGATACAATATGTCGGACATCAGCCCGTTGGCCTCGTCCCGGCGATTCTCGTCTGACGGGTCCATGTCGCCCGAGGGTCGCGGTGCCGCCCGGAAATTCCCGTGCGGATCATGCCCGCGCACCAGTTGCGCGAATGCCGGCCCCAGTTTTTGGCGGTTGCTGACCGGCATATAGGGCTGAATGACGACACCGATGCGCCGGTCAGCGCCCAGATTGGGCTGCGATCCGTGCACGATTTCCAGATGATGCAACGACATCTGCCCCGGTTCCAGCACCAGATCCACCGCATCGGTCGGGTCAATTCCGGCAACGTTTTGACCTCGCGTCAGGATATTTCTTTCGGCAAACGTGTCTTCGTGCCGTCGGACACCGTCTTTGTGGCTGCCCGGGATCATCTGCATGCAACCCGTCTGGCGATTGGATGGCGACAGCGCCAGCCAGGCGGTGACGCCCTTGTGCGGCGTCAATCCCATATATGTCGCGTCCTGATGCCAGCTCACAAAGCCTTCGCTGACCGGTTCCTTGATGAACAGCACCGTCGCATAGGCCAGAATATCGGGTCCGACCAGATCTTCGGCAACGTCAAGGATCCGCTGGTCATGCACGATTTCGTCCATGAATTTCAGGCTCATATGCGCATTGTTGCGCCCCGCGCCGGTCAGGGCCTGCGGCCATTTTGCCTCCGCCGCCTCCAATTCGCGCCGATAGCGCGCGGCTTCGGTGGGCGTCATGATCGTGATGGGCGACAGATAACCGTCGCGATCGAATGCCGCGATCTGTTCCGGGCTAAGAACGTTCGGCACGGTTCACCCTCAACTGCCTTGGGGCGCGCAGGCGTCTTCGGCGGCGCT
The DNA here is from genome assembly GCA_964600965.1 of uncultured Rhodobacter sp. Taxonomy (GTDB): domain Bacteria; phylum Pseudomonadota; class Alphaproteobacteria; order Rhodobacterales; family Rhodobacteraceae; genus UBA5972. The sequence goes on from CAZRLO010000003.1 coordinate 66,627, forward strand.
GCCCCAGGCCTTGTAGCGGGTCCAGAAGGCCTCGTGAACGCGCTTGTCGGATTGTCGGATCACCTGTGCCTTGTGGGGATCCCTGAAAAAGCTGGCGGCCAGACGTTGATCCTTGCGGATCAGCCGCTGATCGGCGACATCCTGGATGCACCCGCACAGCGTGCGCGAGGCCCCGGCGCGACCCGCTTTCAGACAGGCCTTGCGGATCAAATCACCCGCAGGGGCCGACGTGCCGATACTGCACAACAGCCCCATCATTATCAGCTTCCGGATCATGGTTTCTGCTCGGTTTTCTGTTCTTGCCGGCACCATAACACAAAAATCCGAAATCGGATCGTTTCCGCGCGGCGGTTACGCGCGACACCGACAAACCGTTGCATCCCTGCCCGCCACGCCCCTGTTGTCCGAGGGACCGGGTTGCCCGGGACAGGGCGCGATTTTCGCCGTTGGCCCAGCGTGGCGCGATGGCCCGAATATCTGATGGATACACCTTAACACCCGACCGGACGGACGAAGACGCGGCCCGTGCCCGAACCTGCCGGTTGCGCCATCGCCGTGCTTGCAGCACGACCTTGTCAGCCACGCATGACCCCGATCAATATCCGGCACTTGGAGAGCAGCCCCGATTCAGCAAGGCGCTGCACCCAACAATCGGCGTTGGCGCCAATCGCCAATCAACTGGACCGCCCGGCATTTCTTTGCGGCAGGGAATTGCGCCTGAAGGTCCGCTTTATCCCGGAAAAACCAGTGCGACCCGGAAATGTTGCGCCTTCCTCTGCCGGTCGCCGTGCCGGGGGCGGCCCAATGATGCACGGCGGGCTTGCGCCCTTGATTCCGCGCAATCGGTTGGTCTTAAGCGCGAGGACGCTTTTGGCAGGGATCGGAACATGGCAATCGCCCCAATGGGCAGGCGCGGGGCGCTCTATTGCGTGCGTTCCGGGATCACATGAACATCGCCGACCAGCCCATCCAGATCGTCGCTATCGGCCTCGGGTTTTGCGGGCATCGTGTTGCGGTCCGGCGGTGGTTCCCCGGGCGCGGCGGCGGGTTCCGGCGGGGCCTCGGCGGTGTCGTCCGCCGCAGGCGAGGGTTCCGCCGGTTTTTCGGCCTCGCCGACGATCAATGGCAGCATGTCGGCGGACCGCGCCCCGGCGTCGGTCCTGTCGGGCGGCACGGCCCATTCCAGCGTGTCAAAATGGCTGCAATTCTCGCAGACCGGTTCCCATGCGCCATGCACGAAGCTGCAGGACGAACATATCCATTGCGGTCCGCGCGACGCGTCCAGGGCGCGGGTCAGCCAGCCGCGCACCACATTGTCGGGCGCGCCTTCGCCGCGTTCGATGGCGGCCATGATTGTCAGGGACCGCGTGGTCGGCGCGGTTTCGGCCAGATCGCCCATCGACTTGCGGGCGGCAGGAAAATCATCGGCCACGATCGCCAGTTCGCCCGCCAGCATTCTGGTTTCCGGATCCTCTGGCTTGACCTTCAGCAGGGGCTGGAACCGCTTCAGTCGCTCGGCCGCGCTTTCGTCGGTTACCAGATCGGCAAACGCCGCCGCCAAATCGGGATGCGGCTGAACGGACCACGCTTTTTTCAGCGCTTTGGTCGCAAGACGCATCGCGTTGTCCAGCATGTGCATTTCCGCCGCCAGCACCGCCGCGGGGATCAGATCGGGTGACAGTCGGTTGGCCTGCAGGGCGGCGGCCTTGCCGGCCTCGATCTCGCCCGCGTCGATCTTTTCGCGGGCATCGGCCAGCGCCAGGACCGCATCGCGTCTGGTGTGAACGTCCTTGGGCAGCGCGCGCGTCTTCAGCTTGGCCCCCAGGGTGGCGCGGGCACCCTTCCAGTCCGCCTTTTCCGATTGCAGCGAAAACAACAGGTCCAGCGTTCCCTCGTGTCGCGGCCGCAGCGCAAAGGCCTTTTCGGCCAGTCTAAGTGCGGTGTCGGTGTCGCCCTCGGCCAGCTTTTGCTTGAGAATGCCCTGCACGCCCACGAACCGGGTCCGGTCGTCGCCGAGCAGTTTCTTGTAGTAATTCTGCGCCTTGCCGGTCTCGCCGGACATTTCCGCCGCCTGCGCGCTGATCAGCAGGGTCAGTTCCGGTCGGGCGAGGTACTTTTCCGCTTTGGTGGCCTTGGCCATCGCCAGCCGCCCCTCGCCCGAGGCGAGCGCCATCAGGCCATCGGCCAGCGCCTCGAACCCACGGCGCTCGCGGTTGCGGTCGAAATAGCGGGAAATCGCCGTCTCGTCCCCGTTGAAGAACCGGAAAGTGGCGACCAGCAATCCGGCCAGACGAAAGGCGACCCACCCCGCCGCAAGAATCGCCAATATGCCGATCATCCCGGCCAGCGGCGTCAGCGAAAATTCGATCGCCCCGAACGCCACGCGGATTTCTCCGCCGGTTTCGATGATAAATCCCGCACCGAACGTCAGGGCGGCCACCAGACCGACAAACAGAATGACCTTGACCAGCGACCAGATCATCATGGCGTTATTCCCGCGCCGATCTGGCGAGTGAATTTTTCCAGCGCGGAAGTCGCCGCAAGGCGGGTCTCGGCGTCTTGCAGCCAGTCACGCATTTCGGCCAAGCTGGCCTTGGGCAGGGAATTCACCAAATCGACGGCGGGTTTCAGTTCGCCGCGACCAAGGGCCGCCTCGGCACGCGAGAGGATGGCGTCGGGGTCATCGCCTTCCTTTTCCTCAAGCGAACGCGCCCCGATCTGGCTTTTGAAAAAGGCGGTCAACCGTGCGCCGATCCCGTCGTCGGGTTTCGCGCGGGCCGAAACCTTGATTGCCCGGCGCGCGGCGGAAGGAAAGCGGCGTTGCAGTTCTGCCAGCGGCACGACACCGGCTTCGGCCCGATCCAGCAGTACCGCCGGTATCTCCGCCGCCGCTTCGGCCGCGATCTGCGCCAGCAATTCGCCATATGCCCGCCCGGTCTCCAGCGCAGAACGCAACCGTTCGGCGGCCAGGCCCATATCCAGATTGCGGGCCGAGGCCGCGGCGGTTTCCGACAATTCCAGCACCTTGCCCCGCGCGGCCTCCAGTTGCGCGCCGGTATGCTCGGACAGCGCATCCAGTCGCGCGGAAAGCTCGTTGCTGGTGCTGATCTGGGTCTGGACCTTCTGTTCCAGCGCCTTGATTTCCGCGCCATAACCGGCGATCAGCGCCGCCGTGGCCTCGCTGATTTCGCCGCCGGTATTGGCGAGGCTCGCCGCGATGGCCGCGCGCGAAGACCGCAGATCGGCAAGCGTTGCCGCCAGACTGGTTTCCGCGGCGTCCAGACGGTCCTGCAAGGCCCGGGACTGGGTGGCAACGCGCGCGGAAAGCGCGTCGATTTCGGGTCGCAGATCGGGGATTTGCGCAGGTGGCTCTGTGGCTTCAACTGCCGCGAGCCGGGATTCGATATCGGACATCGTGACGGCAATTTCGGCGCGCAGGGCCGCGTTCTCGGCCGCCAGCCGTGCGGTCGGCGTTTGCGATTTCACCGCGATGGCATAGCCAATGCCAACCGCGATAACGCCGCCCAGCGCCAGTGCCGCGATTTGCATGGCCGGGCGCAGATTTCGCTGGGGCACCGATTTTTCGGGTTCGATTGGTGGTTTCGTTTCGGTCGTGGCGGCCTTTTCGTTGGCGGAACTGGTGCCGGTTTCGACTTTCCCTGCCTTCACTGGTGGCACTTCGATGGCCTTGGCATCGATGGTCTGCGGTGGTTTCCTGGCGGGCGCGGTCGCCGGTTTGACCGGAGGGTCCAGAATCACCGGCGCGTCGGATTTCCCGGATTTTCGATCCGCGGATTTCGAAGATTTCGCTGCAGGTTTCGCCGCCGGTTTCGCCTGTTTTGACCCCGTAGCCTTTGTTTTCCGCGTTGCCAATTGCCCGTAACCCCCACTCGCGACCAGGGGGCACCCAAATCGCCCCCCCCCGTTTCCACAAAGATAGTCCACGGACCGGGCCCTCACAAGGGATCGGCGTGCAATCAGATCAGCCCGGCCAGTTCGTGGGTGACGGCCGCGGCGGTAGGGGCCCCCGCGACGAGAATGCGGGCAAATCCGCGCGGGTCCAGGCTGTCTTGCACGTTGTTGCTGATGCAGATCGCGGTCAGTGGCGCCGATCCGGATGTTGCGGGCCTGGCGCCGAACAGACGGGCCGCTCTGGGCGAAAACAGCGGTACCAGCACTGGCGCGGCACTTGCCAGCACGTTGCTTGCCGCTGCCGTCAGGCCCTGATTGGGTTGGGTGTAAATCACCGCTTCGCGGGTCGGCTGGCCGGCCTGTGACAACCGGGCCGCAATGTTGCCGGTCGTGAATTGCCCGCGCAAATGCAGGCATTGCCCCGAACCGGTGCGGCCGCGTGCCGTTGCCAACGCCACCAGATCATCGGCGCGGCCACCGGCAGATTCCGCGCGCATCCCCAGATCGCCCGCGCATTGTGCGGTCTGATCGCCAACGCAGAGGCAGGGAATATCCCGTTGGTTGCAAAGTTCGCCAAAAATCCGGACGGCATTGGCCGAACTGAACAGCAGCCACGAAACGCCCGCCAGATCGATCGGTGCGCGCGTCGGAATGATCCGGGTCAACGGGGAAACGACCGGCCGAACGCGGGGGCCGAATTCCCGCGCAAGGCGGGCGGCATATTCCGACGCCTTCGGCTCGGGCCGGGTGATCAGAACGGATATGCCGGGATTGCCTGCCATGCCCTGCGGTGATACCTGCGGGCGCGGGATCACGCAAGAAAATGCCGGTATGCACGACCAAATCACCGTT
>CAZRLO010000004.1:0-69119 GCA_964600965.1 uncultured Rhodobacter sp.
GATGCGCCGGTGATTTACATTGCGCTGGATGACAAGCGTCTGGAAGAAACCCGCCGCGCCGTCGCGTTTTTCGCACCCGACCTGCCGGTTTTTGCCTTTCCGGCGTGGGATTGCCTGCCCTATGACCGCATATCGCCGAACCAGAACGTTTCGGCGGCACGGATGGCCGTGCTGGCGATGCTGGCACAGGGGTTCGGGGGGCGGTTTCTGTTGCTGACCACGCTCAACGCGGCAACGCAGCTTGTCCCGGCGCGTGAACTCCTGAAAACCGCCAGCTTTACCGCCGAGGTCGGCAAGCAGATCGACGAGGCGGGCTTGCGCGAATTCTTGACGCGCATGGGGTTTTCGCGGGCGCCAACGGTGCTGGAGCCGGGCGATTACGCGGTCCGGGGCGGGCTGATCGACCTGTTTCCGCCGGGGCAAAGCGGACCGGTGCGGCTGGACCTGTTCGGCGACGTGCTGGATGCGGCGCGCCGTTTCGACCCCGAAACCCAGCGCACCACCCAGCGGCTGGACCGGGTGGAACTGGCCCCGGTTTCCGAGATCATTCTGGACGCTGATGCGATCCGGCGGTTTCGACAGAATTACCGTCACGAATTCGGTGCGGCGGGCAGCGACGATCCGCTTTATGCCGCCGTCAGCGCCGGGCGCAAACATCAGGGCATGGAACATTGGGCCCCCTATTTTCACGCGAAAATGGAAACGCTGTTTGACTATCTGCCCGATGCGCGGGTGTGTCTGGCCGAAACCTTCGATGCCGCGCTGGCCGAGCGGCAGGCGCAGATCGCCACGCAATATGCCAACCGCACCGAAGCGCTGGGGGCAAAATCCCGGTTGGACACGGTATACAAGCCCTGTCCGCCGGACCTGTTGTATCTGGACGAAACGGCCCTTGCCGGCGCGGTTTTGGGGCGCGATGTGCGCGAGTTTTCGGCGTTGCCGCAGGCCTCGGGCCCGGGGATGAGTGATGCGGGCGGGCGGATAGGTCGGAACTTCGCGCCAGAGCGTCAATCCGAAAATACCGCTCTTTTCGGTGCTTTAGCGGACCATATTGATGCACGAAGCGCCGAAAGTCAGGTCGTCATTGCCGCATATTCCCCGGGCGCGCGTGAGCGTCTTTCGCATCTGCTGGTCGACGAGGGCGGCGCGCCCGCCGGCCTGATCGACAATATTGGCGATGTGCCGACGGGTCGGGGCGGGACTTTTCTGGCGGTCTGGGCGCTGGAAAACGGGTTTACCGCGCCCGGACTGACCGTGATTTCCGAGACAGATATTCTGGGCGACCGCCTGATCCGCGCGCCCAAACGCAAGCGCCGGGCCGAGAATTTCCTGACCGAGGCCGCCACGCTGTCGCCCGGCGATCTGATCGTGCATGTCGACCATGGCGTCGGGCGGTTCAACGGTCTGGAAACCATCGCCGCTGCCGGGGCACCGCATGAATGCATCGCGCTGGAATATGCGGGTGGTGACCGCCTGTACCTGCCGGTCGAGAACATCGAACTGCTCAGCCGATATGGCCACGAAGAGGGCCTGCTTGACCGGCTTGGTGGCGGCGCATGGCAGGCGAAAAAGGCGAAACTGAAGGAACGCATCCGCGAAATGGCCGAACGGCTGATCCGCGTCGCCGCCGAGCGCGCGCTGCGCTCGGCCCCGGTTCTGAACGTTCCGGAACACGATCTCGACCGGTTCAGCGCGCGGTTTCCCTACAGCGAGACCGACGATCAGTTGGCGGCAATCGCCGATGTGCTGAACGATATGGAAAGCGGCCGGCCGATGGACCGGCTGATCTGTGGCGACGTGGGTTTCGGCAAGACCGAGGTGGCGATGCGCGCGGCCTATGTCGCGGCGGCGAGCGGCCGTCAGATCGCGGTGATTGCCCCGACGACATTGCTGGCGCGGCAGCATTACAATTCGTTTCGCGAACGCTTTCGCGGCCTGCCGATCACCGTGCGCAGCCTTTCGCGGTTCGTGTCGTCATCGCAGGCGGCCCAGACCCGTCAGGGATTGGCCGAAGGGTCGGTCGATATCGTGATCGGCACCCACGCTGTGTTGGCGAAAAGCGTGAAATTTCAAAATCTTGGAATGCTGGTGATCGACGAGGAACAAAAATTCGGCGTCCGTCACAAGGAACGCCTGAAGGCGCTCAGAACCGATGTGCACGTGCTGACGCTGACGGCGACCCCGATCCCGCGCACGCTGCAACTGTCGTTGTCCGGCGTGCGCGACCTTTCGATCATCGGCACACCCCCGATCGACCGGCTGGCCATCCGCACCTATGTCAGCCCCTTTGACAGCGTGACCATCCGCGAGGCACTGCTGCGCGAACATTACCGCGGCGGCCAGTCCTTTTACGTGGTCCCACGCGTGTCCGATCTGCGCGAAATCCAGGACTTCCTGACCGATCAGATCCCCGAAATCAGCTTTGTGGTCGCCCACGGGCAGATGGCGGCGGGCGAGCTTGATCAACGCATGAACGATTTTTACGACGGCAGATATGACGTGCTGCTGGCGACCACCATCGTTGAATCGGGCCTTGATATTCCGGCGGCCAACACGATGGTCATTCACCGCGCCGACATGTTCGGTCTGGCGCAGCTCTATCAGATCCGGGGCAGGGTCGGGCGGTCCAAGACCCGCGCCTATGCCTATCTGACCACGCGGCCCCGCAAGAAGCTGACACCGAACGCCGAAAAGCGTTTGCGGGTTCTCGGGTCGCTCGATTCGCTGGGGGCGGGGTTCACGCTGGCATCGCAGGATCTGGACATAAGGGGGGCCGGGAACATTCTGGGGGACGCGCAATCCGGGCAGGTGCGCGAGGTCGGCTATGCACTTTACCAAACCATGCTGGAAGAGGCGATTGCCAGAATAAAGGCGGGCACCGCCGAGGGCCTGTCGGAGGCCGACGAAACCTGGGCGCCTTCGATCAATCTGGGGGTGCCGGTCCTCATCCCCGAAACCTATGTGCCCGATCTGGATGTGCGCCTTGGGCTTTACCGGCGTCTGTCCGGTCTCAGCGAAAAGGTGGAACTCGAGGGTTTTGCCGCCGAACTGATCGACCGGTTCGGCAGTCTGCCCAAAGAAGTGAATTCGTTGCTGAACATCGTCCGGATCAAATCGGTCTGCAAACGCGCGGGCATCGCCCGGCTGGATGGCGGGCCAAAGGGTGCGACGATCCAGTTTCACGACGACAAATTCGCCAATCCGGCAGGTCTCGTGCAATTCATCAACGATCAGCGCGGTCTGGCCAAGGTGAAGAACAACAAGATCGTGGTGCGGCGCGACTGGAAAAAATCACGCGACAAGGTCAAGGGCGCCTATGCGATTGCCCGCGATCTGGCGGTGCTGGCGGCGGGGTAGGCCGGGCGGGCGTCGGCCGGTAGATCTGGCGCTTTCCCGGCACCGCAAAGAGCTGAAAATACCAACGGACCCAAAGACCGTCCTTCCGCCATCAATGGGTTCAGACTCCCGCCGGACCTTATCTGGATGATTACGGCGCCGCCGATCGACGGACCGAGATCCGGTGAACGGGCGATGGTGACTTCTACGCGTCTCCCGATCCCTGCTTCGGATTCAAAAACATCAGCGCAAACCCCAGACCGGTGCAGATCGTGAAACCCGACACCAGCGGCAGGACCGAGCCGTCGAACGCCAGCCCGATCGGCACCGCGATCAGCACGCCAAAGAGGGTGCTGACCGCGCCGATCACCGCGGCCGCCATTCCGGCGATATGCCCCATCGGTTCCATCGCCAGCGCATTTAGGTTGCCGAATGTCAGCCCCGGCACGATGAAGCTCTGGATCGACCAGATCAGGAATATCGGAAAGAGACCCGCCGTCGAAAGATCCGAAAACAGCAGCAGCGCCAGCATCCCGAGATTGACGATCAGCGTCGCCCCCAGCGCGAATTTCGCCAGCGCCCGCATGCCCAGCCGCAGCACCAGCGCCCCGTTGATGAACCCCGAAACCCCGGAAATCAGCGCGATCAACGCGAAGTAGAGCGGAAAGCGGTGCCCCGCCCCGAAAACATCGACGAAAACCTGTTGGGCCGAACTGAGATAACCGAACAACGCGCCGTATCCCAGCGACATTACCAGCACATAGATGAGGACCACGCGCGAGGACATGACCTCGACAATCGCGGCGCGATATGCGGTCCATTTCAGGGCGCGGCGATCTTTTGGGGCCAGCGTTTCGGGTTGGCGCAGATTCAGCCACAACAGCGCCAGCAACGCAAACAGGATGAAAGCGACAAAGATGCTGCGCCAGCCAAAGGCCAGAAACAGCGTCTGCCCGATCAGCGGCGCGACCGCCGGTACCAGCACGAAAACCGCCATCGCAAACGACATCACGCGGGCCATCATGCGCCCGGCATAAAGGTCGCGCACCATGGCGATGGTGACCGTGCGCGGCGCGGAAACGCCGATCCCCTGAATGAACCGGGCCAGCAGCATCAGTTCAAGCGAGCGCACCCAGATCGCCATCAGGCACCCCGCGATATAAAGCCCCAGCCCGGCCGAAATCACCACCTTGCGCCCCAATGTATCGGATATCGGTCCGCTGAATAGCTGGCCGATGCCGGTTCCCAGAACGAAACTGGTGATCACAAGCTGGGCGCGGTTGACTTCGGAAAGGTTCAGATCAACGGCGATCTCGGGCAATGCCGGCAGCATCGCGTCGGTGCCAAAGGCGATCATCGCGAAAAGGATGGCAATCAGAACGATGAATTCCGCGAAAGGCAGCGTTTTTGAGTTCATGTCGCCAGAGCTTGCGGCGCATGGCCGATCTCGTCGATCACCCGAAGCCATAACGAAGATGGTTGCGCGCCCTGCACCACATAGTGGTTGTCGGCGATGAAACAGGGCACGCCGCCGACACCACGCGCGCGGAAGTCACGGTCCAGTGCCTGAATTTCACCAACCATCGCATCGCTGGCCAGCAACCGGGCGACTGCCGGTGCATCCATGCCCGCGTCTTTGGCGATGCTGGTCAGGACATCAAGGTTCGAAATATCGCGCCCGTGCGAAAAATAGGCCTCAAACAGGGCGGTGGTCACCGTTTCCTGGCGGTCTTCCTGACCGGCCCAATAGATCAGGCGATGCGCATTCAGCGTGTTCGGCGTGCGCGTGATCGCCGCGAAATTGAACGTCAGACCGGCGTCCTGCGCCGCAGTCTCGATCTGGCTGTAAACCCTTACCGCGCCTTCCTTGCCGCCGAATTTCAGCGCCAGGTATTCGGCGCGGTCCATGCCCTCGGGCGGCATGTCGGGGTTGAGCTGGAACGGGTGCCAGAAAATATCCAGACCATGCCCGGGCCGCTGGCGCAGCGCGCCATCCAGATTGGCCTTGCCGATCGCACACCACGGGCAGATCGGATCAGAGATGATATCAAGCCGGGTCATGTGTCATTCCATTCTGCGCGGTGCCGGGCCGCGTATTGCGCCCTGAGTGCGGCGCGTCTGAGCTTGCCGTTCGCGCTTTTGGGCAGCGTATCCACGCGGATGAACAGGCGCGGACACTTATACCGCGCAAGACGGGCGCTGCAATATGCAAGCAGCGCGGCATCGTCCGGCGGCGACAGGGCCTGATAGAATGCGGCAATGACGTGGGTACCGGGTTTCACCTCGACCGCCGCGGCGGCGGATTCCTCGATGGCCGGGTGGCGGTTCAGAACGGCCTCCACTTCGATGGGCGACACACGGAAACCACCGGCATTCATCATGTCGTCTTCGCGACCCAGATAGGTGATTTCCCCGTCCGGGCGCATGGCAACGATATCGCCGGTCAGAAACCAGTCGCCGCGAAACTGTGCCGCCGTGGCCGATGGATTGCGGAAATAACCCCGCATCAGGCCGGGGTCATCGCGCGAAACCGCAAGAATGCCCGGTTGATCAAACGGCACCGGTGCGCCACGACCGGGGTCGATCACGGCCACATGGCGGCCATCCTGCGGGCGACCGATCGCGGGTTCGGCGGTCGGATTGGCCGGGCTTGAGGATATGAAGGTCGAGATTTCGCTCATCCCCAGGGCTTCGTAGATCGCGGTGCCGGTGCGGGCCTGCCAGCGGGCGCGGATTTCGGGTGGCAGTTTTTCGCCCGCCGACAGCGCGTGGCGCAACTTCGGCATCGAAATATCGCCCGCATTGCCAAGAATGCGTCGGAAAATGCCCGGCGCGGCGGCAAACAGGCTGGCGCGGTGCGTGCCAAGCAGGCCCGGCAGGTCGTGGGCCTCGGTTCCTGGGGCGGCGATCAGGGCGGTCGCACCGATGGCCCATGGATCACAAAGACCGGTGCCCAGCGTATATGTCCAGTTCATCGCGCCGGCATGCAGCAACCGGTCGTTCTTGCAGAGCCCGTACCAGCCCTGCCACATCATCCGCCGCGCCCAGACCGCGCGGTGGGCATGTTCAACCAGACGCGGCGCGCCCGCGGTGCCGGATGTCGGAATGACATAGGCCAGACGGTCGGGGTTGCCGGGCCGAAAGGACGCGGGCGCATGAACCTGCAATGCCGCGATGTCGTCGGGCAAAAGGACGCGACACCCCGGGTTCTGCGGCGCGTCGATGCCGGTACCAACACAGATCAAGGCCGGTGCCAGCAGCCGGATCAGGTGATCGACCTCGGGCGCGGTCAGTTGCGCCGACGATGGCGACGGGACATATCCGGCGGCCACCGCGCCGAGAAACAGCAGCGGAAAGCTTACCTCGTCGCCCACCCGCAGCAGGATGCGCGCGCCATCGGGCAGGCCCAGCGCGCGCAACCCGCCGGCGGTTGCCAGGACGGCGTGCTCGACCTCGCGATAGGTCCATCGCCGGGCCGTGGTTGACGACAAAATTTCGAGCGCCGGCTTTTCGGGCGTCGTCTTTGCGGCTGCCAGAACGTGGGCCGCGAGATTGAAATTGGGTGGGCAGGGCGCTTGGGGAGCGCTGTGGAAAATCGATCCGGCGTTCATTCCGCTTGCTAGAGCATCCGGGGGCCTGACCGCAACCAACGAGATCAGACAACCCGCGCCGCCGGGCCGTGACGCGGGACGTGCCACCCGGCGTATGGTGGTTAATCGCTGTCGTTTGATCTGGAAGATTGGCGACCTTTTTTTGTTTTGGGACAATGTGTTGCGATGGTTTCGCTTGCGTGACTAAAATATTTTAATGCTTTTCGCCCGCCACTGCTTTCCAACCCGCATTTTCACAAGACCCGGGCCAAACGCCGCGCATCACCCTCTTGCAATCGGCGCCTCCGCCGGTTGCAACCTGCCGTCCGTGGCGGTAAGGGCGTTGGCACGAACCCAGCAGGTGCCGATGTCTCAAGCCAATGAACCCAGCCTGATCCGCATGGCGCGCGCCGACGGCAAAGAGGCCACGATTGCACCCCTGAAACTGGGCCACCGCGTTCGCGAATTGCGCAAGGCCCGTAACTGGACGCTGGAACAGGCCGCCAAAGAGGCCGGACTTGCACGCTCGACCCTTTCCAAGATCGAAAACGAACAGATGTCGCCGACATTCGATGCGGTCAAGAAACTGGCCGAGGGGCTGGGCATCTCGATCCCGCAGCTATTCACCCCGCCCAAACAGGAACGCGTGCTGGGGCGGATGGCGATCACCCGTCCGGGCGAGGGCAAACCCTATCTCACCGCCACATATGAACACGAATTGCTGGCCCCGAACCTGACGCGCAAGGCAATGCTGCCCTATCGGGCCCGCGTGCGCGCCCGCGATGCCGCCGAATTCAACGGCTGGGTCCGCCACGATGGCGAGGAATTTCTGTATGTCCTGTCCGGCGTGATCACCTTTTACAGCGAGTTTTATGAACCCGTCGAAATGCGCCGCGGCGACAGCGCCTATTACGACGCCGCGATGGGCCACAACGTGGTTTCCATCAGCCAGGAAGATGCGATCATCCTGTGGGTCACGTCGCTGCAATGATCCCGTTGCTGGCGACCGCAGACCAAAACCCGAATTCCGGCGCTTTTTGAGGGCGTTACCGCGCGGCGTTCATTTTCCGGGATTCGACAAAAAAACGCCCGCACGAAGCGGGCGTTAAGTTATTGAGGCAGGTTTCATACAGGCAAGAAACCTATCGAGCAGTGCAGTTGTTATACGAAATCTGTACGGGTGCGCCAAGTTAAAATTTGAAAATTTTGTGGCAAGTCAGTAGGCTGGACCACGACCTGCCCCCATCATGACGGAAATGTTGCGCCGATGACACGAATGCTCTTGCCGATGCCGCGTGGCCTTGTGGCGCTGATATTGCTGCTGAATTTCGCGTATGGCGCATCTGCGCAGCCCCAACACGCCATAGCTATGTACGGCGACCCGGCCTTGCCCCCAGATTTTGTGTCGCTGCCCTACGCCAACCCGGATGCGCCAAAGGGCGGGCGAATCGCTTTTGGCGAACGCGGCGGCTTTGACGGGTTCAATCCCTACATCCGCAAGGGCCGCGCGCCCTGGGGCGTGCGCGTCCATGTTTACGAGACATTAATGGGGCGAAATTGGGACGAACCGTTCTCGTTATACGGCCTTTTGGCCGAATCGGTCGAGACCGGGGCGAATCGCGAATGGGTCGAATTCACGCTGCGTCCCGAGGCCCGGTTTTCGGACGGCTCCCCCGTCACGGTCGAAGACGTGATCTGGTCGTTTGAGACCCTCGCCACCAAGGGCGTGCCGCGTTACGCCAACGCCTGGGCCAAGGTCGCGAGCGCCCGCGCTACCGGGCCACGCAGCGTCCGTTTCACCTTCAAGACGGTCGACCGGGAATTGCCGCTGATTCTGGGCCTGCGACCGGTCCTGAAAAAGGCCGATTGGGACGGAAGGGATTTCGCGGAAAGTTCGCTCGATATTCCCACCGGCAGCGGCCCCTATCTGGTGTCCGAATTCGAGACGAACCGCTTTATCACCTTCCGGCGCAACCCGGATTACTGGGGTCGCGATCTGCCGTTCAATCGCGGGCGCCATAACCTTGACGAAATCCGGTACGAATATTTCAACGATGCTTCGGTGATATTCGAGGCATTCCGTGCCGGTGAAATATCGGTTTTTCGCGAACCGAACGCCCAGAAATGGCAGGACCAGTATGATTTTGCCGCCGTCCGGTCCGGCGAAATCGTCAAGTCCGAAATTCCGCACGGGCGGCCGTCGGGAATGCGGGGGTTCGTCTTCAACACAAGGCGGGCGATATTCGCCGATTGGCGGGTGCGCGATGCGCTGATCCACGCGTTCAATTTCGAGTTCATCAATCAGGTCATCAACAAGGGACGATCCCCGCGCGCCACCAGTTTTTTCTCGAATTCCGAACTTGGCATGCGCGAAGGTCCGGCCAGCGGGCGGGTGCTGGAATTCCTGACGCCGTTTGCCGACACGCTTCTGCCGGGGGCGCTGGACGTCTATGCGCTGCCGGTCTCGCCGGGCAACGAACGCAACCGCAAGAACCTGCGGTTCGCCGCCAGGCAGCTTGCGGCGGCGGGCTGGTCGGTGGACGATAGCGGCGTTCTTCGCAACGGTGAAGGGACCGCGTTCACCTTCGAGATCATGCTGCGTTCGTCGGCAAACGAGGCCATCGCCAATATTTTTGCCGATGCCCTCAAGCGGCTGGGGATCGAGGTGACGCTGAAGTTGATTGATAATTCCCAGCACAAGCAGCGGCGGGATGTTTACGATTTCGACATGATGTTCAACGTCTGGAGCCTGTCGCTGTCGCCCGGCAACGAGCAGACACTCTATTGGGGGTCAGGTGGGGTCACGTCAGAGAAAACCCGTAATTTCATGGGCATGAGCGCACCCGCCGCCGATGCGATGATCCAGCGGATTCTGACCAGCGAAAGCCGCGAGGATTTCGTTGCCGCGACGCGCGCGCTTGACCGCGTGCTGACGACGGGCCGCTATGTGATCCCGATCTGGTACAATCGCGTCAGCCGTCTGGCGCATCGCCGCGAATTGCGGTTTTCCGCGCGATTGCCGGTCTATGGGGACTGGCTGGGCTTCCTGCCCGAAGTCTGGTGGTGGCAGGAATAATCCCGCCGCCACAACCACGCCCCGGTCGCCCGCAGGCCGGCGCCGGGACCCACGGACCCGAAAGACCGACCATTCCTTAATGAACGGTTCAGCAATCGCGGTGGTTCCAATCCTTCGGCTCGATCCCCTGCCGGACCTTGCTTCTATCGCCCACAGACCCGGGTATCGACGGGCCGTGGTCCGGCGAACGGGCACCAATTTCTGCCACTTTATCCCGGCAAAACCTGCGCGACCTCAATTGTTTGCGCTTCCCTCGGCCAATTGCCGTGCCATGGGAGGGTCCAATGAGGCGCGGCCGGCAGAAGCTCCGTCTTCGCATGCAGTCGGGAAAACTCATAAGACAAGCGTATTGCGTTCAATCTGACGCAAGCGTTTTCGCAAAACGCGAATGGGTGCCTGGGCAAACAGGGGTTTCAGGTACCACCGGCCGAACCAGGAAAAAAGCAATCCGCTTCGGGACCGCAAGCCCGGCGAACACGCCGCCGCGCGGCTCATGCCCCGCCCGAAATTCCCGCCCTCAGTGGCCACAAAAGCCCGGCTGCGATCGTCCACATGGTCAGCCCGATCAACCCGTCGAAGATCCGCCACGCGCGCGCCGATTGCATGATCGGGGAAAGCAGCCGCGCGCCATAGCCCAGCGCGAAGAAAAACGTGAAGGACGCCGCCGCCGCCGCGACGCCAAAGACCAGTTTCTGACCGCCTTCGGCAAATCCCGCCGAAACCGCGCCGATCAGGCCCAGCGTGTCCAGATAGACATGCGGGTTCAGCCATGTCAGCGCCAGCCCCGTCAGAATCACCGGCCGCAGCCCGGTCGCGTTCGCCGTGGTTTGCCCGACGGCATTGCCCCGGATCGCCGCCTTGAACCGCAACCCTCCGTAAACGATCAGGAACCCGGCCCCGGCCAGCGCCATGAAGTGCGGAAATTGCGGGGAAAGCGTCACCAGCCAGCCAAACCCCAGCACACCCAGCGTGATCAGGGCCGCATCCGATACCGCGCAAAGCAGGCAAAGCACGAAAACATGCCGCCCCAACATCCCCTGGCGCAGCACAAAGGCGTTTTGCGCACCTATGGCCAGTATCAGCGAAAGGGCGGTGAAATACCCGGTCAGTGCCGCCGTGATCATTTTCCGGCGGGCGGATTGCCGGCATCAACCAGCGCTTTCATTTCCTCTTTGGACGGCGGGCTGACAAGCCCGGCCGAAATCACCAGCTTGGCGGCCGTTTCGACATCCATATCCAAGAGGATAACGTCCTTTTTCGGCACAAACAGCAAAAATCCCGAGGTCGGGTTCGGCGTGGTCGGCAGAAAGACCGACAGAAACGCCTCGTCGCCGGGCAACCGCTCCAGAACCTCGCCCTTTGTGGCGGTCGAGACAAACGCCACCGCCCAGATACCCTTGCGCGGATATTCGACAAGGCAGGCGTGCTCGAACGAATTGTTCGACTGGCTCAGGATGGTTTCCGCGATCTGTTTCAGCCCGTTATAGATCGAACGAACCACCGGCATGCGGTCGACCACCCGCTCGGCGCGGTTCAGAATGGCGCGACCCAGCAGCCCCTTGGCCAGCGATCCCACGAATACCGTGAAGACCAGAAACACGATGACGCCGTAGCCTTTGACGTTGATGCCAAGATAGGGCCGCGGCTGATAGCGTTCGGGCACCAGTGGCAGAACCCAGCCGTCGATCAGTCCGACGAACCACCAGATCAGATAGGCAGTCAAGAAAACCGGCGCGACCACGATGATGCCGGTCAGGAAATTCGCCCGCAACGTCCCGAACAGGCTGGCGCGGCGCACTTCTCGGCGGCGTCGTCGGGCTTTCTTGCGGTCGGTTGACATGCCTGATCCGTCTCAAGGGTAGGGGCGTATGTAAAGACGCGGACGCCGCAGGGCAATGGTGGCGGTCGAATTAACCGCCTGAAGTTGTGCGCAATTGAACGAGTTCCTGCGCCACCCGCGCCGCAAGCCGCGCATTGTTGCGCACCAGTGCGATGTTGGCGGCAAGCGATCGCCCATCCGTCAGAGTGTGGATGCGCTCCAGCAGAAACGGCGTCACGGCCTTTTGCGCGATGTTCCGGGCATCGGCATCGGCCAGGGCCCTGTCGATGATCGGGTTGATGATCGCGGGCGGAATTTCATCGGGCTTAGGGATCGGGTTGGCCACAAGCTGACCGCCGGGCACACCAATTTCCGCGCGCAGGACATGCGCCCGGGCAATCGTCGCGGGATCGTCCATGCGCTGCGGTGAAATCAGCCCGGAATCGCGGCTCCAGAACGCGGGAAAGGCGTCTTGCCCGAAGGTGATGACCGGCACGCCCAGGGTTTCGAGCATTTCCAGCGTCTTGGGCAGGTCCAGAATCGCCTTGGCGCCCGCAGCGACCACCGTCACGGCGGATTGCGACAATTCCTGAAGATCGGCGGAGATGTCGAAACTGTTGGCCGCGCCGCGATGCACCCCGCCGATGCCCCCGGTAGCAAAGACGTCGATGCCCGCCACCCGGGCGCAGATCATCGTCGCCGCGACCGTGGTGGCGCCGCTGCGCCCCTGTGCCATGCACACCGCCAGATCGGCGCGGCTGAGCTTGGCGACGTCGCGCGCCTTTGCCAGCGTCTCCAACTCGGCCATTTCCAGCCCGACATGAATGCGCCCGCCAAGCACCGCGATCGTCGCGGGCACCGCGCCTGCGTCGACCACCTGTGCCTCGACGGCCTGTGCGGTTTGAAAATTGGCCGGAAACGGCATGCCGTGGGTGATGATCGTGCTTTCCAACGCCACCAGCGGTTCGCCGTTCCGCCGGGCGTTTTGCACCGCACCGGAATAGGTCACGCCCAGTTCTGTCATGCGACGCTCGCGATATGGCGCGCGGTGAAATCCAGCGCCGTTTGCAACGCCGCGGCACCGGTCTCGCCCCTGAATTCCGCCGCGATATGGGCCGCCATCAGGGCATCGCCCGACCCGGTAACCCGCGCCACCCGCACCTTGGCGGGCAGGCGGGTCTCGACCCGATCCGGGCAGGCGATGCTTGCGGCATTCGCGCCGTCGGTCACCAATGCGCGGCCCGCCCCGCCGGCCACCAGTGCCCGCGCGGCATCCGCCGTTGCCACATGCGCCGCCCCGCTCAGAAGGTTGGCTTCGATCAGGTTGACATAAAGCGTCACGCCGGGATGCGAAAGAAACGGGCGCAGCCGCACGGCCTTGCCGGGCGAGGCCGGCGCGATCCGCAGATCGGCCGCCGCAAGATGCGCCCCCCCGGCGATTTCGGCCAGCAGATCCGCCGTCAGATTGCCGTCCAGCGCCACCATCCCGGTCCAGGGGTTGTCGGGGCTTGCCAGCCTGCCATCGCGCAGCGGGTCCAGAATCGCGGCACCCGCGGCTTCCAGCGTGTGGGCATCGGCAATGGCCGCGATCAGGCCGTCGGGGGATTCGATGGCCATATAGCGGTCGGTCGGTCGGCTCTTGGCGACGTGAATGTCGTCGCCGATCAGCCCCATTTCGCGCAGGCGCGCGGCAAGTTCCGCGCCCTCGGCATCGTCGCCAAGCGCCGACAGCAGCGCCGGGCGCAGGCCCAGACCGCAAAGCGCCATGGCAACGTTCAAGGCCACCCCGCCGGGATGGCGCGAAATCCGGCCCGGAACATCGCTGCCGGCCGCCATTTCGCCCGCACTGTGCCCGATCACGTCCCACAGGACCGAGCCAATGCACAGGATATCCGGCTTTTTGGTCATGCCGCAACTTGTGCCCGGCGCGGCCCAAGTTGCAACCCCTGCATCATTGTTCCCGAAATACTCGCCCCAATTTGGCGCCACGCATGAATTCCCCGCACCAAAGGCCTTGCACCCGCCGGTGCTTTGCCCTAAATCACCGCGCATCAAATCCACAGGCGGGTCTTGCGGGTTTCGGGACAGACATCCCCGACGCTCCACCGGTTGGGCACATGCTCTTCTCCCGCTCAAGGTTCAAACCGGAAAGGAAACGACAATGGCTCTGCCAGAGTTTACATTGCGCCAATTGCTTGAAGCAGGCGTACATTACGGCCACCAGACACATCGCTGGAACCCGCGCATGGATCAATACATCTATGGCGCCAAAGGCGGCATTCACATCATGGACCTGACACAGACGGTCCCGTTGCTGGATGCGGCCCTGAACGCGGTGCGTGAAACCGTCGCCAAGAACGGGCGCATTCTGTTCGTGGCCACCAAGCGGCAGGCGCAAAAGGCCATTGCCGATGCCGCCGAGCGTTCGGCGCAATATTACATGAATCACCGCTGGCTGGGCGGCACGCTGACCAACTGGCAAACCGTCTCCAAATCGATTCAGCGCCTGAAAGCGATCGACGAACAGATGGTCGAGGGGGCGGACGGGCTGACCAAGAAGGAACGTCTGGGCATCGAGCGCGAGCAGAACAAATTACAGGCGTCCCTGGGCGGCATTCGCGAAATGGGCGGCGTGCCTGATCTGGTCGTGGTGATCGACACCAACAAAGAGGCGCTGGCCGTGGCCGAAGCCAACAAGCTGGGCATCCCGGTCGTCGCGGTTCTGGACAGCAATTCCTCGCCCGCGGGCATCGATTTTCCGATCCCCGGCAACGATGACGCGGCGCGCGCCATCGCGCTTTACTGCGATCTGATTGCCCGCGCGGCGCTGGATGGCATGACCGCGCAGATGGGTTCGCGCGGGGTCGATGTCGGCGCGCTGAGCGAAGCCCCGGTCGAAGAGGCCGTGGCCGAAACGCCGGCGACCGCCGAAACCTGACCGGCCGCCGCTCAACGGCCATGAAACGGGGCAGGGGCGACCGGTGCCCCGCTCTAGCAATCAGACAAACCTCCCAATGAAGGAGAAACCAGATGGCGATTACAGCTAAAATGGTGAAAGAGCTGCGTGACGTATCGGGCGCCGGCATGATGGACGCCAAGCGCGCCCTGACGGAGACCGAGGGCGAAATGGAGGCGGCGATCGACTGGCTCAGGACCAAGGGTCTGGCCAAGGCCGCGAAAAAATCGGGCCGCACCGCCGCCGAAGGGCTGGTAGGGGTCGCGACCGAAGGCGGCGTCGGGGTGGTGGTCGAGGTGAACTCGGAAACCGATTTCGTCGCCAAGAATTCGGAATTTCAGGAAATGGTGGCCGGCATTACCCAGGCCGCCCTTGGCGTCGACGATCTGGACGCGCTGATCGCGGCCGATCTGAACGGCAAACCGGTCGGCGATGCCGTCACCGAGAAAGTCGGCACCATCGGCGAAAACATGTCGGTGCGGCGCATGGCCCGGCTCGACGGGGATGCGGTGGCCAGCTACGTTCACAACGCCGCCGCGCCCGGCATGGGCAAGATCGGCGTGCTGGTGGCGCTGAAAGGCACGGACAACGGCATCGGCAAGCAGATCGCCATGCACGTCGCGGCCGCCAACCCGGCATCGCTGTCGGAATCCGATCTCGATGCGGCGCTGGTCGAACGTGAAAAGGCAGTCCTGACCGAACAGGCGCGCGAAAGCGGCAAGCCCGACAACATCATCGAGAACATGATCAAGGGCCGGATGAAGAAGTATTTCGAGGAAGTCACCCTGCTGAACCAGAAATTCGTGATCAACCCCGATGTGACGGTCGCGCAGGCCGCGACCGAAGCCGGGGCCGAGGTTCTGGGCTTCGTACGGCTGGAAGTCGGCGAAGGGATCGAAAAAAAGACCGAAGATTTTGCCGCCGAAGTCGCGAAAACCATGGGCGGCTGATCAACCCGGGCCTGTTACCGCGAAAAGCCCCGGTCGTGTCCGGGGCTTTTTTTGTTGGGTCCACACCACTTATTCCGCCCCAACAGCGCCGAAAGCACCGCCGCAAATCGTCTGCCCGCCCCGATGGGAAGGCATTTTGCGGTGGTGTGCATTTTCTAAGGCTCTTTCGGCGAAAGAGAGGTAAAGCGGCGATCATCAAAGGTGCATCGCCAAGTCGGCAGGCAGGCGATCTCCGGGTTTGCGCGTGGTCACAAGGCAATTCGGAAAAGTGGAAACTTCCACAGCTTACAGCAACGAACAAAGGAAAACGGCGCCGGATCAACCGACGCCGTTATCCCGTCTCAGCAATCGGTCTTTGAAGAGGGAACCTCAAAGCGACAGATCGACCAGGCGGGAGACCAAAAGAACTATTCATCCGGCGACCCCCGAAGCCCCCTGCAACCGGAAATTCCCGGTCTTGCAAAAAACTCCACGCTCCCTGGCATCAATAGCCACCACTCTTGGAACAGGGGCACCATGCCTTACGTAGCGTTAGGCGGAAAGTAACGGATACCCTACCTTTGCGCCAAATGTCGGGGTCACGAAGTAGGGAATACCTTACCTTCGCCGGTTTTCTCGCGCTCAAATAGGAAAAACTGATTCTGGACCGACGCTTTCAGGACCGCCTGCGCGGTGGTGTCGGCGTTGAGGTTGGCGCGGGCCAGCCGCAGATGTTTTTCGATCGTCGCCTGATTGAGCCCCATGATCATGGCGATTTCCTGCGCGGTCTTGCCATCGGCCACCCATTGCAGCACTTCGCGCTGGCGCTCGGTCAGGGGCGTGCTCTGCCGTTCAAAGGGCAGGCTGGCGATCTTCTGGTCCATCACCAGGTTCAGGATTTCGATCTTCGCACCATGGCGCGCCCAGATCACCTCGACATCCGCCTGATCCAGACCGGCGCGGGCGCAAAGACCGATGGCGGATTTGCTGCGCTCGGTCGCCTGGGCAAAGCTGATCGAATAACCGGCATGCACGCCCATCCGTACGTTGAGATCAAGGATCTTGTTTTCGTTGTCGGTATTCCTGCCAGCCCTGCGCCGGTCTTCGGCCCATTGCCAGCTACAGGCCCCCACATGGCCCATGGACCAGATCGCCATTGGCGCGTGAATATAGAGCGCTTCGCCGAAAAACAGATCGATATAGGATTTGTCGTGGTTGGTCAGCACGATCGAATCCGAGATGTCGCCGAACTTGCCTCGCGTGTGAAACCGGTTGGCCCCGTAGATCATCCGGTCAAAGCCGAATTCCGCCATCTTGGCGACATGCAGCGCCCAGACCTGTTCGATGCGCGTGCAGTTCAGCACTTCGCCGACATGATCGAGATCGGATTTCATAACAGGCATCAGCAGACATTGACCAGAGCGGAACCAGTATCCTATCGGAGTTCACTCGCGATTGTCGAGCCGTTCTCGCAATCAAGACATGCCACGCCTAACGGCCGGTTTCGCGTACATTCCGCTGGCAACCCGATTTGTGGCTGTCTAACCTGCGCCAAAGACGAGCCGAAACATGGGATCAAAATATGCGGTCTGGTGGCAATATTCTGGTGGATTGCCTGCTTGAACAAGGGGTGAGCACCGCCTTTGGCGTGCCGGGGGAAAGCTATCTGGATGTGCTGGACGCGCTTTTTTCGGTGCAGAACAGGTTGCGCCTGATCGGTGCGCGGCACGAAAGCGGTGCGGCCTTCATGGCCGAGGCATATGGCAAACTGACCGGCGTACCCGGCATTTGTTTCGTGACACGCGGGCCCGGGGCCTGCAACGCGTCGATCGGGGTTCACACGGCGGCGCAGAATTCGTCGCCGATGATCCTGTTCGTCGGGCAGATCGCGCGGGACATGCGCCAGCGCGAGGCATTTCAGGAAATCGACTATCGCGGTTTCTTTGGCGGTATTGCCAAATGGGTGACCGAGATCGACCGCGTCGACCGCATCCCCGAAACCATCGCCCGCGCCTTTGCCACCGCCTTGTCCGGCCGTCCCGGCCCGGTCGTGATCGCGCTGCCCGAGGATATGCTGCGCGAACAATGCGCCGCAAAAGCCGCCCAGCGCGTGGTCGTGCCGCTGGCGGTACCGGCGGCCACGGCCTTGGATGATGCTTCAGCTTTGCTCCGTAAGGCATTGAAACCGCTAATTTTAGTTGGCGGTGGTGGGTGGAATGATGCGGCGCGGGCCGATTTGCGCACCTTCGCAGAAGCCAACCATCTGCCGGTGGCGGTGGCGTTCCGCTCGCAGGACCTGATCGACAATTCCAGCCCCAGCTATGTTGGCGACGCCGGTGTCGGCACGGCCGCCTATATGCCGGAACTGCTGCGCGAGGCCGATCTGATCCTTGCCATCAACATTCGGTTCGGGGAAACCGTCACCGATGGCTGGTCACTGTTTGACGTGCCGCGCATGGCCGCGACGCTGATCCATTCCCATGCCTCTGCGGCGGAGATCGGCAAGATCTATCAGCCTGACGTGGCGCTGCAATGCGGCCCGGCAGCGCTGCTGCAGGCGCTGGCACAGGGGCCGGTGCTGGGCGACTGGCGCGACTGGAGCCGCGCGGCGCGGGCATCGTTCGTGGCAATGCAGCGCACCACCAATCAGCGCGGTGCGGTCAACATGGCCGAGATCACCCGCTGGCTCGACCGGGAACTGGCGGAGGATGTGATCGTCACCAACGGCGCGGGCAACTTTTCGGCGTGGCCGTCGAAATTCCTGACTTATTCCGCCCCCCGGCGCCTGCTGGCCCCGCAAAGCGGCGCGATGGGGGCCGGGCTGCCGGCGGCCATCGCCGCGCGGGCGGCGCATCCGGACCGACAGGTGGTGTGCTTTGCCGGTGACGGTGATCTGCAAATGAGCCTGCCCGAACTTGGCGCGGCCATGCAGGAGGGCCTGCAACCGATAATCCTGTTACTGAACAACGGGCTCTATGGCACCATTCGTGCGCATCAGGCGCGGAATTACCCCGGTCGACGGCTCGCCACCACGATCCATAACCCCGATTTTGTGGCGCTGGCGCAATCCTATGGCTTTTTTGCCGCAAGGGTGACCCAGACCGCCGAATTCGCCCAAGCCTTCCGGCGCGCGGCCGCAAGCGGCTCGGGCGGCCTCGTGGAGCTGATGATCGACCCGCGCGACATCTCGGCCTTCAGCCGGATTGACGAGGGCGAAGGATGAACGACGCAATCCGGGCGAAACCTTTCGTTAACCTTTGCAGTAATCCAACATTTCGGGTATTTGTATCCCTGAATTGCGCCGAAATCATTGAATTTTTCCGATATCCCGCCGAATTGTCCACATCGCGGCGCAAGCCGCAGGTGCCCCCGTGGCCCCGGCGATGACGTCGTGACGCGGCCTTCCAACCCGCAAATCCTGATCATCGGCGGCGGTGTGATCGGTAACGCCATCGCCTATTTTTTGTCGCTGGACCCCGGGCTGCGTGATCAGATCGTTGTGGTCGAGCGCGATCCGACGTTTCGAACCGCGTCGACCGCATTATCCGCCGCGTCCATCCGAACCCAGTTTTCCAACGCGCTGAACGTGCAAATCTCGAAATTCGGTGCCGAATTCATCCGCAATTTCAGCGGCTTGTTTTCACAAGCTGATCCCGGGCCGGATCTGGAATTTCGTGAAAACGGCTATCTGTTTCTGGCCGGGACCCAGGAGCAGGCGGCGCTGATCCGGGAAAACCACGCCATACAATCCGCCGCCGGGGCCGATGTGATCCTGCTGGAACCCGCTGCGATCCGCGACCGGTTCGGATATCTGAATACCAGTGACCTGCGGCTTGGTGCGCTGGGCGTCCGGGGCGAGGGGTGGTTTGACAACATGGGGCTGCATGGCGGGCTCAGGCGGCTTGCCAAGGGGCAGGGCGCCCGTTTCGTGACCGACGAGGTGGTCGGGTTCGACATGGCCGACAGGCGGCTTGTGGCGGCGCGCATGGCCTCGGGCGAAAGGCTGGTCGCGGGCGAATTCATCAATGCCGCGGGTCCGCGGGCCGCTGCACTGGCCCGTCTGGCGG
The DNA here is from genome assembly GCA_964600965.1 of uncultured Rhodobacter sp. Taxonomy (GTDB): domain Bacteria; phylum Pseudomonadota; class Alphaproteobacteria; order Rhodobacterales; family Rhodobacteraceae; genus UBA5972. The sequence goes on from CAZRLO010000004.1 coordinate 19,774, forward strand.
GCGTTGCGCTGCCGATTGAGGCCCGCAAGCGCACCACCTTCGCGTTTCAGACGCCCGAGCCGCCACCGCCCGACGCGCCCCTGATGGTGGACCCGACGGGATTTTATGTGCGCCCGGAGCGGGATTTCTGGATCGGCGCGTGCCAGCCCGATCCGGACCCGATGGTGGATGCCGACGATTTCACCCCGACTTACGCCGAGTTTGACGAAACGCTCTGGCCGGGCCTTGCCGCGCGATCGCCGCTGTTTGAGGCGATGAAATTTCGCCGCGCCTGGGCCGGGCATTATGCCTATAACGTGTTGGACCAGAATGCCGTGCTGGGGCGGCATCCCGAAGTCGACAACCTGATATTTGCCAACGGCTTTTCCGGGCACGGTCTGCAGCAGGCACCGGCCGTCGGTCGCGGGATTGCCGAGCTCATCCGTTTCGGCCGTTACACCAGCCTGGACCTTGCACCGCTTGGATATGAACGAATCATAAGTGGCCGGCCTTTTAATGAACGCAACGTGGTATGAGGGTATTGCAAAGCTTTGATATATATGGGAATACACGATTTTACATAATATTCATTATGCGACTGATACCATGGTGCGAAATCCCCTAGAGCCGCCGTGCGACCAGGGCCCCTGCCAGAACCGTGCCGATGATTCTGAAAACATGCATCATCGTCACGAAGGCCGGATTGGCATCGAGGCTAAGCGCGATCAGCGCCGTCTCGGTCACGCCGCCCGGCGCAAACGAGATCAACAGCACGTCAAACGGTAACCCGGTCAACGGCGCCAGCAACAGAACCAGCGCCGCGTCCAGCGCCAGCATTGCCGTGACCGACAGCACGGCAAGCCCGAACGTGCGCAACAGCAGACGCGGCGGAAACCCGGCGAATCTTCCGCCCAGCCCCGCGCCGACCACCACCTGCGCGGCGGCGACCAGCCATGCCGGCGGAACCGCAGCGGTCCACCCGCCCAGATGGCCCAGCGCGCTGAGGATCAACGGCCCGACCAGAATGCCGGCCGGCAACCGAAGCGCCCTGCCCCCGGCCTGTCCGAAAATCGCCGCCCCCAACAGGATCAGCGCGTCTGAGCCTGTAACGCCCGGGCGCGCACCCTCAAGGGTCATGCCCGCCGCACTTCCGACCTGTTCCCCGGTGAAAATCAAGAACAGGGTCGGCAGAACCGTAATCACCAGCGCGATGCGCGAGAATTGCTGAAGGCCAAGAATCCGCGCATCGCAGCCGGCCCTTTCGCCCATGGCAATGCTTTCGATCAACCCGCCGGGCATGGCCGCAAAAAAAGCGGTCGGGCGGTCATAGCCGCCAATCCGGCGGAAAATCGCGAAATTGACCAGCAGCGCGGCCGCGACAAAAACCGGTATCCCCAGCACGGCAAACCGGTGATCCCACATGCGACCGGCAAACTCTGCGCTGAACGCGGCGCCGATCGCGACTCCGATGACCGCGACGAACAGATTGCGCAGCCCCATTGGCAGGACCGGTGAAATCCCAACGACGGCGACGCGCCCCAGCGCCGCCATCGCCGATGCGCCAAAGGCTCCCAGCAGAAATGGCATCGGCGCCCCGAGCCGCGATGCCACCCCTGCACCCGCGGCACCGATCAAAACCGCAAAACCGGTTTCGGCAAGTGTGGTCGGGGTCAGGCGCGCGCTCATGCACCCCAGAATGGCACGATTGGCGCGAAAATCGGGCCTAAACCCGCTTTGAAGCGGCATATTTCTTGAATTTGTAACAAAATGTTCAAATTTCCTGTTTACAGAGGCGAGCCTCGGTTTCTAAACTCAGGGTTGTTATAAAATGGGAACCGAAAGGCGATTCCGGCAATTTTCCAGTTTGAGTCCGAGTTTTTTGTATTTTTGTGCAGCCGATTTTACCTGATCTTCAGGAAAGCGACACAATGATCATCAACCACGATTTCGGGGCCTCGGGCCGATTGTCCCGGCGACTGGCACAGGTCGGGTTCGGGGAATTTCGGGCCGAAAATGCAGCCGATACATTGATGGTGGGGTTTGACGGCCCGACCAGTCTTGTCGGTTTTCGCAACGAACCCGATCACGCGATCTATCTTTCGGCGGCGCGATTTCTGGCGCTGACGGGGCCCGGGTTTCTTGGCCTGGATGCACAGGTCGTTTTGACACCGCTGGTTTCAAATGGCCACGACGTGCTTGATTTTGCCGCCGTTCTGGATCGTTTCGGATTTCGCGGCCGCTACCGCGCCGTGATCCGGCACCTGCCCGACCGCGATCTGGTGACACGCGAAGTTCGCGTCGCGTTTCCGAACCTCGACTTCGCCGTCGTGGAAATCGGCGACGGTGACGTTGGCCCGGTTGCCCGGAACGCGCCTTCAGGCGGCTGATGCCGCGTCGATGGCGGCTTGCAGTTCACGCCATATCGTTGCGGCGTCCTCGATCCCGACGGACAGGCGGAAAAATCCCTCGGTGATCCCAAAGGCAACGCGCGTTGCGGCGGGCAATGCGCGGTGCGATGACGATGCGGGATGCGACAGCGTCGTGCTGACATCGCCCAGGGTCGGGGCAAAGGCGATCCGGGGGGCTGCCCGTGTCAGCGCGTTTGCCGCCACGCGTCCGCCGCCTATACGAAAACTGACCATGTTGCCGCAGGTGGCGCCAAACAGCGCCTTGGCGCGGGCATGGTCGGGATGGTCGGCCCGGCCCGGGTAGAATACCGCCTCGACCCCGGCGTGATCCGCCAGCCGGTCCGCCAGAAACGCCGCGTTCCGGCACGCTTGATCGAACCGCAGGTCAAACGTGTAAAGCCCGCGTTCGGCCAGCCAGCATTCCTGTGGCGCGGGGCTAAGACCCCAGGTGGTGGCGATATCGCGCAGCCTTTCGCCATGCGCCGGGTCCCTTGCAGCCGCATAGCCCAGCGTGACATCGGCATGCCCCGCCAGCAATTTGGTGACGGAATGCACCACGATATCGGCGCCCTGCCCCAGTGGCTGAAACGCGCGCGGCGTGGTAAAGGTATTGTCCACGATCAGCGTCAGGGCATGTTCCCGCGCGATCCTTGCAATGGCGGTGAAATCGGCGATGCGCAGGGTCGGGTTCGAGACGAGCTCGATCAGAATGGCGCGGGTCTTGCCGGTGACGGCGCGCCCGAACGCCGTGGCATCCGTCGGATCGGCCAGATCGGCCGCGATCCCGAGACGCGGAAAATCCGAGGTCAGCAGCCGCAGCGACCGGCCATAAAGCTGGTCCCCGGCAAGCACCCGGTCCCCGGCCCCAAGCGATGCCAGCAGCGCGGACGTTATTGCCGACATGCCCGACCCGGTGATGATGCCACCGGTCGTGCCTTCCATGCCGTCGATCAGCGTGGCCAGTTGGCTGGCGTTGGGATGGCCCTCGCGGGCGTAGGAATATCCGGCGCTGCGCCCCTCATAAAGATCATCCAGCGCGTCAGGGTCCGGCGTTCGATAGACCACCGACGGAAAGATCGGCGTCACCATCGGCCGGCTGGCGGACTCGGGCAATTGTTGTCGGCGCAGCGGGCGGCGGGTCTTGTCGGTCATGGGGTGGCCCCGTCATTGGATGGTGTGGATGTCCGAGGCGTCATATCCGGGCGGAATGCGCGGCCAGTTCGGCAATCGCATCCGCAAGATGCTGGTCGGTCACATTCATGTCCCCGGCAGCAAGACGCAATTTATGCGCGCCGACCAGAACGTCGGTATGGCTGTAGCCCCGGGGAGGTTCGAATTTGAACACCGCAAGTTCGATCAGATGGCCCAGGGGTTCGCGAAAATAGAGCGAATCCATGAAGCCGCGATCGATATTGCCGGAATTCGCGTAACCCGCCGCCTTGAGCCGGGCCGCCGCCTGATTGTAGACGGCGCGCGATACGGTGAAGGCCAGATGATGCACGTTTCCGGGAACGCTCGGGTTGTTGGTATCGTCGGCGGCCCGGTCCTCGCGCGTGAAAACGGTGATCAGGCGGCCATCGCCGGGATCGAAGTAGAGGTGGTTGACCTCTGGCTGGTCGAGATTGGGTTGTTCGAGCACCAGCGGCATTCCCAGAACCCCGTTCCAGAAATCGATCGAGGTCTGCCGGTCGGCCCCGTTGAGTGTAATGTGGTGTACGCCCTGTACCTGCAATAACGCCATGATCGCCCCCCTGTTGCGGATACCCTGATGGCGCTCAGGCTAGGCGTTTTTGCCGGTCGCAGAAACCTTGATTTTCAAACGCGGCGCCGGTTTGCTATAGAACCGGCATGGCCAAAGTTCTGCTATATGATTTTCTCGGCTCGATCTGTTCGCAGATGGCGCGGCTGGCGCTGGCCGAAAAGGGCGTGCGCTATACCCGGCAGAATGTCGATATCATGGAAACGCACGCGCAGTTTGAACCGTGGTACGTGGCGCTGAATCCCAAGGCCGTGGTGCCGACATTGCGGATCGATGATCAGATCGTCACCGACACCAAGGACATTGTCGCGCGGGTGGACAGCGATTTCGACGGGCCGCCGCTGACGCCGCAAGCGCCGGGACTGATGCGCCAAATGATGAACGATATCATGGGATTGCATTACGGTGTTCTACTTTATTCCGGCGGGCTGGGCCCGGACCGGACATCGGACACCATCATCGCGCGCGGGGAAATGCTGGCGCGCCTGCTGCACGAGAACCCGGCAATGGCGACGCTGCTGCAGGGGCGGATCGACGGCAACCGGCGTTTTCAGGCAATACTGGCGGACGCGGATGCGGTTGAAGGCCATATCGAGGCCGCCCGGGCGCTGGTCGGCACCCTGAACCAGGCGCTGTGCCGCCACCAATTCGTGGCCGATGCCGCCTATTCGCTGGCCGATACTTTCGCCACCGCGGCGCTGGCCCGGTTCCGGTTGCACGGGTTCAGCCATTGGTGGCAGAACGGGCAAAACCCCGCGGTCGCCGCCTATCTGGACGCCATGCGCGCGAGGCCAAGCTGGGAACAGGCGGGGGTCGTTGATTCGCGCGACCCGCGCTAGGGGTTCGAATCCCCGGGTTGGATCCACGGGAAATTTGCTTTCAGGATCAAATTACCACGACATTCGACTTGCCCTAGCCGCCCGCGCGGATCGTCACCGACTTCATGTAATCGGGGTTCGCAACCAGCCCGTTCTGCGCGACCGATCCTTTCTTGATCGCGTCCACGACGTCCTGACCGGAAATGACGCGCCCGACGATGGTATAGTCGCGGTTCAGGTAATGCGCGGCGTCGAACATGATGAAAAACTGGGAATTGGCCGAATTGACCTGCTGCGAGCGGGCCATGCCAACCATCCCCGCGTCAAATGCAAGGTCCGAGAATTCCGCCTGAAGATCGGGCATATCCGATCCCCCGCTGCCCGCCCGCGACGTGTCGTCTGCGTCGTGGTGGCCGTATCTGACGTCTCCGGTCTGGGCCATGAATCCGTCGATCACCCGGTGAAAAATCACGCCGTCGTATTTGCCCGCGAGCGCCAGCGCCTTGATGCGTGCGGCGTGATTTGGGGCCACGTCGGCCAAAAGCTCGATCTCGATGATGCCGCTGGATTGGCCGGCGACTTCGATCACCAGAATGTCGTTGGCGGGCGCGGCGATGGCCGCAACCGACGACGCGGCGGGTGCCGCCGGTTCCTGGATGGCGGCGACCGGCTGATCGGGCGTGGGTTCAGGGGTTGGCCAGGTCAGCCAGAACGCCGCGATGACCGCGACGGTCACCGCACCGACGATGGCCAGAACGATGCTGCGAAGCGACATCATTCGGTGTCCGCGGCGACCCGGACCGCGATCATGCGGTCGGGGCTCATCGGCGGTTCGCCGCGCTGGATTTTGTCGACATGTTCCATGCCAGCCGTCACGCGCCCGAAAACCGTATATTGGCCGTTCAGGAAATGACCATCCGCGAACATGATGAAAAACTGCGAGTTGGCGGAGTTCGGGCTTTGCGAACGCGCCGCGCCCAACATGCCGCGATCAAACGGAATTTTCGAGAATTCCGCCGTCACATTCTCCAGATCGGACCCGCCGGTGCCGGCCATGCGCAGGTTGAAATCACGCTCCATATTGCCATTTTTGACATCCCCGGTCTGGGCCATGAAGCCGTCGATCACCCGGTGAAAGGCCACGTTGTCATAGGCACCGCCGCGCGCCAGTTCCTTGATCCGCGCGCAATGAAGCGGCGCGACATCGGGCAGCAATTCGATGGTCACCGGGCCATCCTTCAGTTCGATGACGACGGTGTTCTCGGGGTCTTTGGGATCGGCCATGGGTTTCCTCGTGGAATTGGATTCGCCGGACATTACCGCCTTTCACGTTCCATCCGCAACACAGAGGTTCGCCGATTTCTCCACGCTTTCATGGGTTTGCGCCGGTCCGGGTTGCCGGCGGGCGCGGCAAACCCGCAAGGTGCGGCAAAGGGCGGAACCCGGCGTTTCCCGCAATCGCCGGGGTCGACCAGACGTCTGGCTGTCCAGCCGTCTGGCCGTCTGGCCGTCTGGCTGTCTAGCCGCCTTGCCGTCTAACCGTCTGGCCGTCCAACCGTCTGTTCGTCTAGCCGACTAGACGAACGGATTCCCTCGCAGAGTGTTGGTATTTAAGAACAAATTCGGAAATTCAACTTTGACGCGCAACGGTGGACGGTTCGATATCGTGCGACAGGATTGGTTTCTGCGGGGCAGGCAAAGTGGTGCGCTTTGTGGCGAACCTTCAAAACTGCACCTTGTTGATTTCGCATATCCACTAACGGCCAGGCGCAACAGATTTTCGGTGAATCGCTGCTGAATTCGCCAGACGTGCGCCGGAAAGCGCCGGAAAACGGCCCCGACGCACCGGGTTATCGCCGCTCAGCCCTGCGCGAATTTTTCCGCCAGCGCCATCCGCACCGATGCGGGGACGAACTTGCCGACATCGCCGTCCAGCCGTGCGATTTCCTTGACCAATCGCGAGGCGATGGCCTGGTGGCTGGCGTCGGCCATCAGAAACACGGTTTCCACATCGCTGTTCATCGCCCGGTTCATGCCGACCATCTGAAATTCGTACTCGAAATCCGACACCGCCCTGAGCCCGCGGATGATCACGCTGGCACCGACCTCTTCGGCACAGTGGATCAGCAGGTTTTCGAAGGGATGGGCCACGATCCTGACGCCGGTTTCAGTGGCGACTGCCGCGCATTCGGACTCGATCATCGCCACCCGCTCTTCCAGCGTGAAAAGTGGGCCCTTGTCGCGATTGATCGCAACCCCGATGACCAGACGGTCCACCAGCGAACAGGCGCGGCGGATGATGTCGATATGCCCGTGGGTGATCGGGTCGAACGTACCGGGATAGAGACCTGTGCGCATCGGCATTCCTGCTGTGATCTGGGCGGCCATGATCGGATGATAGGATGCGCTCAACCGGTCCGCAATTGCAATCGGGCGTGCCCGGTGTTGCGAATTTCGCGATTCGATCCGCTAATAGCCCTTGATCATGCCCTCGAGCGCCTGATTTTCCATCGCCATTTCCGACAGGCGCGCCTGCACGACGTCGCCGATCGAGATCAGGCCGATCATGCTGTCGCCCTCCATGACCGGCAGGTGCCGAAACCGCCCCTCGGTCATTTTCCGCAGGATCGCGTCGGCCCGTTCGGCACTGGTACAGGTCACGATGTTTCGGGTCATGATTTCCGAAACATGCCCGTGCAGGCATTCGGCCCCGCGTTTTCCCAACTCGCGCACGATGTCGCGCTCCGACAGCATGCCGTCCAGACGCTTGCCGTCATCCGAAACCACCAGCGCGCCGATTTTGCGGGCCGACAGGATTTCGGCGGCCTCCGACACGGTCGCGCCCGACGGAATGGTCGTCACGTCGTGCTTTGGTTTGCCCTTCAGGATTTGCTGCACCAGCATTGCGGGTCACCTCTTGAAATATCATTGCGTCAAGCGTGCCTTAGGTGAATTTATCTGTCAAGCCAGAGGCCGCACGCCGGTCACCGTGCTTGCGGCGAAAATGGCCCTCTACAATGCCCGCGACCGCGACTAGAGTGCCACCAGATCCACCCGCTATCAAAAAAGGTACGAGCGATGCAGGAACTCACGCATTACATCAATGGCCAGCACATCAAAGGCACGTCCGGCCGGTTCGCCGATGTCTTCAACCCGGCCACCGGCGAGGTGCAGGCGCGTGCCCCGCTTGCGGGCAAGGCCGAAATGGACGACGCGGTCGCCGTCGCCGCCGCCGCGCAACCGGCCTGGGCGGCAATGAACCCGCAGCGGCGCGCGCGGGTGATGATGAAATATGTCGCCCTCCTGAACCGCGATATGGACAAACTGGCCGAGGCGCTCAGCCGCGAACACGGCAAGACATTTCCCGACGCCAAGGGCGATGTGATGCGCGGGCTGGAAGTTTGTGAATACTGCATTGGCGCGCCGCAATTGCTGAAAGGCGATTTCACCGACAGCGCCGGAACCGGCATCGACATGTATTCCATGCGCCAGCCGCTTGGGGTTTGTGCCGGGATCACGCCGTTCAATTTCCCCGCGATGATCCCGATGTGGATGTTTGCACCGTCGATTGTCTGCGGCAACGCGTTCATCCTGAAACCCAGCGAGCGCGACCCCTCGGTTCCCCTGATGCTGGCCGAACTGATGGAAGAGGCCGGTGCCCCCAGGGGCATTTTGCAGGTCGTGAACGGGGACAAGGCAGCGGTCGACGCCATTCTGGACAATCCGGTGATCCAGTCGGTCGGCTTTGTCGGCTCGACCCCGATCGCGCAATACATCTATTCGCGCGGTTGCGACAACGGCAAACGCGTTCAGTGTTTTGGCGGGGCCAAGAACCACATGATCATCATGCCCGATGCCGACATGGATCAGGCGGCGGACGCCCTGATCGGTGCGGGCTTTGGCGCGGCGGGCGAACGCTGCATGGCGATCTCGGTTGCCGTGCCCGTGGGCGATGAAACCGCCGACCGGCTGATCGAAAAACTCGCGCCCCGCGTCGAGAGCCTGAAAATCGGGCCCTACACGGCGGGCGATGACGTAGATTTCGGCCCCGTGGTCACCGCCGCGGCCAAGGAAAAGATCCTGGGCCTGGTCGAAACCGGCGTGCAGCAGGGCGCGAAACTGGTGGTTGATGGCCGTGACTTCAAGATGCAGGGATACGAGAACGGGTTTTTCGTCGGCGCCTGTCTGTTTGACAACGTGACCCGCGACATGGACATCTATAAACAGGAGATTTTCGGCCCCGTCCTGTCCACCGTGCGCGCGCAGTCCTATGAAGAGGCGCTTGGCCTCGCGATGGACCACGAATACGGCAACGGCACCGCGATCTTCACCCGCGACGGCGACACGGCGCGCAATTTCGCCAACCGGATCAATATCGGTATGGTCGGGGTGAACGTGCCGATCCCGGTGCCGCTGGCCTATCATACCTTCGGCGGCTGGAAGAAATCTGCCTTTGGCGATCTCAATCAGCACGGGCCCGATGCGTTCAAGTTCTACACCCGCACCAAGACCGTGACGGCGCGCTGGCCGTCGGGCACCAAGGAGGGTGCGGATTTCTCGATCCCGACCATGGACTGATACCAATGGGCCGAACGATCGATCCACATCACGTGGCGGGTATCGGCCCTATACCCGGTGTTCGAGACCAGCCGATTGCGCGGGAACAAGGGCGCAGCCCGCCGTGCATCGCCGGGCCGTCCCCCGGCACGGCGATTGGCCAAGGCGGGCGCAACCAAATTTGGGGTCGCGCCGTTTTTGCCGGGATAAAGTGGCCGTAACTTGCGCCCGCTCGCCGCACCACGGCCCGTCGATGCGCGGCTCTGTGGGCCCAGGGATAGAGGATGACATCCTGACCCGTCGCGCACTCCCGATCGCACGGATTGACGGTTTCGGCTTGCCCCATGCCTCGCGCGCATCCGCCGTGTCGCGCCGGATCACGAGGCCGGGGCGTGCAATCGGCGCAACTGGCGGCGCAGCGCCGGGTTGCGGATGATCCACATGGGTTGCGCCCGGTCCTGAAGATCGTCAAGCGTATCGGCCGCATTCGGCCAGTCCCGCCCCTGAAACAGGTCGATCCGTGCGCCCTTGATGTCGGTGCCGGTATCGACCGCCAGAAAATAACCGTCGTGGCGAAAAAAGCCGCCATCTGCGCCCCTCAGTCTGCGCCCCCGCACCGAAGGCAGGAAAACCAGCGTATTCGCCGCGACGAAACGCGGATCGACGGCAATCGAGCGATACGGCACCAGCCACTGTCCACGGGCACCCAAACCGAAAGGCGCGGCGGTGCGCAGAAAGCTCGTCCGCTCCATCTTGCGTATGATGCGGATATATCCGGGCCGCGCCGCAAGAATCTCGCGAAAGTAGGGCGCACAGTCGGTCTGCGGTGCAAGGCCCATGTCCTCGATGTTGAATGTCCGGGTCACGGTGGCGGATTTCACGCGCATGGTTCCCTCGTTGGCACCGTGGCAGAAACTGCGTGGCGTCACCTTTGGGCCAAGGGCGCGCCCGCTGGTGTCGCGCAGGGCGACCCCCCGGGCCACCGCCGCCGTTTCGTGGATCCAGTACCGGGTAATTCCAACCGCCATCACTCTGCCGATCTGTCCCGCATCCGGAGGCGGATGACCGAATTCCCCGGACGTCGCCGGCCCGGTCGACATCAGCCAGACGATGACCAGCACCACCGCGCAAAGGCCCGCGATTGCCCCGCCGCCGGGCCGAACCCCGGTCGAAATGTTCCGTCGATCCCCGAACATCGTGCAATCAGACATCAGGCGGAGCCGCAAATCAATTGCCCTTGAGGCGCTTTCCCGCCTACCATCCACGCAACGAAACCGTCAGGCTGAACGACATGACCATCCCCGAACCCAGTTTTACCATCGGCATCGAAGAAGAGTATCTGCTGATCGACCGCGAAACGCTGGAACTGGCCGAGGCACCGCCGGCATTGATGGAGGAATGCGCGGCCGAGCTGGCCGATCAGGTCAGCCCCGAGTTCCTGCAATGCCAGATCGAAGTCGGGACCAAGGTCTGCCGCAATGTCACCGAGGCGCGCGACGACCTGCGCCGCCTGCGCGCCTGCATCCACCGGATCGCCGAAAACCACGGGCTGGCCCCGATTGCGGCCTCGTGCCACCCCTTTGCCGACTGGTCCAAACAGCATCACACCGACCGCGACCGTTACAATGCGTTGCGCCGTGATCTGGGGGGGGTGGCGCGGCGGATGCTGATCTGCGGCCAGCACGTGCATGTTGGCATCGAAAGCAACGCGGCGCGCATCGATCTGATGAACCAGTTCACCTATTTTCTGCCACACCTCTTGGCGCTTTCGACCTCGTCGCCCTACTGGAAGGGCGACGATACCGGGTTGGCCAGCTATCGGTTGACGGTTTTCGACAATCTGCCCCGCACGGGCCTGCCGCCCCGGTTTGATAGCTGGCCGGAATACGAACGCTCCGTCCAGATGATCGTGGACACCGGGGCCATTCAGGACGCCTCGAAAATCTGGTGGGACATTCGCCCCTCCGTGCGGTTTCCGACGCTTGAAAACCGCATCTGCGATGTTTCGCCCCGGCTGGAGGACACGCTGACAATCGCGGCGCTGACCCAGTGCCTGATGCGGATGTTGTGGCGATTGCGCACGGCCAACCAGCGCTGGCGCATCTATGACCGGTTCCTGATCGGCGAGAACCGCTGGCGCGCGCAGCGCTACGGCATGGGCGAGGGGCTGATCGATTTCGGCGCGGGCCGGGTTCTGCCTTTTGCCGACCTGATGGACGAGGTGGTGGACCTTTTGGCCGAAGACGCCCAGGCGATGGGATGCGAGGCCGAGATCGCGCGCGTCACCGAAATCGCCGCCAACGGCAGCAGCGCCGATCGGCAGCGCCGGGTTTATGACGGCACGATCAGCGCCGGCGGCGACCGGATGGCGGCCCTTCACGCCGTGGTCGATTCGCTGAGCGACGAGTTCGCCGAAGGTCTGTGACGGCAGGTCTACGTCGCCTCCAGCAACCGTTTGACCGGCAGATAGAAATCGCGGTCCTGCCAATAATGGTTGTGCGAAAACAGGGTGGCCGAGACCGGGAAAACGCCGACATCGACCTCGGCATCGACCAGTTCGCCGCTGGCGGCCAGCGCCTCGTATCCGGGGCTGATCCGGGATAGCGGATAGCCCAGCACGTCGTTGCGGTCATAATAGTTCCACCACCAGGTGTCGTGCGCCTCGGCGGTGGGAATGCCGATGCCCGGCCGCCAGATCGGTTTGATATCCTCGCGCTTGTAGGCGAAGGTGAAAATCGGAATGTTGCAACCAAAGGTGACGAACCCGGCCAGCGTTTTCAAATTCAAGAAATCCGTCCCCTGCCCGCGTGGCTGCGGCGCGGTTGCGGGGGGGGTTGGCCGGTCGGGCCGGATGACGTCATAGATGTAGTTGGACATGATATGCCCGCCCAGCGAATGGGCAATCACGACCAGACGCCCGTTTTCTCCAACCTCGTCTTGCAGATCCTGCAACGTCGCCTCGACCCGCTGGTGGATGCGTTCATAGGTGGTGTCCTTGTCATCCCCGGTCTTGCGGTAACCCGCCGCGTCGGCAAGCCGGTGCAGCACGAAATCCCGCAACCAGCCCGATGAAATCCTGCCCTTGTTTTCCCTCAGAAATCTTCCCTGTGGTTCCTGAAGGATGTCGGACCAGAAAACTTCGCGCCAGACGTAACGCTGGTCGAACTTCGCGGCCCCGATGCTTTTGCGCAGCTTGCGGTACAGCCCCTTGGAAAAGGTGGGTTTGGTTTTGTCACGGGGCGGCTCGTCGCCCTGACTGCCCATGCCATGAATGACGGCAATTGCGATTTTCTGTGGCATGATCTCCCCCAAAATGATGTGCCGGTCGCCAAAGTCTGGCGTATCCTCGCATCAATTTCAACCGGAACGTGAAATGCGGCCGGGTAACATCGGCGCGCGAAGGTATCAAACCCGCCCGCCCCGCGCATCACGCCTGAAAAACTGGTGCAACAATTCGACATTAGCTAGCATGACAAACGCCACACCGTGCAGGGAGCCAAATTCTTGGATTTTTCGCTGACCCAGGAGCAGACCGCGATATTCGATATGGCCCGCGGGTTCGGACAGGACCATATCGCGCCCTTCGCGCGGGATTGGGAAAAGGCGGGCACGATTCCGCGCGATCTGTGGCCCGAGATCGGCGCGCTGGGGTTGGGCGGAATTTACGTGGCCGAGGAATTCGGCGGTTCCGGGCTTTCGCGGCTCGATGCGACACTGGTTTTCGAGGCGCTGGCGATGGCCTGCCCCTCGGTCGGCTCGTTTCTGTCGATCCATAACATGTGTGCCGGCATGATCGACAAGTTCGCAAGCGCGGAATTCAAGGCCGAATGGCTGCCGAAACTGTGCGCGATGGAAATCGTGGTCTCGTATTGCCTGACCGAACCGGGTTCCGGCAGCGATGCCGCGGCCCTGAAAACCCGCGCGGACCGCACCAACGAGGGGTACCGGCTGACCGGCACCAAGGCGTTCATTTCGGGCGGGGGCTATTCGGATGCCTATGTCGTGATGTGCCGCACGGGCGCGGATGGCCCCGGGGGGATTTCGACGATCATGGTGCCGGACGGCACGGCGGGGCTGTCCTTTGGCGCGCCGGAACAGAAGATGGGGTGGCGCAGCCAGCCGACGACGCAGGTGCAGTTTGACGCGTGTCAGGTTCCCGCGGCCAATCTGATCGGTCAGGAAGGCCGGGGTTTTTCCTATGCGATGGCCGGACTGGATGGCGGGCGGCTGAATATCTCGGCCGGCGCGTTGGGCGGGGCGCAGGCGGCGCTGGATGCGACCCTGCAATATATGGGCGAACGCCGCGCATTCGGGCGCACGATCGATCAGTTTCAGGCGTTGCAGTTCCGGCTTGCGGATATGGAAACCGAATTGCAGGCGGCGCGAATATTCCTGCGCCAGGCGGCCTGGAAGCTGGACCAGAATGCGGCCGACGCCACCCGGTTCTGCGCCATGGCAAAGCGGTTCGTCACCGACACCGCCTTCAAGGTTGCCAATGATTGCCTGCAAATGCATGGCGGCTACGGCTATCTGGCCGATTACGGGATCGAAAAGATCGTGCGCGATCTGCGTGTGCATCAGATTCTGGAAGGCACCAACGAGATCATGCGCCTGATCACCGCGCGGGCGCTGCTGGCCGAGCGGGGCTGATGGCAGATATCGACATTCGCATCAAAGGGTGCGCCGGTCGGATCACCCTGAACCGGCCCGAGGCGCTGAATGCGCTGAGCTATGACATGTGTCTGGCGATCGAGGCGGCGCTGGAGCGGTGGCGGAACGACGACACGGTGGCGCTGGTGGTGATCGACGCCGCAGGCGACCGCGCCTTTTGCGCGGGCGGCGACATTCAGGACATGTACGCGGCCGGCATGGCCGGCGATTACGGCTATGGCCGCCGGTTCTGGGCCGATGAATACCGCCTGAACGCAAAAATCGCGGAATATCCCAAACCCTATGTCGCCTTGATGCAGGGGTTCACCATGGGTGGCGGCGTCGGGATTTCGTGCCACGGTTCGCACCGGATCGTCGGCGACAGCAGCCGCATCGCCATGCCGGAATGCGGCATCGGGCTGGTGCCGGATGTCGGCGGATCGCTTCTGCTGGCGCGCGCGCCGGGGCATCTGGGCGAATTTCTGGGCCTGACGGCGGACCGCATGGGGCCGGGCGACGCGATCCATGCGGGATTTGCCGATCACTACCTGCCCGAGGCCGACTGGCCCTCGTTGATCGCCCGGTTGCAGCAAACCGGCGACGTCGGCCTGGTCGCGGCAGCGGTGAGGTCTGCTCCCGACAGCCCGCTCGCCGCGCAACAGGCCGCGATCGATACGCTGTTCGCCGCCGATACTTTGCGCGATATCTGGCGCGGCCTGCCGGGCGATGCCGGCGCGCTTGGCGGGTCTGCGCGCAAGGCGATTGCCCGGAACGCACCGCTTTCCATGGCGGTCACGGTGCAAATGCTCCATAACCTTCGCGCAGGGCGCCGCAATGTGCGCGCGGCGCTGGCGCAGGAATACCGCTTTACCGCCCGGTCCATGGAACTGGGCGATTTTATCGAGGGCATTCGCGCATCGATCATCGACAAGGACCGTTCCCCGCGCTGGCGGCACGGGTCGCCCGATGCGGTGCCCGATGCGGATGTCGAGGCGATGCTGGCCCCGCTGGGCGAAGACGAGTTGAAGCTTGAAGGAGAACAGCCATGAAAATCGGATTCATCGGACTTGGGAATATGGGGGCGCCGATGGCGGCCAATCTGGTGGCGGCGGGGCACGACGTGACCGGCTATGACACGGTGGCCCCCTGCCCCGAAGGTGTCGTGCCCGCCGACAGCGGGGCGGCGGCCGCCCGAGATCAGGCGGTCGTGATCACCATGCTGCCAAACGGTGACATCCTGCGGGCCGTCGCTACCGAAATATTGCCGGCGATGGACCGGGGCGCGCTGTTTCTGGATTGCTCGACCGTGGACGTGGCAAGCGCGAGCGCCGTTGCAAACGACGCCCAGGCACAGGGGTTGATGGCGGCGGATGCGCCGGTCTCGGGCGGCATTGGCGGGGCACGGGCCGGTACGCTGACCTTCATGGCGGGCGGTGCGGACGCCGCGTTTGCCAAGGCGGCTCCGTTGTTTGACATCATGGGACAAAAGGCGGTGCATTGCGGACCGTCCGGCAACGGTCAGGCGGCGAAAATCTGCAACAACATGATTCTGGGCGCGACGATGATCGTGACCTGCGAGGCGTTTGCGCTGGCCGACAAGCTGGGCCTTGCGCGACAGAAGATGTTTGACGTCGTGTCCACATCGTCGGGCGCGAGCTGGACCATGAACGCCTATTGCCCGGCACCCGGCATCGGGCCGCAATCGCCCGCCGACAATGATTATCAGCCGGGTTTTGCCGCCGAACTGATGCTCAAGGACCTGCGGCTTTCCCAGCAGGCCGCGAAAACCGTCGATGCCGATACCCCGATGGGACAACACGCAACCGACCTCTACCGCGTCTTCGTGGAAGAGGAATCCGGGCTGGGCAGCGACTTTTCAGCGATGTTGCCCCGGTTTGAAAGCCGCCGGCGCGGCTAGGACCGGTTAACCGGCATCTTCTTTCGTCGCGTTTTTCAGCCAGCCCAGATGGGTGTGCCCAAAGCTGTCGGGATATTTGAGGCCATAGCCCAGCAAACGGTCGAACCCGACATGGGCGATTTGCAGAAAAGCCGCCGCCAGCAACCAGCCCGGCATTTCCGGACCCAACCATGACAGGGCAACCAGACCCACGCCCAGCGCATAGACATGGGCCAGATTATAGGCCACCGCCCCAAGCCGCGTGCCCAGCAGATATCCGACCATCGCCATATCCGGCCAGAAAAACAGCAGCAGCCACCACCAACTGGGCTCGGCCAGTACGAAAAGCGCGAAAATCGGCACCAGAAACAATGTCAGATGTTCCGCGTTCAGCCAGATTTTCATGGTTCCCCCTGGTTTGCCGACCGATATTTTCTGCCCCCGACTACATTCGCGGCTTTGCGCCCGCAAGCCCGGCACCAGCCGGAAGATGGCGGGAGTTTGGGGGGGATTGGCGGGTTGTGGCGGCTGATATTCATCGGCAATCCGCCGTTTATCGGGGCGGCATGTTGCGTGACTAAAATATTTTAGTCACTTTTGGACTCCGCGATTACCACTCTGTTTATGCAGGATAAAATCGGGATTTCATGACGACGTAGATGCCGAATATTCGCCGGCGGGACAGCCCTGATCGGTGCTCACCGGCGCTGCTTCGCAACATTTTTCGCGGCCCCACATGGTCGCGGAAACGATCCGGCGAAAATTCGCCGATTACCGGGGTTCAGCGTGACGATGGCGATGAAATTGGCCGCATTTGTCGCCCGACCATCAACAATCCCTCAAATTTCCGCAATTTGGCCACAAACCGCCGCGAGGTTGACCGCACCAAGTCCGATCAACGGACACGTAACCGTGAGGGGAACAGAGATGTTCAGAAATAATGTTGGCCCGAAAGATCGGGTATATCGTGCAGTCGCCGCAATCATCCTGGTTTCGGTCTATTTTTCAGCACCGGAATTGTCGTGGAAATGGGTTGCCCTTTTCACCGGCCTTTACCTGCTGTTCACTTCGATGATGTCTTCGTGCGCCATCTATTCCGTCACCGGTCGCAATACCAACGACGAAATGGAAGCAGAAGCCGAAGCCGAAGTCGAAACCAAAGCCAAGGCGTGATTTTCCTGGCATCGCCTGATTTCGGTCAGGCGATGCCGGAAACACATGGCGGGATCATTCCGCCGCGACCGGCTTGGCCGCCAATATTGCCTTGAGATAACGGCCGGTATGGCTGTTTTTGCTCAGCGACACATCTTCGGGTGTGCCCGTCGCCACGATCCGTCCGCCGCCATCGCCGCCCTCGGGGCCGATATCGATGATGTGGTCGGCGGTTTTGATCACGTCCAGATTATGTTCGATCACCAACACGGTGTTGCCCTGCGCCACCAGTTCGTGCAGCACCTCCATCAGTTTGCGAACATCCTCGAAATGCAGCCCCGTCGTCGGTTCATCGAGGATGTAGAGCGTGCGCCCGGTCGAGCGTTTGGAGAGTTCCTTGCTCAGCTTCACCCGCTGCGCCTCGCCGCCTGACAGCGTCGTCGCCTGCTGGCCGACCTTGATATAGCCCAGACCAACACGGCAAAGCGCCGTCATCTTTTCGCGAATGGACGGCACGGCCTTGAAGAATTGTTCGGCGTCTTCGACATTCATGTCCAGTATGTCGGCGATGCTTTTGCCCTTGAAGCGGATCTCCAGCGTCTCACGGTTGTAACGTTTGCCCCGGCAACTTTCGCAGGTGACATAGACATCGGGCAGAAAGTGCATCTCGATCTTGATCAGCCCGTCGCCCTGACAGGCCTCGCACCGCCCGCCCTTGACGTTGAACGAAAACCGACCGGGCTTGTAGCCGCGGGTTTTCGCCTCGGGCAGGCCCGCGAACCAATCGCGGATCGGCGTGAAAGCCCCGGTATAGGTGGCAGGATTTGATCGCGGGGTGCGGCCGATGGGGCGCTGGTCGATGTCGATCACCTTGTCGAGGTATTCCAGACCGGTGACGGAATCGCACGGTGCCGGGGTCTGCCGCGCCCCGTTCAGGCGCAGACTTGCGGTCTTGAACAGGGTTTCCACCGTCAGCGTGGATTTGCCACCGCCCGAAACGCCGGTGATGCAGGTAAAGGTGCCCAGTGGAAATTCAGCGGTCATGTTCTTGAGGTTGTTGCCCGTGGCGCCCCGCACCGTCAGAACCTTGCCATTGCCCTTGCGCCGCTCGCCCGGGATCGGGACCGCGCGGCGTCCGGTCAGGTATTGCCCGGTGATCGAGTCCCGGCTGGCGGCGATGTCGTCCGGCGTTCCGCAGGCAATGATCCGCCCGCCATGCACGCCCGCACCGGGGCCGATATCCAGCACATGATCGGCGCAGCGGATCGCCTCTTCGTCGTGTTCGACCACGATCACGGTGTTGCCCTGATCGCGTAGGTTCTTCAATGTTTCCAACAACCTGCCATTGTCGCGCTGATGCAGCCCGATCGACGGTTCGTCCAGCACATAAAGCACGCCGGTCAGACCCGAACCGATCTGGCTGGCCAGCCGTATCCGCTGGCTTTCGCCACCGCTCAGCGTGCCGGAATTGCGGCCCAGCGTCAGATAGTCCAGCCCGACATTGACCAGGAATCCAAGGCGCTCCCGGATTTCCTTGAGGATCGCCTGGGCGATTTCGTTTTTCTGGGCCGACAGGCTGGCGGGTACGGAATCCACCCAGTCCAGCGCCTCGCGGATCGACATTTGCACCACCTGCCCCGCATGCAGCAAGTTTGCGCCGCCATCCCCGGCGGGGCCGATCCTGACCGCCAGCGCCTCGGCTCGCAGGCGGAAGCCGCCGCAGGCGCCACATTCGCGGTTGTTCTGGTAACGCTCGAATTCTTCGCGGATCCAGTTGCTGTCGGTCTCGCGATACCGGCGTTCCATGTTGGGGATGACGCCCTCGAACGCGCGGGTCACCTCGTATACGCGCCCACCTTCGTCGTAACGAAAGCGGATTTCCTCGTCCCCGGAACCATAAAGCATGACCTGCTGTGCAAAATCGGGCAAATCGCGCCAAGCCGCATCGCGTTCAAATCCGTAATGGCGCGCCAGCGCCTCGATGGTTTGCAGGAAGTAGGGCGATTTCCCCTTGCGCCACGGGGCCAGCGCCCCGTCATAAAGCGCGATCGTCGGGTCGGGCACGACAAGGCGTTCGTCGAAAAACAGCTCCACCCCCAGCCCGTCGCAATCCGGGCAGGCGCCAAAGGGCGCGTTGAACGAAAAAAGCCGCGGTTCGATCTCCGGAATGGTGAAGCCGCTGACCGGGCAGGCGAATTTTTCGGAAAACGTGATCCGCTCGGGCGTGCCGTCGCCGGGCATCGTTTCCAGAATGGCGATACCGTCGGCCAGATTGAGCGCGGTGCGCAGACTGTCCGCCAACCGGGTCTCCAGCCCGTCGCGAACCGCGATCCGATCCACGACCACGTCGATGTCATGGCGCAGCTTCCGGTCGAGTTTGGGCGCGTCCTCCAGCTCGTAAAAGGCGCCGTCCACCTTGACGCGCTGGAAACCCTGTTTCTGCAAGTCCATGAATTCCTTGCGGTATTCCCCCTTGCGATCCCGAACGATCGGGGCAAGCAGATAGGCGCGCGTGTCGGTCGGCATCGCCATGATCCGATCGACCATTTCGCTGACCTGCTGGGCCTGGATCGGCAGGCCGGTCGCAGGGCTGTAAGGGGTGCCGGCACGGGCGAACAGCAGCCGCAGATAGTCGTAAATCTCGGTCACGGTGCCGACGGTGGACCGGGGGTTCTTGCTGGTGGTCCGCTGTTCGATGGAAATCGCCGGCGAAAGGCCGCTGATATGATCGAGGTCGGGCTTTTGCATCATGTCAAGGAATTGCCGCGCATACGCGCTGAGACTTTCGACATAGCGCCGCTGGCCTTCGGCATAGATGGTGTCAAATGCCAGACTGGACTTGCCGGAGCCCGAAAGCCCGGTGATGACGACCAGACGATCCCGCGGAATATCGACGTCGATCGATTTCAGGTTATGCTCGCGCGCGCCCCGGATTTCGATCTGTTTCAGTTCGGTCATTCCGGCCGTTTCCCTGATTGTACTTCACCGCCGGTTACCGGCGGGTTAACGATGGAACAAAACGTGATCATTCACAAGTCCTAACCGGATAGGTGATCGGGGAATTGCTGTTTATCAAGGGAGCCGATCGAATTCAGCCCCAATATTGGGTACGGCACCAGAATTCTTGCACGGCGAGGGTCGAGACGGTGGCACGAATTCCACGCCGGATGCGGCACGCGCGGGTCGTGAAATTCGTGGTGGTTAATGGTTTAAGAAATTGATGTATCCTGATGATCGTCATCAATAAAAATGGCCGCCGTTAGAGTGACTAAAATATTTTAGTGGATTTGTCGGACCCCCGAATTTCGTCCGCGAAAAACATTCGTGCGAAACCCGCCGAAACCATCGTTGAAAATCGTCGGAACCCCCGGGCGTTATCGCCCGAAAATCGTCAGAACATAGGCCTGGGTCTCGGCAAAGGGTGGGACATCGTCATATTTTTCCACCGCTTCCGGCCCGGCGTTATACGCGGCGACGGCCAGTTTCCAGCTTCGGAAACGCAGGAACTGCTTTTTGAGGTAAAGCGCGCCGCCCTCCAGATTGGCCTTGGGATCGGTCGGGTCGACCCCCAGCCGTGCGGCGGTTTCGGGCATCAGTTGCGCCAGACCGATGGCCCCCTTGTGCGACACCGCCCGTGGGTTCCAGTTGCTTTCCGCCTGTACCAGCCGCACGAACAGATCACGCGGCACGCCGAACTTGGCGGCGGCCTTTTCAGCCATGGGCAGGTAGACTCCGCGATAGGCGCCGGCATAGCGCGGGATGTGCCCGTTTTTGGGCAGCAACCGCTTTGAGCCCTCGTACTGCTTGGCAAGGCGCCCGTCCAACAGCTTTAGCTGCGCCTTTGACAGCCCCGAATGCGCCGGCTGCGCCAGGCTCACGGCCAACCCGGCCAAAACTGGTATTGTCGAAAATCGCATCCCACCACCAAAAAGCTCGGCACCGATCATACCAGACTTATCCACATTCGGGAGTCCCTGATTGTCTCTTGCGCGGAAATACACCTTTTCTTCATCTTTGCAGGGTGGTCTAACAATTGTGGTTAATTTTCGGATTCGGGCAGGAGGCCAGAATGGCAGGATCGGTCAACAAAGTCATCATCGTCGGCAATCTGGGCCGCGACCCCGAGGTGCGGACGTTCCAGAATGGCGGCAAGGTCTGCAATCTGCGCATCGCCACGTCGGAAAAGTGGCGCGACAAGAATTCGGGGGAAAACCGCGAAAAGACCGAGTGGCATTCGGTTGCGATCTTTCAGGAAGGGCTGGTGCGCGTTGCCGAACAGTATCTGAAGAAGGGCTCGACGGTCTATATCGAGGGCAAGCTTCAGACCCGCAAATGGCAGGATCAGTCGGGCAACGACCGCTACTCGACCGAGGTGGTCTTGCAGGGATTCGACGGCAAGATGGTGATGCTGGGCGGGCGCGGCGGTGGCGGCGAACAGGGCGGCTACGACGGCGGATCATCGGGTGGCTTCGAACCGGGGCCCTCGGCTGATATGGACGACGAAATTCCGTTCTGAATCTGATTTCAGGATTGGAATTGTTGTCGCGAAGTCCGGTAAGGCGAAGAATTTTCACGGAAAATATTCGGCCGCCGCTGGTGGTGGTCGTCAAATCGTTCGCGGATCGAACACGTCGTTTGCGCCCACTGGCAAGCGCAATGGGTTTGGCCCGGAAATCTAGAATATCGTGAATATTTGCGCCGCAGGGCAAATTTCTAGTGAATTCGAAACTCTTTCGTCACATGGCGCCACTCGCCGGGTTTGATCATTTTCTGATGCACGAAGCGCACCGAATGCAGCGGCCCCTCGACCTTTTCATGCCAGAACTCGATGAACTCGAACAGGCGCGGATAATCCGGCGCGATGTCCATGTCCTGCCACACAAAGGTCTGCAGGATGCTTTGGTGATCGGGCATGCGATAAAACATCTCGGCCGTGGTCAGGCCATAACCGTCCAGCATCCTTTCGAAATCTGATTTCTGCATCTTGCGCCCCTTTCGTGGCCTTCAGCATGGCGCGGGAATACGGCCAAACGGTGGACACGGCCCGGGCCGGAGGGGCATGCCTGATTCTGCGGGCAAAGCCGCTGGTGTGCGGCGGATTTCCGGCCGCTTTGGCGATCCTGGCCCAAATACGCGGATGCGGGTTTGCCTGTTCATCAGGTTACGCGATAGTGCCTTGATTTCAAAATCTTTTATTGGTGAGAATTCCGGGCAAAATCCTCGTCCAAATTTGCTAATTGCCCACGGAATTGTTATACTGCGCGCAAAATCGGGCAACGACCGGAACGGGTGGGCATTTGAGCGACGAAACCGAGGATCAGGGCGGATCGGCCCCTGAAGCACCGGGCTATGATGGCCCGTCGATCACCATCGAAAGCGAGATGAAGACCTCGTATCTCGACTACGCGATGAGCGTGATCGTCAGCCGCGCCATCCCCGATCTGCGCGACGGTCTGAAACCGGTGCACCGGCGCATTCTTTACGCGATGTACGAAAGCGGCAACGGCCACGACAAGCCCTACCGTAAATCGGCGCGGCCCGTGGGCGATACAATGGGCAAATACCACCCCCACGGCGACAGCGCGATCTATGACGCGCTGGTGCGCATGGCGCAGCCGTTTTCGATGAGCCTGCCGCTGCTCGACGGACAGGGCAATTTCGGCTCGATGGACGGCGATAACCCGGCGGCCATGCGCTATACCGAGGTTCGGATGGACAAGCCGGCGGCCTCGCTTCTGGCGGATATCGAGAAGGATACCGTCGATTTTCTGGACAATTACGATGGCAAGGACCGCGAGCCGTCGGTCCTGCCGGCGCGGTTTCCAAACATGCTGGTCAATGGTGCCGGCGGCATCGCGGTCGGCATGGCCACCAATATTCCACCGCATAATCTGGGCGAAGTGATCGATGCCACGCTGGCGCTGATCGAAAACCCCGATCTGGATTCCGTCCAGCTCATGGCGCATGTGCCCGCGCCCGATTTTCCCACCGGCGGCCTGATCCTGGGCCGGACCGGCGCGCGCAAAGCCTATACCGAGGGGCGCGGCAGCGTGATCATCCGCGCGCGCACCCGCATCGAGGAAATCCGCAAGGACCGGTTCGCCATCATCATCGACGAAATCCCCTATCAGGTGAACAAGGCGTCGATGATCGAAAAGATCGCCGAGGTGGCGCGGGACAAAAAGATCGAGGGCATTGCCCATGTCCAGGACGAAAGCGACCGCGTCGGCGTGCGCGTGGTGATCGAGCTCAAACGCGACGCGACGCCAGATGTCGTTCTGAACCAATTGTTCCGGTTCACGCCGATGCAGACTTCGTTCGGGTGCAACATGCTGGCCCTGAACGGCGGGCGGCCGGAGCAACTGGACCTGCGCAAATTCCTGAGCGCGTTCATCGATTTTCGCGAACAGGTCGTGTCCCGGCGGACCGCCTTCGAACTGCGCCGCGCGCGCGAACGCAGTCATATCCTGTGTGGCCTTGCGGTGGCGGTGTCGAACGTGGACGAGGTGGTCGCCCTGATCCGGCAATCCAACGATCCGGCCCAGGCCCGCGAACGCCTGATGTCGCGGCGCTGGCCCGCGGGCGACATCGTGGATTTCATCCGCCTGATCGACGACCCCAGCCATGTCGTGAACGAGGATGGCACCTATAATCTGAGCGAGATTCAGGCCCGCGCCATCCTCGATTTGCGTCTGCAGCGCCTGACAGCCCTTGGCGTCAAGGAGGTCACCGACGAATTGCAGGAACTGGCCGGAAAAATCACCGACTACCTGTCGATCCTGCGTTCGCGCGAACGCATTCAGGCCATCATCGCGGACGAATTGCACGACGTGCGCGAACAATTCGCGGTGCCGCGCCGCTCGGAGATCACCGAATATGTCGGCGATCTGGAAGACGAAGACCTGATCGAACGCGAGGACATGGTGGTGACCGTCACCCATTCGGGGTACATCAAGCGCACCAACCTGGCCGATTACCGCGCCCAGAAACGCGGCGGCAAGGGGTTGCAGGGCATGGCAACCAAGGACGAGGATTTCGTCACCAACCTGTTTGTCGCCAACACCCACACGCCGCTGCTGTTCTTTACGACCGATGGCATGGTCTACAAGCTCAAGACCTGGCGCCTGCCGCCGGGCGGGCGCAACGCGCGGGGCAAGGCGATCATCAACATCCTGCCGATCCCCCAGGGTGTTTCCATCGCCGCGATCATGCCGGTCGACGCGCCCGAGGCCGATTGGGACGACCTGCACATCGTTTTCGCCACCTCGACCGGCGAGGTGCGCCGCAACGCGCTTGGCGATTTCACCAACGTGATGAAGAACGGCAAGATCGCGATGAAACTGCCCGCCGATACCACCATCGTGAACGTGCGCATCGCCACTGAAATGGACGATTTCCTGCTGACGACCACGCTGGGCAAGGTGATCCGGTTCCCGGTGACCGATGTACGGGTCTTCAAGGGGCGCGATTCAATCGGTGTGCGCGGCATCAGGCTGGCCGCCGGGGATCACGTCGTTTCAATGGCGGTTATCCTGCATGTCGAGGCGACGCCGGGCGAAAGGGCCGAATATTTCCGGATGCGCCGGGCGATCACCGGGGACGAGGCCGGCGAGATCGAGGAAAGCAGCACCGACGAGACCCTGAACCAGCAGCGCTATGCCGAACTTTCCGCACTCGAACAATGGATCCTGACGCTGACTTCGGGCGGGTTCGGCAAACGTTCCTCGGCCCATGAATACCGGGTTGCCGGGCGGGGCGGCCAGGGCATTGCCGCGGCCGATCTGGGGCGGCGGGGCGACAGCATTGTTGCGTCCTTCACCGTCGAGGATGACGACCAGATCATGCTGGCAACCTCGACCGGGCAATCGATCCGCTGTCCGGTATCGGGCATCTCGCGCCAGGGGCGCACGTCGTCGGGGGTCAAGGTGTTTGACACGTCCGAAGGCGAAAGCGTGGTCTCGGTCGCGTGGATCGCCGAACAGGGCGAGGACGAACCGGACGAGGCCTCGGCACCGCAATAGCTCGAATTGTTTCTATGTAAGCAACAATCCTTCAGCCGCTGTTAATCCTCGCCTGCTGAACTGGGGGGTGCCGTCGGGAACATATCCGGCGACTGGAATTCCCTGCGGGGAAGTGGCAATCACGAGGAAAACCATGAAGTTCTTACAATCCTATGCACATACCGGCGGACGCATCCTGCTTTCGCTCATCTTTCTTTCGGCGGGTCTGATCAAGCTTCAGGATCCGGCGGCCTTTGTTGCGGTTCTGGAAGGCGTGGGTCTGCCCGGCATGGCGGCCTATGCAGTGATCGCGGTTGAAATAATCGGTGGCGGCATGATTCTGATCGGCTATCAGACCAGAAATGCCGCCATCACGCTTGGATGCCTCTATCTGGCGGGCATGGTGCTTTTGAACCTGCGGATCGGCAGTCAGGACGAGATCATGCAATTTGTCCAGAAAATCGGTCTGGCGGGCGGATTCCTGATCCTGTTCGCCCAGGGCGCGGGCAGGATGTCGATGGATGCTCTGGCCGAGCCGGCCCCGCGGCGTCCCGCACCACCCAAGCCGCCCAAACCGGCCAAACCGGCCGTCGCCTGAATTCGGCGCAATCGGGCATTCTTCCCGCGGCCCATCGCGGTCGCGGGAAAGATTTCAGGTCGAAACTGCGTCCGAATTTACCCAAATCTTTCCCAACTTATGCCCGAATTCACGCCGATTCTGGTTTGAATCGACGATCGGGTTTTCAGACGGGGGCCTAACTGTCAGCAGCGAGCACAGGAAAGGGCCGCCCGATGAATGCGACGAAACAACAAGTCCGAATGCAGGAATATGCGCATGCCGCCGCGCGGATGCTGATTGCCTCGTATTTCATGGCCAAGGCGATCGGCCTGATCATCGACCCGACCGGGATGGAACAATTCCTGTCGGTCAGCGCGGTGCCCGACTATCTGAAATTGCCAAACGCGGGCTTCGAACTGGTCGCGGCGATCGCGATCCTGGTCGGGTTTCAGACCCGCACCGCCGCCGCGTTGCTGGCGCTTTATCTGTTCTGGTCGAGCTTTATCCTCAACTACCGTCCGGGCGATCCTTATCTGATCGGCGCGTTCTGGCGCGATCTTGCGATGATCGGCGGCCTCTTGCTGCTGGTTTCGCATGGCCGTGGCCGCTATGCGCTGGACAACTGGTTCCAGCGTCGCCGCGACGCGCGCGACACCGGCGAAGACGCGACACCGCCCCGGGACGACCTTGAAGCCCAGCAAGCCTGAGCGACGGAAATTCGATGGATCGGCCCCCCGGCGCGGGGGCCTTTTCTTTTGGGCCCAAACGCCATAAATCGCCGCCATGAGCAAACCGATTCACATCGTCGGCGGCGGCATGGCCGGATGCGAGGCCGCGTGGCAGGCCGTGCAACATGGCGCGGCGGTCGTGCTGCATGAAATGCGCCCCGCCAAAAAGACCTTTGCCCACCAGACCGGCGAGCTGGCCGAAATGGTGTGCTCCAATTCCTTCCGCTCGGACGATCACACCGCCAACGCGGTCGGCCTGTTGCACTGGGAAATGCGCGAGGCTGGCAGCCTGATCATGGAAATGGCCGACACCCACGCCCTGCCCGCCGGCAGTGCCCTGGCGGTCGACCGCGAAAACTTTGCCCGCGCGGTCAGCGACCGGCTGAAATCGCACCCCGGCGTTACCGTCCGCGAGGGTGAAATCACCGAACTTCCCGGCGCCGAGCAGGGCCAGACCATCGTCGCGACCGGGCCCCTGACATCGGATGCCCTGAGCCAGGCGATTCAGCGCACCACCGGCCAGGAAAGGCTGGCGTTCTTTGACGCGATTGCCCCGATTGTGCATGCCGACAGCGTGGACATGTCCAAGGCCTGGTTCCAGTCGCGATACGACAAGGGCGATACCGAGGCCGAGCGCCGCGCCTATCTGAACTGCCCGATGGACCGCGCGGATTACGAGGCATTCATCGACGCGCTGCTGGCCGCCGACAAGACCGAATTTCGCGACGGCGAGACCGACACCCCCTATTTCGAAGGCTGCCTGCCGATCGAGGTGATGGCCGCGCGTGGGCGGGAAACGCTGCGCTTTGGGCCGATGAAGCCGGTCGGCCTGACCAACGCCAACGATCCCGCCACCAAGCCATATGCCGTGGTCCAGCTTCGGCGCGACAACGCACTGGGAACGCTTTTGAACATCGTCGGCTTTCAGACCAAGATGAAATACGGGGCCCAGATCGAGGTTTTTCGCCGCATTCCGGGGCTTGCGCAGGCCGAATTCGCGCGGCTTGGCGGTATTCACCGCAACACGTTCCTGCAATCGCCGCTGTTGCTCGATGCGCAGCTCCGCCTGAAAACCGCGCCCCATATCCGGTTTGCCGGACAAATCACCGGGGTCGAAGGCTATGTCGAAAGCGCGGCGATGGGGTTGCTTGCGGGGCGAATGGCCGTGGCCTCGGCGCGGGGCCGCGATCTGCCGCCACCGGTCAACGAGACGGCTTCGGGCGCGCTGGTCCACCATATCACCGGCGGTGCCGACGCCAGCCGGTTCCAGCCCATGAACGTGAATTTCGGCCTGTTCCCCCCGCTTGGCGACGCACGCTCGGGGCGGCGCGCGCGAAAAGACCGCTACCGCGCCTATTGTGACCGGGCCAAGGACGCGTGGCACGGCTGGCTCGGGGCGCAATCGGACCTCTGGAAGTCCTGAGCATGGCTTGTTAACCTGATCCGGCACTTGCCGGGGGGGAATTGATGACCGATCAACAGGGATTTTTGCAAAGCGCGTACCGGGCCGTCAGCCCGGACGAAACCCGGGAATTCTATCAGGACTGGGCCAGAACCTACGACGACGAGGTGCGCGAAAACGGCTATATCACGCCAAGCCGTTGCGCGGCAGCCCTGGCGGAACTGGTGCCGGACAAGGCGGCACCTGTGCTGGACATCGGCTGTGGCACCGGGCTGTCGGGGCTGGCGCTGCGCGATGCCGGGTTCCGCGTCATGGATGGCAGCGATCTGAGCCCGGAAATGTTGAAGGGTGCGGCGGCCCACAAGGAACTCTACCGCAAATTATGGGAAGTCGATCTCAAGAACCCGTTTCCATTCGCGCCGGCAACCTATCAGAACGCTGCTGCGATGGGTGTTCTGGCCACCAGCCACGCGCCCGCCGGCACCATCGACGAAATCCTCGCAATTCTTCCGGCGGGCGGCATGTTCGTCTTTTCCCTGAACGATCACACGCTGAAAGACCCGGAATACGAGGCGCGGATCAACGAGAATGTGGATGCCGGGCGCGCGGCGGTCCGTTTTCGCGAACACGGGCCGCATCTGCCAGGGATCGGCATGCAAAGCCGGGTCTACGTGCTGCAGAAACGCTGAATGCGGGCGCGGTTCGCCCCCTCGCCCACCGGGTTCCTGCATCTGGGGCATGCCTTTTCTGCGCTGACCGCCGCGCGGCTGGCGCGCGAGATGGGCGGCGAATTCCTGCTGCGGATCGAGGATATCGATACCGCCCGCGCCCGGCCCAAATTCGAGACCGCAATTCTGGAAGACCTCGGTTGGCTCGGGTTGTCATGGCCCCGCCCGGTCATGCGACAGTCAGCGCGCATGAAGGCCTATGGAAATGCGCTTGACGCATTGGCATCGTCGAATTTGATCTATCCCTGTTCGTGCAGCCGGCGCGATATCGTGACCGCGCTTTCCGCGCCACAGGCCGCGCGCGCACATGCCGGGCCGGACGGGCCGGTCTATCCCGGCACCTGCCGGGGCCGGGCCATCGCCAGCCGAAAGCCGGGCGATGCGCTGCGTTTCGATATGGCCGGGGCGGTTGAATTTCTGGGCGGCCATGGGGCCATTGCCCGGCTTGGATTTCTTGAGACCGGGGGGCAAAACCCGGGCTGGCGGGCGCTGAAGGCGCGCGAACTGATCACAAGTTGTGGCGATATCGTGCTGGCGCGGCGCGATATCCGCACCTCGTACCATCTGGCGGTCGTCATTGATGATGCGGCGCAGGACATCACCCATGTTTCGCGCGGGCTCGACCTGCAGCCCGCCACGCAAATTCATGTCGTGTTGCAGGCGGTGTTGGGCCTGGTGCATCCGGTCTATCATCACCACGTATTGATCCGGGATGCGGGCGGACAGCGTCTGGCGAAACGCGACGCCGCCCGGGCGTTGCAAAGCCTTCGCCGGGAGGGGAAGTCGCCCGATGAGGTTCGGGCGCTGGTTGGATTATGACACCGGTTGGCTGATTTCCACTTCAATACCATCACGTACAGCGTTGTAAAAACACGATTTTCGATTGGTGTGGCAGGCCGGACCGGTCTGGCGGACCTGTAACAGCAGGCAATCGCGGTCGCAGTCGAACCGCAATTCGACCAATTCCTGCACATGTCCGCTGGTCGCGCCTTTTTCCCAGAATGCACCGCGCGAGCGCGACCAATAGGTGACGCGACGGGTCCGCAGACTGCGGGCAATGGATTGCGCGTTCATCCACGCCAGCATCAGGACCTCGCCCGAGACGCAATCCTGAGCGATGGCCGGGATCAGGCCGCGATCGTCAAATCTCAGGGTTTCCGGGTCAAATTCCATCGCCATGTCAGCATGTCCTTTTCAAGCGCCCTCGCATCCCTTATCTAAAGCGCAACCAGACACAAGAAAAGGCGCGGTTGCCATGCGCGGCGAAAGCGATCTCATCAAATTGTATTCCGGCCGCATTCTGGCACTGGCCGCCGCGATTCCGCATACCGAACGGCTGGCAGGGCCGGTTGCAACCGCGCATCGGCGCTCGCCGGTTTGCGGGTCCGCCGTCACGGTGGATCTGGTGATCTGCGACGGGCGGATCGAGTCGTTTGGCCAGGACGTCAAGGCCTGTGCCCTCGGTCAGGCCGCCGCGTCGGTTCTGGGGGCGCATGTGATCGGGCGCAGCCTTGCCGAAATCACGGTCGCACGCGACCAGCTTGCCGCCATGCTGAAATCGGACGGTCCCGCGCCGGATGCGCCCTTTGAAGAGCTTGAAGTCCTGATGCCCGCCCGCGCCTATCCCAACCGCCACGCGTCGATCCTGCTGGCGATGGAGGCGACCATCGCCGCCCTGAACGTCGCGCCGAACACCGCCTGCGCCTAAAAAAACGCCGCAGCTTCCAAATGGAAGTGCGGCGCCAAAGGTGCGGACCGTGGGTTTCCCGTTTGTGATCACAAAAGATCAAACGCCCGGATCAGGCGAAATCGGGGCGTTGGCGCGCGCGATCAAGGGAAGAGACGCGCCGCCATCTTGCGGGAACGGACCGTGGGCAGTGTCACGCCATGCCGGGCAGCGCCAGCCCGACCATCAGCACCACCAAAATGGCGGCCATGCCAATGGAATCTTCCAGAAAAGTACCGCGGGATACGATGCAACGGACCTGTTCGAGCATGAGAAACCTGTAGATTGGAACACTGTGTTTCCGGTTTGTTCCATATCTCGGCAGAACTTGTAAAGAACTTTTTAAGAACATTTGTGAACTTTTGCAATTAACAGTTGAAGAACGTCGTTCAACCCACTGAAATCATTTGGATAGACTTTTCCTGCTCCATCAAGTGCAGCAAGACCTGCGCCGCTTGCCCGCGCGCCGATGTCAGGTCCGGGTCGGTTGCCAGCAGCAGGCGTGCGTCATCCTGCGCCAGTTTCATCAGATCGGCCTGAATCTCCAGATCGGCAATCCGGAATTTTGGCAGCCCCGATTGCGCCACCCCCAGCACATCCCCGGCACCGCGCAGCTTCAGGTCCTGTTCCGCCAGATAAAAACCGTCGTCGCTGTCGCGCAACGCCATCAACCGCTGATGGGCGGCATTGCCCAAGGGCGGAGAATAGATCAGCAGACACGACGATTGCGCCGCCCCCCGCCCGACGCGGCCCCGCAACTGATGCAATTGCGCCAGACCAAAATTTTCGGCCTGCTCGATCACCATGATCGACGCCGCGGGCACGTCGACGCCGACCTCGATCACGGTGGTTGCGACCAGAACGCGAACTTGCCCGGCAATGAATGCCGCCATGGCCGCGTCCTTTTCGGCCGTTTGCATCTGCCCATGAACCAGACCGACGTTTTCCTCGCCCAGGGCATGGCGCAGCGCCTGATACCGATCGGCGGCGGCGGTCCATTCGACCAGCTCGCTCTCCTGAACCAGGGGACACACCCAATAGACCTGCCGGTCCTCGGCCAGCGCCGATTTCAGGTGCGCCACGACTTCATCGATGCGCCCGGCCGGCATCACGACCGTGCGCACCGGTTTTCTGCCGGGCGGTTTTTCGTCAAGCACCGAGACATCCATGTCGCCATATTGTGCCAACGCCAGCGAACGCGGAATCGGGGTTGCGGTCATGACCAGAACATCGACCCCCGCGCCCTTGGCCCCCAGATCCATGCGCTGGCGCACCCCGAAACGGTGCTGTTCGTCGATCACGGCAAGGCGCAAATCATTGAATTTGATGTCTTTTTGAAAAACCGCGTGGGTGCCCAGCAGAACATCGGTTGCCCCGTTGGCCAGACGTTGCAGCTTGGCGACCCGGCTTTTGCCGGTGTCGCGTCCCGTCAGGATCTCCAGCGTCAGGCCGGCGATCTCTGCAAGCGGCAGCAGCGTTTCCAGATGCTGGCGCGCCAAGATCTCGGTCGGGGCCATCATGACGCCCTGCCCGCCCGCCTCGACCGCGATCAGCAGCGCCAGCCACGCGACCAGCGTCTTGCCCGAGCCGACATCGCCCTGAAGCAATCGGTTCATCCGATGTTTGCCACCCATGTCCGCCGCAATTTCCGCGATGGCGCGACTCTGCGCCTTGGTCGCCTTGAACGGCAACGATTTCAACACCTTGTCTTGCAACTTGCCGGTGGATTGGTTGGCCCGCCCCGGCGCGCGCCGTTGCCGCGACCGGGCCAACGCCAGCGTTAACTGGTGCGCAAACAATTCATCATACGCCAGACGCTCACGCGGCGGGGCGGCGGGCAACAGATCGCCCGACGATTGCGGTGCGTGGGCCGTTTGCAGGGCGGCGCGCCATCCGGGCCATTGGCACCGCGACCGGATACCGGGTTCGATCCATTCGGCCAGATCGGGCAATCGTTCGAGAGCCGAGGCCAGCGCCCGCTGTAACCCCTTTTGCGTCAGCCCGGCGCACAGCGGATAGACGGGTTCATAGACCGGAATGGCGCCCGCCTCGTCGGCGCGTAGAATATGGTCGGGATGCACCATCTGCGCGACCCCGTCGAACAGTTCCACCTTGCCCGAAACGATGCGCCGCTGGCCGGCGGGCAGATTGCGCCGCAGCCATTCGGCGCGGGCGTGAAAAAACACCAGTTGAAAACTGGTCGCCGCATCCCGCACGGTCACGCGATACGGGCGGCCCTTGACGGCGTTCGGATGGTGCGTGCCGACTTCGACCTCGACCGTGGTGACCACGGGGGCGGTGACCTCGCGGATCGAGTTTTTCGGGTTCCGGTCGATCCCCGCATAGGGCAGCGTCATCACCAGATCGCGCGGGCGCGCGATGTCCATGGTCGCGAAATGCCGGGCGTTACGCGCGCCGATCCCGGCAAGGCCGGTCATGTCGGCGAAAAGCCCAAACAGCGATTCCGGTCGGGGGCTCATGGTTGCGGGGTCATTTCGGGGTGCCGGTCAAATCCAGCCATTCCTGTTCGCTCAGGATGGTCACGCCCAGATCGCGGGCCTTCTTCGCCTTGGAACCGGCGCCCTCGCCGGCGACCAGCAGATCGGTTTTCGCCGAAACCGACCCGGTGACCCGCGCGCCCAGCGACTCGGCGGTCGCCTTGGCTTCGGCGCGCCCCATCTTTTCGAGCGTGCCGGTGAAAACCACCACCTTGCCGGCCACCGGCGAGTCGGACTGCCCGATCGGGATGGCGCGTTCGATTTCCAGCTCGGCCACCAGTCGGTCGATGGAGGCGCGGGAATTCGGCTGCTGGAACGCCGTGATCAGGGCCGAGGCCATGACCGCGCCGACGCCATCGATGCCGGTTACGGTCTCCCATGCGCTGCCCGTGCCGATGGTCGCTTCGTCCAAGGTTTTGGCAAGCGATTCGAAGGTTCCGAAATGCGCCGCCAGCACGGTGCCAGAGCGTTCGCCGACATGGCGGATGCCCAAGGCGAAAATCACTCGATCCAGCGGAATGCGCCGTTTGTCACGGATTGCGGCAAAGAGATTGCCGGCCGAGATATCCCCCCAGCCCTCGCGTTTCGCAAGCGGCATGTCGAGTTTCGCGTCGCGCGCCTGAAGCGTGAAGATATCGGCCGGTTCCCGCACACCAAGATCGGCATCGTCAAAGAACATCGCAATCTGCCTGTCGCCCAGCCCGTCGATGTCGAATGCGGCGCGCGAAACGAAATGTTTCAGTTTTTCAAGCGCTTGCGCCGGGCAAATCGCGCCACCCGTGCAACGACGCACCGAATCGCCGGCGTCACGCACTGCCGCCGACCCGCATTCCGGGCATCGATGCGGAAATTCATAGGGCGTGCTGTCCGGCGCACGTTTGCCGGGATCGACATCGCGAATTTTCGGGATCACGTCACCGGCCCGGTAAACTTCGACCCAATCGCCGACACGAATGTCGCGGCCCTGCCGGATCGGCGCGCCGGTGGCGTCGCGTCCGGCGATGTAATCTTCGTTATGCAGCGTCGCGTTTGCAACCACGACCCCGCCCACCGTCACCGGTTGCAGCCGTGCGACCGGCGACAATGCCCCGGTACGGCCCACCTGAATGTCGATGCCCAGAACGGTTGTATGCGCGGTTTCGGCCGGAAACTTGTGCGCCAGCGCCCAGCGCGGCGTGGTGGAACGCAGGCCAAGACGGGCCTGAAAAGCCAGATCGTCGACCTTGTAGACCACACCGTCGATGTCGTAGCCAAGCGTCGCGCGCTGCGCCTCGATGGCGCGGTAATGCGCAATCGCGCCCTCGGTGGATTCGAAGCGCGCGAAATGCGGATTGACGGCAAAGCCGAGCGCCGCCAGACGCGCGATCGCGGCGGTCTGGGTCTGGGCCAAAGGCTCGGAATTCTCGCCCCAGGCATAGGCGAAAAAGCGCAAGGGCCGTGCCCGGGTGACGTTGCAATCAAGCTGGCGCAGCGATCCCGCCGCCGCATTGCGCGGGTTTGCGAATTCCTTGCCGCCATCGGCGCGCTGCCGGTCGTTGAGCGCGGCGAAATCGACGTGGCTCATGTATACTTCGCCGCGAACCTCAAGGATTTCCGGTGCGTCATCAAGCGTTTGCGGAATGTCGGCGATGGTGCGGGCGTTTGGGGTCACATTCTCGCCCGTGCGGCCATCGCCACGGGTCGCCGCCTGCACCAGAACCCCGTTTTCGTATCTGAGCGAAAGCGAAAGGCCGTCGATCTTGGGTTCCGCCGTGATCGCCAGCGCTGCCGCATCTGCCAGTCCCAGAAATTTTCGCACCCGCTGGACGAAATCGATGACGTCGCCGTCACTGAACCCATTGCCAAGCGACAGCATGCGCCGGGCGTGGGTGACCTTGGAAAATGTCTCGCTGATCGTCGCCCCGACGACATCGCTGGGGCTATCATCGCGTTTCAGGCCGGGAAAGGCCGCCTCGATCCGGGCATTCCGGGATTTCGCGGCGTCGTATTCGGCGTCGCTGATGTCGGGCGCATCGCGGGTGTGATAGGCGGCGTTGGCCGCATGCAGCAATGCCGCAAGGCGCGCCAGTTCGACCGTTGCCTGCGCCTGCGTCAGGTCCGATACCGCCAATTCCGACGCGGGTATTTCCGTTGCCATGCGCCCCCCGATCCCCGGGCAAAAGTTAAGGCGGGCGCGGTCAGAGGTCCAGTTTAATTCGAGCGCGGCAATGCCATCGCTCAGGCGCCGATGGCAATCGGTCCGGCGGCTTCCACCGGTACGGGGTCGCGCAACACATAGCCCCGGCCCCAGACGGTTTCGATGTGATTGTCGCCGCCCGTGGCCATCGACAGTTTCTTGCGCAGTTTGCAGATGAATACGTCGATGATTTTCAGCTCCGGCTCGTCCATGCCGCCGTAGAGGTGGTTGAGAAACATCTCCTTGGTCAGCGTCGTGCCCTTTCTCAGGCTCAGGAGTTCCAGCATCTGGTATTCCTTGCCAGTCAGGTGAACGGGGCTTGATTCAACCTCGACGGTTTTGGCATCGAGGTTGACCACGACCTGCCCGGTCTGGATGATCGACTGCGCGTGCCCCTTGGAGCGGCGGATGATGGCGTGGATGCGCGCGATCAATTCCTCGCGGTGGAACGGTTTGGTCAGGTAGTCGTCGGCGCCAAAGCCGAAGCCGCGGATCTTGTTGTCGGTGTCGTCGTTGCCCGACAGGATCAGGATCGGCGTGTCGATCCGCGCCCTTCGCAACTGGCGCAACACCTCGTGGCCATTCATGTCTGGCAGGTTCAAATCCAACAAAATCAGATCGTAATCGTATAGTTTGGCCAAATCGATGCCTTCCTCGCCCAGGTCGGTCGCGTAGACGTTGAGGTTGGCATTGGCCAACATCATTTCGATGCTTTTTGAGGTGGTGGGGTCGTCTTCGACCAACAGGATGCGCATGAAATCTCTCCGATGATGGCGGGTGTTTTCTATGCGACTCTGGCGTACAATGGTTAATCGTTGGTTACCCGTGGCCCAATCCATAGCATTTCAACTTAAGGTTGTCTATACTTCTGTACCGCCGTGGCTCGCAGGGCCGTTTCGCCGTGTTCGCGGGCCCTTGAAATCCAGTCGTCCAGTTCCTCTGCCGTCAGGCCGTACAACGCGCATGCCTCATCCGCCGTCAGCAATCCGAATTCCACCGCGCGCACGACCGCACCCTTGCGGCTGGCCACCCAGCGGCGTGTGGCGGGCGGCGGCAGGTCGGCGCGGCTCATGGTCGTGCCGTCGTGCAATGTCACCAACAATGGTCCCCTGCCCTTTTTGATGTACATTTCCCCGGTCCTTTCGCGCAGCCAGACTGCACCCGGTTCCTTAAAATGCCGATAATGGCGGGTCTTGCGACTGCGTAAGATTTTCCTATATTGCGCGCGAAGCAAGGGTTTCCTGAAATGAACGTCGCACAAACCGCCATCACGCCGAACTCGCTGGGATTTGCCAAATCCCCGGCCGCCACCCGTGTGCTGGTGGCAATGTCGGGTGGCGTGGACAGTTCGGTGGTGGCGGCGATGCTGGCCGATCAGGGGTATGATGTCGTCGGGGTGACGCTGCAACTATACGACCACGGCGCGGCGCTGGCGAAAAAAGGCGCGTGCTGCGCGGGGCGTGACATTCAGGATGCGGCGCGCGTGGCCCAGGAAATGGGGTTCCCGCATTACGTGCTGGATTACGAGAACCGGTTCCGCGAAAGCGTGATCGATGAATTTGCCGATGCCTATCTGGCGGGCGCGACGCCGGTGCCCTGTATCCGCTGCAACGAGCGGGTCAAGTTTCGCGACCTGCTGGAAACCGCACGCGATCTGGCGGCCGACTGCATGGCGACCGGGCACTATATCCAGCGCTTTGACGGACCGCACGGGCCCGAATTGCACACCGCCGGCGATCCGGCGCGCGATCAGTCCTATTTCCTGTTTTCCACGACGCAAACCCAGCTCGACTACCTGCGATTTCCGCTGGGACACCTGACCAGCAAGGCGGAAACCCGGGCGCTGGCGCGCAGATACGGCCTGCCGGTGGCCGACAAGCCCGACAGCCAGGACATTTGTTTCGTGCCCAACGGCTCTTACGCCGCCGTGATCGAAAAACTGCGCCCCGGTGCTGCGGAACCGGGCGAGATCGTGCATCTGGATGGGCGGGTTCTGGGCGAACATCCCGGCGTCATCCATTACACGATCGGACAACGGCGCGGTTTGGGCATCGGTGGGGGCGAGCCGCTTTATGTGGTGAAGCTCGATGCCGACGCGCGGCGCGTGATCGTGGGCGCAAAGGCCGATCTTGCGACCGGTAACATCGGGGTGGATCAGGTCAACTGGCTGGGCGACGGTGATTTTGCCGACGCGCGGGAACATCATGTGCGGGTGCGGGTGCGATCCACCCGGCCACCGCGCCCGGCGATACTGCGCCCGCAGGACGATACCCGGGGCGAGGTCGAATTGCTGACCCCGGAAGAGGGGGTCGCCCCCGGTCAGGCCTGTGTCTTTTACGGCGCTGACGACACACGGGTATTGGGCGGCGGCTGGATCGCGCGGGCCTAGTTCACGCTGACGACAACGCAGCCTTCGCCGCTGACTTTCGCCTTTTCCGCCTCGGCCCGGCAGGCGGCGAGGGCATTTTCCTCTGCGGCCTCGGGGGATTCCGCCTTGATCGACGACCCCCAGAAACCAAGATCGGGTTCAATGGCAAAGGCCTTGGGCCTGCCACCCTTGCGGTAGGATTTGGTGAATTCCTCGGTCGCCGGATAGCTGAGGCTGAAAGCAGCCGGTTCCTCATAACCGCGCGGCAGAAATTCGGCCAGAACCACGCAGGGTTCGGACTGTTCCTTGCGTTTCTCGTCGCAATCCGCGATGGCGGCGGCATGGGCGGCGGCGGCGGAATGGTGTTTTACCGCGACCGTGGCCGAAGGCGACTGCATCCCCTCGTCCGGGCTGATGGCGATGGCCTCATAGTATTTCTGAACCGCGACCGCCGCTTGCAGCGCGGTGACCATGGCCTCGGGCACCAGTTCGGGCGCCAGAATCCGCACTTCGGTCGGGCGCTTGTTGATCTTGTAAAGCATTTTTGCCGCGATACGCGCGTTCGGCAATTCCTGCGCCATCGCTGGTTGGCAGGCGGCCAGAATTGCAGCAAGGGGCGCAGCGGACCGAAGGGTTGGTTTCATCGATTTTCTCGCAGGCTGTTCAGGGACCGGGCCGAGCATAGCGCCCGCAAGCGTGCTGTGCATCCCGGAAATGCCGCGGATTGTCCGGCAATCGCGGAAAATCACGCCGCAACGGGCCGATTGCGCTACTCCCGCCGCGTTCGATTTGATCTGGACCTTCCGGCGGCGGGTGCTAGCCTCGCGCCCGGCCCAACCAAAGGAAATGATGATGTCGCTTGAAAGAGTGCTTGCCCATATCGACGCCGATCTGAATGCCGCCACCGAGCGGCTGATGGAATTGCTGCGCATCCAGTCAATCTCGACCGACCCGGCCTATGCCGCGGATTGCGACAAGGCCGCCGACTGGCTGGTGGCCGATCTGCGCGGGCTGGGGTTTGACGCGGGCAAGCGCGAAACGCCGGGCCATCCGATGGTCGTTGGCCACGCGCCGGGGCCGGGACCGCATGTGATGTTCTATGGCCATTACGATGTGCAACCCGTCGACCCGCTGGATTTGTGGGACCGCCCGCCGTTTGAACCCGCATTGGAAGAGACCCCGCGCGGCACGGTTCTGCGCGGGCGCGGTACCTCGGACGACAAGGGCCAGTTGATGACCTTTGTCGAGGCCTGCCGGGCCTGGGTCGCGGTGACCGGTGCCCTGCCCGCCCGCATTTCGATGTTCTTTGAGGGCGAAGAGGAAAGCGGATCGCCCTCGCTGGTGCCGTTCATGCGTGAAAACGCCGAGGAACTCAGCGCCGACGTCGCCCTGATCTGCGACACCGGGCTGTTTCAGGAGACCGTTCCCGCCATCGTGACCATGCTGCGCGGGCTGTTGGCCGAAGAATTGATCATCACCGGCCCCGACAAGGATCTGCATTCCGGCATGTTCGGCGGGGTGGCGATCAACCCGATCCGGGTGCTGTCGCGCATCATCGCGGGCCTGCATGACGATGACGGGCGCGTGACGCTGCCGGGGTTCTATGACGGTGTGCCGGAATTGTCGGATGAAATCCGCAGCCAGTGGCAGAACCTGGCCTTTGATCATGCGCGGTTTCTGGGCGATGTCGGGCTGAGCCAGCCCGCCGGCGAAACCGACCGCACCCCGCTGGAGATGATCTGGTCGCGTCCCACCTGCGAGGTGAACGGGATTTCGGGCGGGTATGAAGGCGATGGATTCAAGACCGTCCTGCCATCAAAGGCGATGGCCAAGATCAGCTTCCGGCTGGTCGGGGATCAGGACCCCGATGCGATCCATGCCAGTTTTGTCGAATACGTCAATGCGATGCTGCCACCGGACTGTTCGGCGGAATTTCCGCTGGGTCATGGTGCGGGTGCCAGCCGGATGTCGACCGATCATCCGGCCTTTGAGGCCGCGCGCCGCGCGCTGTCCGAAGAGTGGTCGCGCCCCGCCGCCTATGTCGGTTGTGGGGGATCGATTCCCATTGCCGGGCATTTCAAGGATATTCTGGGGCTCGACGCCCTGCTGATCGGGTTTGGGCGCGATGACGACCAGATCCATTCGCCCAACGAAAAATATGATCTGGAGTGTTTCCACAAAGGCATTCGAAGCTGGGCGCGGATATTGGCGGCGCTTTCCTGACGTCGATGCGGTGCCGCCTTCGGCGAGAGTATTTTGGAACCATGAAGATCAGGGTGCAGACAGCGACTTGATCCAGCCCAGAACCCGCCGTCGGTTGACGCCCCGGTCACCGTAACCAAAGCGCGCGCGTGAAAAGATCGCGACCGTGGCGCGGTCACTTGCGAGCGGGATGAATTTCACCGACACGTAGTCTGGATATCCCATGACCGGGGTACGGGCCACATAGGTGGCCCACAATCCGTCCGGGGCACCGGCCAGTCTGGTCACGTGCCTTTCGCGCAGCACCAGATCATCAAAGGCCGCCGCCAGCGCCGTCGCGGAAACGGCAAATTCTGGGGCCGGATATTTGCCGGTGCCGGGGCGCAACAAAAAGGCATTGGGTGTCGCCGGTTTTTCGGCGGTCAGAGGATCGACATGCCAGACCTGCGGGTCGCTGGGCGCGAAACGGATATAGAGCACCACCGCGAGCGCAAGAAGGACCAGCAGCAGCAACGCGAGTTTCAGCATGGCCTATTGCGCCGCCTGCGCGGCGGCTTCGAGTTCCGTGGCTCTGGCCTCGACCGCCTCGACGATATGTTCGATCAGATCATCATTGGACAATTTATGATCCTGCCGCCCGGCCAGATAAACCATGCCCGCGCCGGCCCCGCCGCCGGTGAACCCGATATCGGTCATCAGCGCCTCGCCGGGGCCGTTGACCACGCAACCGATGATCGAAAGCGAGATCGGCGTGCGGATATGAGCCAGCCGCTCTTCCAGAATGGCAACGGTCTTGATCACATCAAAACCCTGCCGCGCACAGGAGGGACAGGAAATGATCGTGACCCCGCGATGCCTGAGACCCAGCGATTTCAGAATCTCAAACCCGGCCTTCACCTCTTCGACCGGGTCCGCCGACAGGCTGACGCGCAGCGTATCCCCGATCCCCGCCCATAGCAGGCTGCCAAGGCCGATGGCCGATTTGATGGTGCCGGAAACCAGGCCGCCGGCCTCGGTAATGCCCAGATGGATCGGCGCATCGGTCGCGTCGGCCAGCCCGTGATAGGCCGCCGCCGCCATGAACACGTCGGACGCTTTCACGCTGATCTTGAATTCATGAAAATCGTTGTCCTGAAGAATGCGGATGTGGTCCAGCCCGCTTTCGATCATCGCATCCGGGCAGGGTTCGCCGTATTTTTCCAGCAGGTGTTTTTCGAGCGATCCCGCATTGACCCCGATCCGGATCGAACATTGATTGGCCCGCGCCGCCCGGATCACCTCGCGCACGCGGTCCGGTTTGCCGATATTGCCGGGATTGATCCTGAGACACGCGGCCCCGGCATCCGCCGCCTCGATCGCGCGGCGATAGTGAAAGTGGATGTCGGCCACCAGCGGCACCGGGCTTTCGCGCGCGATTTCCCGCATCGCGGCGGTCGAATCCTCGTCCGGGCAAGAGACGCGCGCGATATCGGCCCCCGCCTCGGCGCAGGCCTCGATCTGGCGGATGGTTGCACCGGCATCGGCTGTCGACGTGTTGGTCATGGTCTGGACGGTGATCGGCGAACCGTTGCCGACCGGGACATTTCCGACATGGATCAGGCGCGATTTGCGCCGCGCGATGTCGCGCCAGGGCCGGATGGGGTTATGAGGCATGTCCGCACCAGATGCGTTGGGTCAGGGGATTGCTTACCGCAGACGGGTGCTGCTGGCAACGAGTCCGCTATTCGTTGAGCGGTGTTTCGTTGAGCGTGATCACGCGTGGGCTTTCCAGCTCCTTCAGCGCGGCATCGTCGCTGACGGCGGGATAACCGGCCAGGATCTTCGCCGGGTCCAGGGCCACATTCTTGACCACCGACGTGCCGCCGCCAAGGGGGCCGAATATTTTCGCGCCCAGCGTCAGGTAGACCGCGCCGGAATTCCCGGCCCTGAGCACGGTTCCGGTGGCCCCGACCGGAAGCCGGAAACTTTCGCCGCCATCGAGGATTTTTTCGAACAGGACGGTGCCATCGGCCTGCGAGACCCGCACCCAGGCGGCGCGACGCGCGACGATGGCGACGCGGGGCGCGGCGACCTCGGTCACGCGCGGGGGAATGCGTTCCAGCAAAGCGGCGGTTTCCGCGGCCTGATGGCCGCCATTGTTGGGCACCAGTGCCCCGATATCATCCGGATCCAGCCCCGCAATCGGCCCGTCGCGCGGGGTCATCACCGGTACGTCCAGTTCTTTGGGCCGGTAAAGCTGATCCAGCGCGGCAGATTTGCCGGCGGTGTCCGCGGGCAGGCTGGTCAGGGGCTGCTCGGTCTCGCTGATCGGCGCGAATTCGACCCTCTGAATGTCCTGCAACACCATCCAGGCCCCGTAACCGATGCCCAGAATCAGCACCAGCAACACGAAAACCGATCCCAATGCCGCGGGCGAGACCTGGGTCAGAAACCCGTCCTGCACCGGAACAAAGCGTGTGCCGGTCTGCGCCAGCGGGTCGGGTGCCGATGCGCCGCGCGGCGCAACGACGGGTTTCGGTTCCGTCGCGACCGGTTTCGGCATGTGCGTGATATTGGCGTGCACACCGTCAAACCCGGCTTCGACGCAAAAATGCGCGAACGTCGTTTCCGGATCGAGATTCAGATAGCGTGCATAGGAGCGGACATAACCGGCGATGAAACCCGGTGTCTGAAATGCCGACGGATCGCAGCTTTCGATTGCCGCGATATAGGCGGCCTTGATCCTGAGATCGCGTTGAACGTCCAGAAGAGATTTGCCAAGGGTCGCGCGTTCACCGCGCATGAGGTCGCCCAGATGAACCGGGTAGGAATCATAGCCCCTGACCTCTGACATTTCGGCACTGTCGCTCATGCCCGCCCCAGATTGCGCACTCGGCAGCCCCCCCGCCGAAAGCCGATTCGTGATCGGCTGCTTGTTGCGTCGTCATGTTAGCACAAGATTTCGGAGCTTGCACCGGTTGGGTTGGGCTATGCGCTCAACTCGGCACGATTTAGCTCACATTTCTGCCAGAGCTGATCCATGGCGTCGATCAGGCGGTTCATCAGTTCGGGCGTATGCACGGGCGATGGGGTGAACCGCAGGCGTTCGGTGCCGCGCGGCACCGTCGGGAAATTGATCGGCTGCACGTAGATGCCGTGATCCTCCAGCAGCATGTCCGACAGCATCTTGCACTTGACCGGATTGCCGACATGGACCGGCACGATATGGCTGCCGTGATCAGTGAACGGCAGGCCAAGCCCGCGCAGGCGCGATTTCAGAATCGCGGCGTTGGTCTGTTGCTGCACGCGCAGTGTGTCGTCCGCTTTCAGATGCCGGATCGAGGCGGTCGCGCCCGCGGCAATTGCCGGTGGCAGTGATGTGGTGAAAATGAAGCCCGGTGCATAGGACCGGATGGCATCGACCATTTTTGCCGACGCGGCGACATAACCGCCGGTCACGCCATAGGCCTTGGCCAGCGTGCCGTTGATCAGATCAATGCGGTGGGCCAGATCGTCCCTTTCAGTGATGCCGCCCCCGCGCGGGCCGTACATGCCAACGGTGTGTACTTCGTCGATATAGGTCAGCGCGTCGAATTCATCGGCCAGATCGCAAATCGCGGCGACCGGCGCGAAATCGCCGTCCATCGAATAGAGCGATTCAAAGGCGATGACGATGGGACGTCCGGGTTCTACCGCCTCGAGCAATTCGCGCAGATGCGCCAGATCGTTGTGCCGGAAAATGTGTTTCTCGCAATTGCCGTGGCGGATGCCGGCGATCATCGAGGCATGGTTCAGTTCGTCGGACAGAATGACCAGCCCCGGAAACAGGCGCGGCAGCACCGAAAGCGTGGCGTCATTGGCGATATAGGCCGAGGTGAAGACCAGTGCCGCCTCCTTGCCGTGCAGATCGGCAATCTCGGCCTCCAGCGCCTTGTGATAAACCGTGGTGCCGGAAATATTTCGCGTGCCGCCGGAACCCGCGCCGGTGGCGTCAAGGGCTTCATGCATGGCGGCCAGCACATCGGGATGCTGGCCCATGCCCAGATAATCGTTGCCGCACCAGACCGTTATGTCGCGCGTCGTACCGTCCGGCGCGTGCCAGATTGCATGGGGGAACTTGCCTCTGATCCGCTCAAGATCGATGAAGGTACGATAGCGTCCCTCGTCGTGAAGGGCCTGCAATGCCCGGTCAAGTCGCGATGAATAGTCCATGACATCCTCGTAGCAGTCGCCTTGGGTTATAGCAATCGGCGGGTCGGTTGCAGATACCAAATCGACGCAGCGGAGCAAGGCGCGGGCGGCGGTCAAGGCATGGGTTCGTTGCCGGTTTGGGGGTCGAGTTGGGTGCCCAACCGGCGTGTTGCCGGGTCCGGCGGATGGCGCGTGGCACCGGTCCGAGGGTGCCGCGCACGATTGTCCGGCATTGCAAGGTCGGCCGAACCCAAATTCGCGCGGCGCGACGGCGCCCCGCGGGGCCGACACGATCA
Source organism: uncultured Rhodobacter sp. (assembly GCA_964600965.1). Lineage (GTDB taxonomy): Bacteria > Pseudomonadota > Alphaproteobacteria > Rhodobacterales > Rhodobacteraceae > UBA5972. The sequence goes on from CAZRLO010000004.1 coordinate 63,847, forward strand.
TGCGCGGACGGCCGCCGTATTTGACGCCGAAGCGTTGCCGTCGGCCCCAAAACCGCCGGGATCACGACCGTGCATGTTGTCGTGTCCGTTACGCCGGCAGTTGCCGTCGGCCTCAAAACCGCCGGGATCACGACCAAATGACCAAACCGGGTGCCGGCCCCGAGGCCGGTGGACAATCCCCGGTCCCTATCGGTTTCGGTCAAACCCCAGCCGGGCCAGCCAATTTTGCACGACGCATGGCGGCCACCGATCCAGCGGGATTGCGCCGCAATGGCGAAACACACCTGATCCCACGGGAATGCCGCGAAAATATCCCCAGCCGCAATAATTCCCTTCCGATCAGACGATCACGGTGGCCATATCCGTCGCGCCGGACACAAATTTCTACGGCGCCGGTATGACCCGGCTTTCACCAGCGCCGGTATGATCCTGCCTTCACCAGCACCGGTGCGATCCGTCGACTTTCAACAATCCCTAATAGATATACCGTATCTGGTCGGTCCAGAACCGTTCCAGTGTCTTCAGCGAACCGTTCAGATAGACCAGCGCGCCTTTTTCAAGGACCGACTTTTCGTCGAGCGTGCTGGCATGGCGCGCGAACAATTCCCCGACGATGGTCCGGATTTTCCGGCCCTTTTCCGTCAACTTCACCCGGACCGCCCGGCGGTCGATCTGGCAGCGCTGGTGGTGCATGTATCCCGCATCCACCAGTTTCTTGAGATTGTACGAAACGTTGGACCCCTGATAATAGCCCCGCGTCTTGAGCTCGCCCGCCGTCACTTCGTTTTCGCCGATATTGAACAACAGCAGCGCCTGAACCGCGTTGATGTCCAGCAGGCTCAACCGCTCAAACTCGTCCTTGATGACGTCGAGCAGCAGGCGATGCAGCCGCTCCAACATGCCCAGCATGTCCATGTAATCGCCAAGATATCCCCGCGGCACCATATGGGTGCCTGCCTGATGAACCGTCATATTCCTCTCCGCCGAACAGATGCGGGGTTCAGAATTGCGGCAATTCCCCAAAAAGACGTTAAGCGTGGGCGGGTTTTGCAATTTTTTCGTCACGACCCGGTGTCGGCGGATATCCGTGCGATCAGGGGCGCGAATTTTCGCGGCGGCGCCATGCGCCCGGACACCCACGCATACAGATCGTGGTCGTTTTCGCTCAGAAGCGACTCGAACATGTCCAGTTCACCCGGTGCCAGCGCGCCCAGATGCCGCGCCGCAAAACCGCCAAGGATCAGGTCCATTTCGCGAATGCCCCGCCGCTGGCTGCGCATGTTCAGGCGTTTCAGGCGGATTTCGTGGGTTTCATCGGCCATCACTGCGAACCTTCCCATAACCGGGCCGCGCCGCGAACGCCGGAACTGTCGCCCCACCGCGCGACCACGGGGCGAACCGCCGCCTGATCGCGTGGCGGCAGAAAGACATGGGGGGCGATGCAGGCGGCCAATTGATCCGCCAGACCCGGCAAATTCGACAATCCACCCCCCAGAACGATCGTTTCGGGGTCCAGAACGTTCACGATAATGCCCAGCGCGACGCCCAGCCGGTCGCCGAATTCGGCCAGAACCGCCTGCGCCACCGCATCCCCCCGGCCCGCACGAACGGCAATCTCGCGGGCATCCGCGACCGGAGCCCCGGCTTTGGCTGCATAGGCCCGGACCAGTGCCGGACCCGAAAGATAGGTCTCGACGCAGCCGCGCCGTCCGCAAAAACAATGCTCTCCCAAAGCGGTCGCCCCTGGCATCGGCATGTGGCCCCACTCGCCCGCGATGCCGCGCGCGCCGTGCATGATCCGGCCGTCGATCACCAGGCCGCCGCCGACCCCGGTACCCAGAATGACCGCAAAGACCGAAGCCGCGCCCGCGCCCGCGCCGTCGTGGCATTCCGACAAGGCCAGGCAATTCGCGTCGTTGCTGCACCGGACCGGGCGGCCCAGCGCCTGCGCCAGGTCGGCAGGCAGGTTCCGGCCATTGATCCAGGTGGCATTGGCGTTGCGCACCCGCCCGGATTTCGGCGCGATCGAACCCGGTATGCCGCAGCCGATCCGGGGGCATTCGTGCCCGGTCTCTGCCTCAAGATGCCCAACCAGCCCGGCGATCGCCCGCAGGGTCGCGTCGTAGTCGTCGCGCGGGGTGGGCACCCGGTGCCGCAGCAGCTCTTGGCCGCCCGGCATCAGGACGACGCCTTCGATTTTGGTGCCGCCAAGATCGATCCCGAACAATGGCCGGTTCATTTTCGCCCGGCGCTGGCCAGTTTCTTTTCCAGTTGCAGCAAGCGTTCGCCCAGACGCCGGTTTTCCGCCCGGATCGCCCGGATATCAGCGATCACTTCGGCGGTTTTCCCGCCATCCGCGGCGTCGTCGGCATTCCAAGGATCGCGCACACCCACGCCCTCGCCGGTCAGGAGCCAGATGATCGACACGTTGAGAACCCCGGCCAGCATCTGCAACTTGTTGGCGCGGGGCTCGGACATGTCCTCTTCCCATGCCTGAAGGGTTTTCAGCTTGACGCCCATGGTGTGGCTGCAAATTTCCTGCGTCAGCCCGACCGCCCGGCGTGCGCCGGCCAGACGGTCGCCGAAAGTGGCCGATTCTTCGCTGAAATAGCCGGATTCCGGGCGGTCGGTCGGTTCTGTCATGGCGGCTTTCCGGTTTGGTGTCTGGCACAGCGATCGACCCTTGATCGCGTCTGGCGCGCAACTTATGACATGCGCATCCAAGTTGCAAACGGGGTGGGACCATGGGTTTTCTGGCGGACAATCTGACGCGGGTAAAGCCTTCGCCGACCATCGCGATCTCGACCCGGGCCGCCGAAATGAAGGCGGCGGGGCGCGACGTGATCGGCCTTGCCGCCGGAGAGCCCGACTTTGACACACCGACAAACATCAGGGATGCCGCAAAGGCCGCGATTGACGCCGGCAAGACCCGGTATACCGCACCGGACGGCATTGCCGAACTCAAGGCGGCGATTTCCCGAAAATTCAAGCGGGACAACGGCCTGGTCTATGGTGTCGACCAGATCTCCGTTGCGACCGGTGGCAAGCAGGTGCTGTTCAACGCGCTGATGGCCACCCTGAATGCGGGCGACGAAGTGGTGATCCCCGCCCCGTACTGGGTTTCCTATCCCGACATGGTACTGCTGGCCGGTGGGGTTCCGGTCATCGCGACCGCGTCGCTGGAAAACCGGTACAAGCTTACGTCCGAAACGCTGGAAGCGGCGATCACCCCGAAAACCAAATGGCTGATTTTCAATTCCCCCTCCAACCCGACGGGTGCCGGGTACTCGCACGCCGAACTGCGGGGCCTGACCGAGGTATTGCTGCGCCACCCGCAGGTCCGGGTTCTGAGCGATGACATGTACGAGCATCTTGCCTATCCGCCGTTCCGGTTCTGCACCCCTGCCGAGGTTGAACCGCGTCTCTATGACCGGACCCTGACCGTCAACGGCGTTTCCAAGGCTTACGCGATGACCGGCTGGCGCATCGGCTACGCCGGCGGGCCGGCGGACCTGATCGGCGCCATGCGCAAGGTGCAGTCGCAAACGACGTCGAACCCCTGCTCGGTTTCGCAATGGGCGGCGGTCGAGGCGCTGGATGGACCTCAGGATTACATCGCGACCAGCCGCCCGGTATTTGAACGGCGCCGTGATCTGGTGGTAGCAATGCTGAATGCAGCCGAAGGGATCACCTGTCCGAAACCGGAAGGTGCGTTCTATGTCTACCCCTCAGTTTCCGGTTGCATCGGTAGATCAACAACGTCCGGCAAGATGCTGAAAACGGACGAAGATTTCGCTGTATCCCTGCTGGAAGAAAAAGGCGTCGCCGTGGTTTTCGGAGCGGCATTTGGGCTATCGCCGAATTTTCGGGTCAGCTATGCTGCATCCGACGAGGTGCTGAAAGAGGCCTGCGAACGCATAAGGGCCTTTTGCGCCTCGCTTTGTTGACGGCAGACCGGGGGCGGGCAGATGACGGACGGGCAAAGCTTGTATTTCAGGGTGCGCGAGAACGGCGCGGCGGTGTTTCGGGTCGACACCGAGAACCGGCAGCGGCGGCTGGAAATGGACCAGATCGCGGTGGTGAACACCAATAACGGGCAGGTCAAGCATCAAGGCGACGCGCAGCCCAGCGAGGCCGAACAGGCCGAAATCGCGGCGTGGCTGGCAAAGCGCCAGCAGGTGCTGGCCACCCGCGGCATCGATGACATCCTGCGCGCGGTCGATCACCTGAACCTGACGGCGCAGTGGGCACAAAGCCGCGCGACCGACGAGGAGCTGGAGGTATTCACCGACCAGTTGCTGATGGCGATGCACGATCTGCGAATGGTGCTGGTGCGGAAGAAATCGGATCGGATGACCAAGGGGTGATCCCGGATCATCCGGCAGACGCCTGATCACAGCCCTATGCCCCGGATACCCAGCGCAAGTCGAAATCCTCAAAAGATATCGGCCTGCTTTCTTTTGAAGAAAACGTCTGCGGCGGGGCGGTCGGCCTGTGAATTGGCACACGGTTGCAATTGAAAATGCACGGCCCGAATATTACCCGACAGCCTCGCCTTTCGCCGGACCAAGCCCCTTTGTCGCACGCCCCTGGACGCGAACAGGCCCGCCGATACCCTCGGTGCCTGGCATCGCGGGGTGAATCCCGCCCCAATTGTTTCGTCGTGCGCGTTTCATTTGGGGTCGCTCGACACCGCCAGCCGCGTCGTCGCCTTGATCTCTTCCATCGACAGTAATGCCGTCACATTGAAAATCTTCACCTCCGAAATCAACGCCTGATAGAAAACGTCATAGGCCTTTGCGTTCTCGACCCGCACCTTCAGGATATAGTCGATATCGCCCGCCAGCCGGTGCGCCTCCAATACTTCGGGGCGGTCCTGCAGGGTTTTCAGGAACCGCGCCTGCCAGTCGGCCTCGTGTTCGCTTGTTCGGATCAGCACGAAGAAACAGGCCTCCAGCCCCAGCGCCACGGGGTCGAGCAGAACCGTCTGCTTTCTGATCACCCCTCGCGCGCGCAGCTTGCGGATGCGATTCCATACCGGGGTCTTGGAAGAGCCTGATTTTCGGGCAATTTCGTCCAGCGACTGGCTGGCATCGTCCTGCAATTCCGAAAGGATTTTCCGGTCGGTATCATCAAGTTGGACCTGCATTCGTTTCTCCGGCAGATTATGGAATAAATCGCACCATTTTTCCATATATGCAGAACCACGTTCTTATTTGAAGCCCTATCTAGCAATTCATTCGGAAAAATATTCTATATTAGCCCACATCAAC